>JBJMVV010000255.1:0-13767 GCA_045810505.1 Massilia sp.
GGAAGCGATTGCGCGCATGCAGGCCGATTTTCCGGCGCTTGAACTGATCCTGATCGAGTCGGGCGGCGACAACCTGGCCGCCACCTTCAGCCCCGAACTGTCGGACCTGACCTTGTATGTGATCGACGTGGCGGGCGGCGAAAAAATTCCCCGTAAGGGCGGCCCGGGCATCACCCGCTCCGATCTGCTGATCATCAACAAGACCGACCTGGCGCCCCACGTGGGCGCGGACCTGGCCGTGATGGCCCGCGATGCCGCCGTCCAGCGCGGCGCGCGGCCCTTCATCTTCACCAATCTGCGCAGCGGCGAGGGTGTCGACGCGGTGGTTGAATTCATCCGCCGTGAGGGCCTGCTCGACGCCGCACCAATCTGAAAAAAGCGTCAGCGCGGGCGCGGCGGCGCCAGCACGATCGGCGCTTCCAGTTCGGGATACAGGCCGTGACGGCCCTGGTAGACGGCGGCGATGGCTGCCATGTCGGCCGCCTGGTCGCCCGTCAGCATGACGGTGTCGACCACGCCCAGTTCCTTGTTCGGATAATCGATATACACCAGCAGCACCGGCACCTTCGCGGCGCGCGCCAGGTGGTAAAAGCCGGTGCGCCAATGGGGCTTGTAGCCGCGCGTCGCTTCGGGGGTGATGGCGATCCAGCACCAGGGCGCCGCGTGCATGGTGGCGGCCAGGCGCTCGGTGGCGCCGGTGGTGGTGGAGCGCTCGACGGCCATGCCGCCCCAATGGCGCATGAACACCCCCATCACGCCCTTGAACAGGGTGTCCTTGCCCAGCCAGCGAAACGGCAGGCCCACCGCCCACTTGGCCAGCAGGCCGACGATGAAATCCCAGTTCGAGGTGTGCGGGTAGACCACCGCCACGCCGTGGGGGCCGGGCAGGGGCTTGAAGCGCACCTTCCAGCCAAACAGGTGCAGCAGGCGCAGCGAGGCGCGCTGGCGCCAGCTGGGCAGGGCCGCGCTGGCCATGTAATCGTTCATGCTCGTCTCCGCCGGACCGTACGATGCGGTCCGCTTGATGGTCACCGTTTGCGCGCGACCGGATCGGCCGCATAAATTGCAAATGGGAAGGCATTCTAGCGGCAGGGCAAGGCAGCCGCAAGTGCGCAAAATCCAACACTCAAGGCCGCCGCAAGGAAAAGCAGCGGCCGGTGCCAGCAGGTATCATGCCTGATTCACATTGGAAAGCCGCCATGGACGTCACGATTTACCACAACCCCCGCTGCAGCACCTCGCGCAACACCCTGGAAATCATCCGCGCTGCCGGCATCGAGCCGGCCATCATCGAATATCTGCAGCAGCCCCCTTCGCACGCGCTGCTGCGCGCAATGGCCGGGGCTGCCGGCATACCCGTGCGCGCCCTGTTGCGCAGCAAGGAAGCCGTCTACGCCGAACTGGGCCTGGACAATCCGGCGCTGGACGACGATGCCCTGGTCGACGCCATGCTGGCCCATCCGGTGCTGATCGAGCGCCCGCTGGTGGTCAGCGGCAAGGGCGTGCGCCTGTGCCGTCCGGCGGAACTGGTGCGCGAGATTTTATAGTCGCCACTATAAAGCAGGTTCGGCCAGGTGCTGGATGGCGCCCAGGTCCACATGCCTGACCATGCGGCGCGTGCCCTTGTAATCGACCGGATGGGCATGCTGCGGGTCGCCCTTGCCGATGGCGGGCGAGGCGTCGGCCAGCGAAAAATCCGGCATGACATTGCGCTGGTAGGCCTTGAAGCGGGGATCGGCCGCCACCGTGCCCACGGTTTGCTGCCCGGGCGCCAGCGCCCAGTCGCGCGCCGGGTTACTGAACACGAGGTTGTTGCGGTAGACATTGTGCTTGCCGATCGCGCCCAGTTCAACGATGCCGGTATTGTTGTCATACACAATATTATTGCTCACGTCTGAATAGTCGTTGGGCCCCGCCGTGACGTAAAAATCGCCGCCGCCCATCAGGATGCCGATGGTCGATCCCGTGACGGTATTGTTGAACACGCGCACATGGTTGGCGTCATGCCACAGGTAGATGCCGGCATTTGCGACGCGGAACACCAGGTTGTTCGCCACCAGCGCGGAGGTATTGACGGCGATGCCCTGCACGGCGGCACAGCCGTCCGGTCCGATATCGTAGATCTTGTTGCCGATCACTTCGGCCTGCACGCCCTTGAAATAGCTCTCGACCGTGATGCCGGCCGCTTCCGTGGCGGCGCAGGGCGCCCCGGTGGCGATGTGGTGGATGACGTTGTGACGCAGTGAATCCCAGGAGCCGGTGCTGTAGAGGCCGTTGAACCAGCGCTGCCCGCCCCGGTAGGCGCGGCCATCGAATTCGAAGCCGACGATATCGACGTAGTTGCCGCGATTTTCCCAGGCCGTGGCGCTGACCGACTTGATTGGCGGCACGATGCGGGCCGCCCCTGGCGTGGTGGAAATAAAATAAATGCGCGCCTTCTCGGTGCCGCTCACCATGGTGCGAAAGCCGCCCGGATAGTCGCCGCCGGCGACGTGGATGGTGGTGTCGGGCAGGGCCGCCTGGGCCGCGCGGGTGATGGTCAGAAAGGGCGCGCTTTCGTTGCCCGGATTGTTATCGTCGCCCGTGCTCGCCACATACAGGTGGTAGGTGGTAGGCGGCGCCAGCGGCGCTTCGGGACCGGCCTGCTGGTCCATGCTGCGGGTGCAAGCGCAAGTGAGCAGGGCCAGCGAGAAGGCAAACAGCGACAGCGCCAGGCTGGCAAGGCGGCGTGAGAATGTTTCCTGCATGGCGAGTCCTCGTCGAAAGGTGAACCCGGCAAGTGTGCGGCGGCCAGGCGTTTGACGACTCCAAGCTGCTCAAACATCATGCAAAAATATTCATGCGCGCAGAGTTGGCTGGCGCGCCGCGCCGGCGTACCCTTGTATACAGTGCTGAACATCAAAAGGAGAAGCGATGCGGACATTGACGATGCCGACCGGGCGCAGCATTCCGGTGCTGGGCCAGGGCACCTGGAATATGGGCGAGGATCCCGCCGAGGCGGCGCGCGAGGCGGATGCGCTGCGGCTGGGACTGGACCTGGGGCTAAGCATGATCGACACGGCGGAAATGTATGGCGAGGGCGGCGCGGAAAAAGTGGTGGCCGCGGCCATTGCCGGACGGCGCGACCAGACCTATATCGTCAGCAAGGTCTACCCCCACAATGCGGGCCGGCGCGCCGTGCAGGAGGCCTGCGAGCGCAGTCTGAAACGCCTCAACACCGACCGCATCGACCTGTACCTGCTGCACTGGCGGGGCAGCGTGCCGCTGGCCGAGACCATCGCCGGTTTTCAGGCGCTGCAGACGGCTGGCAAGATCGTCGATTATGGCGTCAGCAATTTCGACCGCGAGGACATGGTGGAAGCCGCCGCGACCGAAGGCGGCGCCGGCATCGCCGCCAACCAGGTGCTCTACAACCTGGCCCGGCGCGGCATCGAGTGGGATTTGCTGTCCTGGTGCCGCGAGCGCGCCATGCCGCTGATGGCCTATTCGCCGCTGGAGCAGGGCGGCATGCTGGGCGTGGCCGGCCTGCGCGCGGTGGCCATGCGCCACGGCGTGACGACGGCCCAGGTGGCGCTGGCCTGGCTGCTGCACCAGCAGGGCGTGATCGCGATCCCGAAAGCGGTCAGTGCGGCTCACGTGCGCGAGAACGCGGCCGTGCTGGACTTGAGACTGGACGCCGACGACCTGGCGCAGCTGGACCAGTCGTTTGCCCCGCCGCGGCGGGCCACGCCGCTGGCGATGCGCTGAAGTCAAAGCAGACAGCGCAGTTGTTGCGGCCAGGCCTGCAGCAAGGCGAACAGGGGATGGGAGACGATGGCGGCGCCGCTGTGGGTGGCGTCGTGCCCGCAGTGCCCGCAGGTGTGGCGCCGGTGGGGGCGCGCGGCAAATTCGCCCAGGTCGAGATGGGGATAGCCGCAGCGCGCGCAATCGACGCAGCCGTCCGCCTGCGCCAGCGCCGCCAGCGCGGGCGGGGTGACGTTGACGTAGTTGATGGCGCGCTGGGCGAACACGCTGGCCGGCGCGAGCTTGATGGACAGGGCTGGCACGGTGCGGGCGCCGTTGATGCCGATCACGCCGCCCTCGAGCGACAGCAGCAATGGCGCCTCCGGGCCGCTGGCGCCACATTCAATCACCACTGGATCGAGTACCACCGACAAGGGCTGAGCGGCTTCGCGGCAGCGGCCATCGGCGCGCGCCAGATCGGCCGCGACGCCCCAGTGGCGCTGATGGCTGACGCACCACCAGCGCGGCGCGCCATTGCGAAATTTGCCGCAGGGCGCGAGGGTGCAGTCGACGCGGCCCTGCGCCAGTTGTCCCGACAGGGCGAGCGTGCTCACCGCGATATGGCCGATGGTGGCCGTGTCAGACCAGGCAATCGCTGACCGGCTCACAGGTGATTCAGCACTCACCCCTTCGGCGCCCCCGCCGTCATCGCCCGGCTGATCGCCACGCAGCGCTGGTCTTCCTCGCGCAGCGAGAGCAGGGCGCGGCGGGTGCCGGCTGACAGCGCGTTGAAATTGCTGGAGGTGGCTGCCGCGTCGAGACGCTTGACGCTCCCGGGCCGGCAGGTGGCGGGAATCAGCTCGGCGTAGCTGCGCATGAAGACGGGACCGGTCGCCTTGTCGAGGGCCGCCAGGCTGGCCAGCCGTTCGCCGGCGGTGGCTTCATTGAGGGCGGCCTGCTCGACCGGGTACAGGCTATCAATCGCCACGCGCAGCTTCGAGAAGGGTATTTTGGTGGTGGGGTCCTGCACCTTCGCCAGCCACTCGCGTTTGATGGCCGGATCGGGCCGCGCAACGGTGGCGGCCAGCGCGCCGGACTGGCCGGCGTCGGACGGATCGCGCGCCTGCTCGCGTGCGATCATCTCGGCGCTACCGGGGAAAGCAAAGCGGTTCAGGCGGGCGATGATGGCCCAGCGCTGGTCCTGGCCTACTTCCAGAGCCTCGACCTTCACGCTGCCATCGAGCAGGCCGGCCAGGCGCGCCAGCGCCGCGCTGCTGGTGGCCGTATTGATATAAAAGCCGAACCAGCGCCGCTGGACATTGCTGTTGCCATGGCTGGCCGCCATCGCCCGCCAAGCCATTTCCTCCATGTCGCCAGTGCGCGCGGCGACGTAAGCCGGGTCGGCTCCCATCGCATCGAGATAGTGGCGCGCGCGGCCCAGCATGGTCAGTTCGGTGTTGAGCAAAGTTGAATTGGTTTCCAGCGGCGCGTTCGCCACGGCGGTCGTGATGAATTCATTGAGGGGCAGGCTGCCATCGCGCACGCCGTCCCACAGGCTGGTCCACAGCATTGCGCGCAGCAGGGGATCGTCCACCTTGCCCAGGCTGGCCTGGGCGGTGGCGAAGGATTTTTGGTCGAGCCGCACCTTGGCAAAGCCCCAGTCCTGGTAATTCGGGTAGACCAGGGCGGGGCAGGGGGTGCCAAGCAGCGCCGGCACGCGCGTTTGCGCGCCGCGGTAGGTGACCGGGGCGCTGGCGGCCAGGCGCAGCGCGCCGCCGTCAGTGGTAAAGGTGGCGACCTGCACCCGCTGTTCGCGCAAGGTCGGCAATTGCGACGCGGCGCTCTGGCGCAGCGAGAAGCTGGCGATTCTGCCGGTCTTGGCGTCGCACTTGTAGTCGGCGGCGATGGTGTTCACGCCCGGCTGATAGAGCCACTGGCGGGTCCACGGTTGCAGGTCGCGGTGGGCTGCCTGGCCCAGGCTGCCGATGAAATCGTCCAGCCGCGCATTCTGGAAGGCGTATTTTTGCAGGTAGTTGTGCACGCCCTGGCGGAACACCTCGGCCCCCAGCAGCTGGCGCAGCTGCATCAGGGTGGAGGCGCCCTTGGCGTAGGTGATGGCGTCGATATTGTCGAAGGCGTTGGCGGTCGACGCCACCGGCACTTCGATCGGGTGGGTGGTGAGCGACTGGTCGGCCGCATAGGCGCCCTGCTTGGCGCCGGCGTAAAACGACAGCCAGGCATGCTTGAACGGCGTCGCTTCGGCGGTGGCCATGGTGCCCATGAAGGAGGCGAAGCTTTCGTTGAGCCACAGGCCGTTCCACCATTTCATCGTCACCAGGTCGCCGAACCACTGGTGCGCCATCTCGTGCATGATGGTCGATGCCAGGCCTTCCTGCTGGGCGTCCGTCATGGCCGACTTGTGCAGGAAAGCCCGTTCGGCAAATGTGACCGCGCCCGCGTTTTCCATCGCGCCGTACAGGAAGTCGGGCACCAGCAGCTGGTCATACTTTTCCCACTGGTAGGGCACGCCGAAATAATTGTCGAAGAAGGCCAGCCCGTCTTTGGTGTACTTGAACCAGTCGGCCGGCGCCACCTGGGCCGCCACCGACTGGCGCGCGAACAGGCGCATGGGGTAGGGGCCGCTGTTGTCTTCCCAGACTTTGTACGGCCCTGCGTGCAGCGAAAAATTGTAGGGACTGAGTTTTTTCGAGGCCGGGAAGCGCCAAAGCCGAGTGCCCTCGGCCGCCGGCGTCACGCCGCTCTCGCGTTTGGTCGACACCACCACCCAGTCGGCCGGCGCCGTGACGTTGACGGTGAACGTCGCTTTCAGGTCGGGCTGGTCGAACAGGGCGAACATCTGGTGCGCCGCCGCTGGCTCGAAGTGCGAGTAGGTGTAGACCCTGCCGTCGGCCGGATCGACCATGCGGTGCAGCCCTTCGCCATTGGTGCTGTGGGCGCGCGTGTAGTTCACCACCACGCTGTTGCGCCCCTTTTTCAGCACACCAGGCGCCAGGGTCAGGAAAAAGCCGTTGTAGTCGGGCGTGACGGACTGGCCGTTGACGCTGACGGCGCCGAGCTTTGCCTTGTCCAGGTCGATCGTCAGCGGCGCGCTCGTGTCAGCGAGGTCGAAGTCGATGCGGCTGCTGCCGGCGAACTCCGGCTGGCCGGTGAGGGTAAAGTCGAGCACATAGGCGACATTCGAGACGCGCGCGGAGCGGGCCATGGCCTGGGCTTCGGTGATGAAGGTATTGGCGGCGCGGGGCGCCTCGGCGGCTGATGCTGCCAGCGCGGCTGCGAAGGTGAGGGTGAAAGTGAGGGTGAAAGCGAGGGCGGTGCGGGCAAGCAGGTGCATGGCGATCCTTCGGCGGGTGAGGCCAAAAGAATACCATGCAAATTGTGGGGGATTGGCGAGAATCGGGCCGCTTGGACCCGACCCTCTTTTGATCAGGCCTGCAAGGCCGGATAGTCGATATAGCCCTGTTCACCGCCGCCATAAAACAGCTCGGGGCGCGGTGCATTCAGGGGCGCGTCTTGCTGCAGACGGCGCGGCAGGTCGGGGTTGGCGATGAAGGACTGGCCGAAGGCGACCGCATCGGCGTGGCCTTGCGCGATCAGGGCATTGGCGGACGCGCGGGTCATCTTTTCGTTGGCGATGTAGACGCCGCCGAATGCTTGTTTCAGCAGGGGGCCGATGCTGTCGGGACCGACGGCTTCGCGGGCGCAGATGAAGGCGATACCGCGCGCCTTGAGCTGGCGGGCCACGTAGCTGAAGGTCTCGGCCGGGTTCGAATCACCCATGTCGTGGGCGTCGCCGCGGGGCGCGAGGTGCATGCCGGTGCGGCCGGGGCCCCACACGTCGATGCAGGCGTCGGTCACTTCGAGCAGCAGGCGCGCGCGGTTTTCAATCGAGCCGCCGTATTGGTCGGTGCGGGTGTTGGTGGAATCCTGCAAAAACTGGTCGAGCAGATAGCCGTTGGCGCCGTGGATCTCGACGCCGTCGAAGCCGGCCAGTTTGGCGTTTTCCGCACCCTTGCGGTAGGCCGCAACAATCTCGCCGATTTCTTCCAGCGCCAGCGCACGCGGCACAGGATACGGGCGCACGGGACGCAGCAGGCTGACATTGCCGGCCGCGGCAATCGCGCTTGGGGCGACCGGCGCCGCGCCATTCAACAGGCTCGGATCCGAGACACGGCCGACGTGCCAGAGCTGGACAAAAATGCGCCCGCCGGCGGCGTGCACCGCCTCGGTCACCAGCTTCCAGCCGGCCACCTGTTCATCAGACCAGATGCCCGGGGTGTCCTCGTAGCCGACGCCTTCCGGATTGACGCAAGTGGCCTCGGACAGGATCAGGCCAGCACTGGCGCGCTGCGCATAGTATCGGGCCATCAGGGCATTGGGCACGCGCCCGCCGCCACCGGCGCGCGAACGGGTCAGGGGCGCCATGATGACGCGGTTGGGCAAAGTCAGGTCGCCGACGACCAGGGGATCAAACAAAGTCTGCATGGTGTTTTCCTAAAGTCCTTGATGTAATTGATCGAGAAAAGCAGTGATGAGCGCCTCATTACGTTTATAGAAAATCCATTGGCCGACGCGGCGGGCCGTGATCAGTTCCGCCTTGAGCAAAGTGGCCAGGTGGGCTGACACAGTCGATTGCGACAGCCCCGTGTGCGCATCGATCAGCCCGGCGCACACGCCCAGATCAAGCGGATGCGCCTGCTGGGAGAAGTGGGCGTCGGGCTCTTTCAGCCAGGCGAGAATCTGCCGGCGGACGGGATTGGCCAGGGCCTTGTGGATAGCGTCGATGTTCATGGCATGGTCTATATCGGGTTTCTTCGAACCTAATATCGCCATTCTACGATATACGCGGACAGTCTGCCGGGGACGGCAGAAGCGGCTGCTGCGCTTACATCAGGAACAGGGCGGCCAGGGCCAGCAGCGCCGGGACCGACTGGATCAGGAAGATGCTGCGTTTGACGGTGACGGCGCCCCAGACCCCGGCCACGGCCACGCAGGCCAGGCCGTAGACGGCAAAGGCGCGCGCGATTGCCGCATCGGGATGGACCAGGCCGACTACCAGGGCAGCGACCAGGAAGCCGTTGTAGCAACCCTGGTTGGACATGGCCGGCGCCATGATCGCGGCCTTCTCGGCGGAAATGCCGAAGGCGCGCCGGCCGCGGGTCTTGAACAGGACCGTTTCAAGCAGCACGAACCAGGCGTGCAGCAGGGCGATGGCGGCGATCAGGATGGCGGCGAGGGGGGACATGGGGGCCTTGAAATGTCAGAAGGAAACACATTTCAATCCCATCTGAATAGTTTGTCAACGCGCATTTTCAGCGCTCAACTGTGGTACCCGGGCGCAAGGACGCCCACAGCCGCTCGCCAAACTGGTTCAGCGCCAGTCCGCCCAGTACCAGCAGTCCCGCCACGATCTTCCACCATTGCAGCGATTCGCCCAGCACGATGGCCGCGCTGACCATGCCGGCCACCGGCACCAGCAGGGAAAACGGGGCGATGGTTGCGGCAGGATATTTACGCATCAACATGGACCAGATGCCAAAGCCCAGCAGGGTGTTTGGCCAGGCATTGAACAGCACGGCCCACAAGGTTTTCCAGCTGAAATTGTGCGCCGCCAGTTGCCAGGCGGCGGGGCCTTCGACCAGCCACGACACCAGCAGCAAGGGCGGCGTTGCCACCACCGAACCCCACACCACCAGCGCCAGCGGATTGACGGCGCGCGTCGCGCCCCCTGCAGTGAGCGGCCGCCCCATCTGCTTGCCGGCGATATTCGCGACCGCCCAGCACAGCCCGGCCAGCACCACCAGCAGGAAACCGATCAGGGTGGCGCGCGCCTCCAGGTTCAGGGCCACCACGGCCATGCCGCCCAGCGCTACCGTCGCCCCGACCAGTTGCACGGCGCGGGGGCGCTCGCCCAGCAGCAGCACGGCCAGGCCGATCGTGAAAAAGGCCTGCAACTGCACCACCAGCGAAGCCAGGCCGGCCGGCAGGCCCAGCTTGATACCAGTGAACAGCAGGGTGAACTGGATGGCAAACTGGAACATGCCAAAGACGGCAAGCAGGCGCAGGGAAGTGGCGGGCGGCTTGATGAAAAAGGCCAGGGGCAGGGCGGCGCACAGAAAGCGCAGGGCGGAAAACAGGATCGGCGGCAAGTCGCGCAGGCCCAGTTTGATGACGACAAAATTGACGCCCCAGATCACCACAACGGCCAGCGCGATAAAAATGTCGGCCAGCGACATGCCTTGTTGCGTCATGCTTTGATTCATGGGGCGGCTTTATTCAAGGGGAGAAGGTGGGTCGCACTTGCACGGCTGCATGTTTCGACCAAACGCGTCGATTATGGCGCACATCCGCTGGCCTTGCTCCGGCACGCCCCGCTGTGCTACCGTCCGGGCTATTTAATGTAAACACGCGGCGTCGACGATGCCGTGGACAGGAGAGTGCAATGAGCTGGTTGCTGCTGGTGTTGGCTGGTCTGCTGGAAGTGGCATGGGCGGTGGGCCTGAAGTACACCGACGGTTTCAGCCGCCTGTGGCCGTCCGTGTTCACCATTGCCGCGATGGCCGGCAGCGTGGGCCTGCTGGGCCTGGCCCTGCGCCACCTGCCGCTTGGCACTGCGTACGCGGTCTGGACCGGCATCGGCACCGTGGGCACGGCTGTGCTTGGGATGGTGTTGCTGGGCGAGCCGGCCGGGGCCTTGCGGCTGCTATCGATCGGCTTGATCGTGGCGGGGATTGCCGGTCTGAAGCTGCTCACGCCGGGCTGAACCGACGCCGCTCAATGCAGGCGCGACCAGTGCGCGGAAATGCGCTCCAGTTCGCCGTTGGCCTTCAGCTTGATCAGCGCCGCTTCCAGCATCGGCGCCAGCGCCGGATCGGCCTTGCGGCTCACCCAGAAATACAGCGAGCCGGTGTGAAACACGGTCGGCAGCACGGTCAGTTGCGCTTCCAGTCCGGCGCTGCGGATGTAATAGAACATGCTCATTTCATTGAGATAGGTGTAGCGGCCGTGGCCGTGCACCGTCTTGCGCAGGTTGACGACGCTGTCGCCGGAGCTGTCGTCGACCGCCACGCCGCGCGCTTTCAGATCGTTCACATAGCCGGAGCCGCGCGCTGTATTGACGAGTTGCCGGCCGCGCGCCAGTTCGTCCAGGCTGTGCACGGGCGCTGTGTCGCCGGCCGCCGCCGCCAGCCGGTAACGCGCTTCATACAGGGGCACATTGATGCGCCTGGCGACATTGTTGCGGATGCTGGAATCGACCAGGGCGCAGGCGGCAAGCGCATTGCCGCGCGCCATGGCGTCTTCAATAAATGCAAGCGAACGGGCCCGGTCGAAACCGGTAAAGCGCAGGCGCGGCTCGACCGCTTCGATGGCCGCCATGATGTCAGGACACAGGCCTTGCGGGCGCTTGCCCTCGTCGAGCACAAATTTGGGGGCCACGCTTTCCTGCGCAAGGACGGGCACAGGCATGGGTGCAAGCCCGGGACGGGCCGCCTCGGCGAATGGGCAGGCGAGGGCAGCTATGGCCAGGGCCCAGCGAGTCAGGTTTCCGTCAATGCGCATTGATGTCGTTGTTATGGTCGCGATGCAGCTCGGGTGTTCACCCCGATTGGCTGAGATTTTCGCACAAAGATGGTGCGTCCGCGCGCATTCCGGCGACGCGCGCGGCGATGCCGATCATTCGCCCCGTGCAAACGCCGGGTTCGGCCGGGTCAGGTAATACCACTCGGAATTCGCGCCGGCATTCACATCCGGAAATAAAATGCGTCCTTCGAACTCGGACAGCACGACCGTGCCGTCGGCGCGCCGGCCGATCTCGGTGCCCACCTGGACGGGATCGAAGCTGCGCCAGGTGCGGCTGAAGCTGTCGGCCTTGTCCAACTTGTCGTGCACCACCACCATCGAGAGCGCTTCGATGTCGTCAGGCGCCACCGGCGTCGGCGCCGGCGCGTCGATCAGCTCCAGGTGGGCCAGCACATTCATGATGGCGCGGTAGGCCACCTCGGGCGCGGCCGGATCCATGTGCTGGCCGCACTCGAGCGTCAGGGCGTAGCCGCCCGTGCTGCGCATGTATTCGGTGGTGCCGACGCCGTAGCGCAGCACTGTCTGCAACTGGGAAGCGTCGCGGGTGCGGCGTTGCACGCCATCGCCATAAGTGGCCAGCCAGCCATCGACGAAACGGCGCACTCCGAGGATCTTCGCCATCGCCCGCTCCTTCTCGGCGTGCTTGAAAGGCTGCAGGGGACCGTCGTTGTTCTGGGGGCCGACCATCACGAAGGGCTCGCTCTCGGCGTTGAAGGAATGCAGGTCGAGCAGCACGTCGTGTTGCGCCAGCAGCGGACACAGCCAGTTGGCGATCTGGTCTTCGAAATCCTGCGGCGCCTCGTTGGGAAACAGGTTGCGGTTGAGGTTGCGATCGCCCGAGCGCTGTTGCAGCCGGTACGCGAGGGGATTGGTCACCGGCACGAAGGTGACGCTGCCGTTGGCGATGATCAATTTACCGCTGTCGATTTCTTCCATCACCCGGCGGATCGCCACGGTGCCGCAGGTTTCGTTGCCGTGCACGGCGCCGGTGATGATGAGGCGGGGACCCTTGCCAAGTCCCGTGTAATTGATCGATTTGAATTGCAGGTCGCGCGCGCTGGTCATGGTAGCCAAAAGAATGAGGGTTGTGGCCGATATTCTAGCGGGAAATTCGCTCTTTGCGGCCCGCCGGCTGCGGCCGATATCGGCTATCATCGCAAGCTTGTCAACCTTGCCATCGCCATGCCGCCGTCATCCATTAACAAACCTTCGGGGCACAGCGACGCACCTCGCAGCGGCGGCCGTCGTATCCACGGCCTCGACACCCTGCGCGCCCTGGCCGTCACCTTCGTGGTGCTGCACCATTACACCCTGTTCGTCAGCGAGCGCTCCACCTTCGGCTGGTTCGGCGACGTCGGCTGGGTCGGCGTCGACCTGTTCTTCGCGCTGTCCGGCTACCTGATCGGCAATCAGATATTCGCTGCCATGGCCAGCCCGGAAGGCTTCGCCCCTGGCCGCTTTTACGCCCGCCGCCTGCTGCGCACCCTGCCCAATTTTTACGTGGTGCTGGCCCTGTATTACTGCTGGCCGTGGTTCAGGGATGGCATGACGATGCTGCCGGCCTGGCGTTTTTTAAGCTTCACGCAAAACATCGGCCTGCTGGCCGGCACCGGCTTCTCGCATGCCTGGTCGCTGTGCATCGAAGAGCAGTTTTATATGCTGCTGCCGGCGCTGGCCCTGCTGGTCGCCGCCCAAAAACGCAGCCTGCGCCTCGCCTGGTTCGCCATTGGCGCCGGCCTCGCAATGGGCTTTGCGGCGCGCGCCTGGTTCTGGCTGCACGAGGTCGAAGGCCAGCAACGGGGCCTGGCCCATTACTACACCACTATTTATTATTCCTCGCTGTGCCGCCTGGACGAACTGCTGGCGGGCGTGGCGCTGGCGGTGCTGAAGAATTTTCACAAGGATCTGTGGGCCCGCCTGGTGCGGCGCGGCGACTTCGCGACCGTGGCCGGGGGGCTGGTGCTTGGGCTGGTGTTCGCCTGGTCGCTGCATGACCGCTACGCCTTTGCGGTGACGCTGTTCGGCTACCCCCTGCTGGCGCTGGGCTTTGGCCTGCTGGTGCTGGCCGCTCTCGATCCCACCTCGCGCCTGGGCGCCATCCGGGTGCCGGGCGCCGAGCGGCTGGCCCTGTGGTCGTATGCCATCTACCTGGTCCACAAGCAGGTCTGCATCCTGGCCGCGCGGCCGTTTGCCGATGCCGGCTACGGACCCGAGTCAGCCCTCACGATCGGCGCCTGCCTGGCGCTGTCGGTGGCCTGCGGCGCGCTGCTCTACTACCTGGTGGAATCGCCCTTCATGGCGCTGCGCACGCGCTTCGTGCCGCAGGCGCCGTCGCCTGCCGTCAGCGCTTCGCTTCAATCACATTGAACGGCGCCGGCATGGCGCCCAGGAACTCCAGCACGGCAAAGGCGCGCATCGCCGGATTGCCACCCCGGCTGGCCTCGA
>JBJMVV010000256.1:0-43105 GCA_045810505.1 Massilia sp.
ATTCACGCATAATCTGCAAAACGATCCATTTAAGTAATCGATCACCATTGCGAAATATTAAGATGGCAGATATGCGGGTTTGTTCACGGTCAAATTAATATCGCATAAATCCCTTATTAAAATTCCAGGCATTAAGAACCGCGCATCAAGTCAAATCTGCGCCACTGTAAAAAAATCCGACAAAAAGGAAGCGCGACTTTATTTTTTGACGCCCAGCATTCTTATCTGATCTTTTCATTGCGAAGTCATGACAAGCGCTTTTTCTAAAATTGGGAGAGACAAAGCGTTGCGAAAGCCACGCCAGCGCAGTCGCATGGGAGCGGTGTGCTGCACGCTGGGCAGTTTTGCCAGCAAGAGGGTCGCAGGGCGCATGGAGGTAGCGCCCAGAGCACGCCCGTGCTTGATATTTGAAGGGACGATTTCAGCACGAGTGCATGACGCCCTCATCGTAGCGGCAGGCCGATCTTTTCGTGAAGGCTAAGGGGCGACTGATGTTAACCATACCGCGGTTTCGGGAGCCAGAAAGACTGAAGCCCACCACCGTATCAGACATGCGTCTGACAACAGTGGTGGGCTTCTCTGCAGCCTTGCGGCCAAGTCTTTGATTCTAATGGTCGGGACGGAGTGATTCGAACACTCGACCCCTTGCACCCCATGCAAGTACGCTACCAGGCTGCGCTACGCCCCGACGAGGGCCAAATTATAGCAGATGGTTTGCCAGATTTGCACGGCTAAATTGCGTCTGGTGGCGAACAATTCTTGCCGGGTCGACTCGGCGGCCTACAGCGCCTCTGCCGAGCTGACCTGCTCCAGGACCTCCAGCAGCAGGTTCAGGTCCACCGGCTTGACCAGGTGGCTGTCGAAACCCGCTTCGAGGGCGCGCTGGCGGTCCGTCGCCAGACCGTAGCCGGTCAGGGCGACCAGGCGGATGGCGGCCGTGGCGGGGTTGGCGCGCAGGCGCCGGGCCACTTCATAGCCGTCGATGCCGGGCAGGCCGATGTCGATCAGGGCGATGGCGGGCCGGCGTTCGACGGCCAGCTCAACGCCCTGCGGGCCGTCGGCTGCCGTGTGGACGGGATAGCCCTGCGCTTCGAGCATCATCGCCATCATCTCGCGGCCGTCCTCATTATCTTCCACCAGCAGGACCGCCTGCCGGCCGGCGGCGGCAGGCGCAATTGGCGCAGCTGGCAAGGCCGCCGGCGCGGGCGCAGGAACCAGCGGCAGGCGCAGTTCAAAGCGGCTGCCCTGGCCCGGGCCCGCGCTTTGCACCGCCACCCGCCCGCCATGCATCACCGCCAGCTGGCGCACCAGGGCGAGGCCCACGCCCATGCCGCCCTGGGCGCGGTCGAGGGCGCGCTCGCCCTGCACGAACAGCTCGAACACATTGGGCATCAGTTCGGGACCGATGCCCATGCCCGTGTCGAGCACGGCCAGCACGGCGTCCTGGCCGTCGGGCGAGACGTCCACCGACAGCGCGATGCGGCCGCCAACCGGGGTGTACTTGATGGCGTTGTCGACCAGGTTGGCGATGATCTGTTCGATGCGGGTGGGGTCGGCGTCGATCCAGGCCGGCGCCAGCTGGGTTTCGATGTGGTGGCCCGCGCCGCGCGCGCTCGCGACGCTGGCCGCGTAGGCCGCCACCATTTCGTCGAGACGCAGGGGCTGGCGCGCCAGCAGGATCTTGCCCGAGTGGACCCGGCCGACGTCGAGCAGGTCGTCGACCAGGCGCGTGAGGTGGCCGCTCTGGCGCACGATGATTTCGCCGGCCCTGGCGGCAGTGGCGGGCGCCATGTCCTTCGCGCCCAGTACATACGCCGCGTTGACGATGGCGGCGAGGGGGTTGCGCAGTTCATGGCCGAGCATGGCGAGAAATTCGTCCTTGGCGCGGTTCTGCCGCTCGGCCATGGTGCGCGCTTCGTGTTCGCTGGCGAACAGGCGCGCGCGCTCGTCCTCGGCCGCCTGGCGCTGGGCTTTTTCGCGGTTGATGACGGCGCCTGCCGCGACGATGGCGCCCTGCAGGGCATCGACTTCGACCACGCCGGACGCCGCCGCAGTGGCCGGGCCGGGCTCCTGGCCGCCTTCGAGCGCCTTGGCCGAACGGGCCGCGCCGCGGATCGACATCGAGATGCGGCGCGCGAACAGCCAGGCAGTGGCGCCAGCGCAGCCGAAGGCAGCCAGGAGGCCCAGTGCGGACAGCGTCAAGGCGCGCCGCGCCACCGCCTCGATCTCCGCTTCCGGCACACCCACCGCCACCGTCCAGCCGGACAAGGCGGAGCGCTCCAGCACGGTATAAAGCTTGACCTGGTTGTCGCTGTCGTTACGGATCACGCCCACGGTTTTATTGACGATGGCGTCGCGCAGCACCGGCTTGACGGCGCCTGATGCGCTCCCCTCGCTGGCCACGCCGCCATCAGTTTTCGCGATCGTCATGCCATTGCGGTCGTACACGCCAGCCAGCCAGGTGGGCGGCGCGTTCACCTGGCGCAGCACGCGGTTGAAGTGCTCGATGTTGTAGCCCTGCGAGAGCACGTAGCGGCGTCCGCTGCGCGTCGTCACCGGCACATCGACCACCACCATGGTCTGGCGGCTGACGGCGCTGCGGATCAGGTTCGACACCTGCGGCTGGCCGCCGTCGAGCACGCGCGTGACGCGCTCGCTGGCGGTCGTCTCCGGCAGCGGCGCGCCGTAGGGCATTGAGGTCGTCAGCACCAGCGCGCCCTGTTCGTCGAGCAGCGCCGTGACGGTGCTGCCCACCTGGTCGGCGTAGCGGGCCTTTTCATAGAACTCGGCGAACTCGCCTTTCGACAGGTGGGTCGAAATGGCCAGCATGCGCAGCGCGCTTTCGGTGTTGGTCAGCTCGCGGTCGATCGACACGAGCGAGATGCGGGCCATTTCGCGCACGCCCTTCAAGGCGGCCTCGCGTTCGGCCTTCAACAGCAGGTTGAGGGCGATGGCGGAAAAGGCGATCACCGGCACCAGGATGGCGCCGACCATGAGGGCGAGGTAGGAGCGGATTTTCATCGCGCCGGTCTGCGGGTACGGCTCATCAAGCGAAGGACCTCTGAATGGCAAAGGGACGGCACGAGGGCAGCCCGCTGGACCGCCCACGCCATCATAATGGATTTGCGCCGTCCCGCGCAAAATTGCATGCCAATTTCAGCCCGGTATAAGCAGACCGGCCAAGCGCACCGGCTTACTTCCACTGCCCCCGCAAATCGCTGACCCGCTCCTGCAGAAATTCAGGCGTGGCCTGTTCCGGCTCGACCGGCGCACCCACCGCCAGCGCCAGCTGGGAGCGGGGGCCGCGCGTCAATACGCGATCGAACAGATTGTGCGGGTCGCGTGTAAATATGCTGCCCCACAGGCCCCGCAAGGCCATCGGGATGACCGGCACGCGCGAGCGCTCGATGATCTTGGCGATCCCGCCGCGGAACTCGTTGATCTCGCCATCGCGGGTCAGTTTCCCCTCCGGGAAGATGCACACCAGGTCACCCTCGTGCAGGGCCTGGGCGATGTCGACATAGGCTTTCTCCATCAGCCACGGGTCTTCCTTGGCCGGCGCGATGGGGATCGCCTTGGCGGTCCGGAAAATCCAGCCGAGGAAAGGCGTCTTGAAAATGCGGTGGTCCATCACGAAGCGGATCGGGCGGGGGCTGGCGGCGACGATGACGACGGCGTCGACGTAGCTGACGTGGTTGCAGACGATGACGGCGGCGCCTTCCGCCGGAATCTGCGCGCCCCCCTGCACTTCCACCCGGTGGATGGTGTGGATCAGCAGCCAGGCCAGGAAGCGCATCAGGAATTCCGGCACCAGCGAGAAGATGTACAGCGCCACCAGCGCGTTCAACAGCGCGGTGGCCAAAAACATCTGCGGGATCGAAGCGCCCAGTTTCAACAGAACCATCGCCAGCAGGGCCGAAGCGACCATGAACAGCGCGTTCATGATGTTCATGCCGGCGATGGTGCGCGAGACGTGGGCCGGATCGCAGCGGGTCTGGATCAGGGCGAACAGGGGCACGATGAACAAGCCCCCGAACACGCCGATCAGGACGATGTCGGCCAGGATGCGGATCACGCCCGCCTGGTGCAGCAGGCCCGCCATATCGACCGCCACGGTGTTGTGATACGCCAGGCTGGCGAAATACAGGTCGATGCCGAACACCGACAGGCCGATGGCGCCGAACGGCACCAGGCCGATTTCAACTTTGTGGCCGGAGAGCTTCTCGCACAGCAGCGAGCCGGTGCCGATCCCCAGCGAGAACACCGTCAGCAGCAGCACGAACACGCCATGGTCGCCGTGCAGGTAGTCCTTGGCGTAGACGGGGAACTGCGACAGCATCAGGGCGCCATAAAACCAGAACCAGGAATTACCCAGGATGGAGAGGAACACGGTGCGGTTCTTGCGCGAGAAGGCCAGGTTGCGCAGCGACTCGGCGAAGGGGTTCTTGCTGATGACGAGGTCGGGCGCAGGTGCGGGAGAGAGCGGAATGCGGTAGCTGGCAATCAGGCCGATCACCGCCACCAGCAGTGTGGCGCCGGCCACCAGCCAGATGCCATGGGGCTTTTGCGACACCAGCAGGGCGCCGCCGATTTCACCGAGCAGGATGCCGACAAAGGTGCCCATCTCGATGACGCCATTGCCGCCGACGAGTTCTTCGGGTTTCAGGTTCTGCGGCAGATAGGCATATTTGACGGGGCCGAACAGGGTCGAATGCACGCCCATGCCGACCACCGCCGCCACCAGCAGCCACAGGGTATGGCTCATCCAGCCGATGCCGGCGACGAGCATGATGGCGATCTCCAGCCATTTGACGGCGCGCGCCAGGCGCGACTTTTCAAATTTTTCCGCGATCTGGCCCGCGGTGGCGGAGAACAGCACGTACGGCAGGATGAACAGCGCCGGGATGACGATGTTGAGGGTGGCCGGCGGCACCGCGGTCCACGACAGCGCGTCGAAGGTGAGCATCACCAGCAGCGCCGTCTTGAACAGATTGTCGTTGAAGGCGCCGAAAAACTGGGTCCAGAAGAACGGCGCGAAGCGGCGCTGGGTCAGGAGGGCGAACTGGCTCGATGGAGGCGAAGTGCGCATGGCGGGCGGCCCAAAATGATCAAGTCCGTAAAATACAGCACTTCCCCGGCGCGGACAAACGATGTTTCCATAAATCAATGTGGTGGATCAAACAGCGCCACCGCCGGTGTCGCCCGGCGCTACCTTTGAATGGCGCCTTGCCGCCGTGGTCAAAACGGCCAATCATGCATCCACCCCCCCCCCTTTTTCCATCAACGGAGCATGCCATGCAGCGCCTTGCCGCCCTCCTCGCTTTTTCATTCACCGCCATGGCGGCCCACGCCGCCAGCGCCGCCACTTCCGATCCTGCGCCGCAAGGCAGCGCCCATATGTCAAACGCATCGAACGCCATTGCCAACGGCTCGGCCAGGGTGGTCGGCGGCGCGCTTGAAAGCGTGGCCGGCGCCGGCAGCCTGGTGGTGGCCAGCGTGGAGACGGTGGGCGATGGCAGCGTGGTGATCCTGAAAGCGGCCGGCAAGGCCTCGACCGCCACCGTGGCTTTTTCCGGCCGCGCCGCACGCGACGCCTCGCTGGTGGTGGGCGCCTCGGTCGAGATGGTGGCCCTGTCGACCGGCTACCTGCTGGTTACGGCCGGGCGCGTGATCGCCTTCGTCCCCAACGAAATGGGCAAGGCCCTGCTGCATTCGAGCCGCATCGAGCGCCCTGCCTTCAACGCCCCCGCCTCCGCCCCGCAGGGCTGAATATGGGCATACTGCTGCGCGCACTGCTGTCTATATTGATGCTGGCCGCTGGCACGGCGCAAGCCGGCACCGCCTGCGTCGACCAGCCCCTCACGGCGGACAATTTTACGCGCGCGATGGCGCTGGCCGAACGGGCGCAAACAGCGCTCGATCGATCGGGCGCCCAAGTGGCCCTGATCGCGCGCGCCGGCCAGGACCTGTCGAAATACGGCCTGCGCTATTCCCACATGGCGTATGCCGTGCGGGTCGACGGCAACTGGGTGGTGCTGCATGAGCTGAATGACTGCGGAACGGCCGCCTCCAGCCTCTTCGACGAGGGCCTGGGCCGCTTTTTCCTCGACGGGATGGTTGCCTGGCATAGCCGCATCGTGGTGCCCTCCCCGCCCGTGCAGGCGCGCCTGGCCGCCATGCTCGCTTCAAACACGCCGCTGCGCCTGCACCAGGCGCGCTACAACATGCTCGCCTATCCGTTTTCGACCAGCTACCAGAATTCCAACCAGTGGGTGCTTGAAACGCTCGCCGTGGCCCTCTCCGACAGCGCGCAAGCCGGCCGCGAGGAAGCCCAGGCCTGGCTGAAGTTCGCCGGCTACCGCCCCATCACGGTGGAAATCGACGCCATGACCCGCCTGGGCGCGCGCATCACCCGCGCCAACATCGCTTTCGACGACCAGCCGTTCGAGCGGCGCATGGCGGGCCACATCGACACGGTGACGGTGGAATCGGTGTTCCGCTTTGTGCGCATGCGCGATGGGCAGAGCAGCGTGGTGGACGTGGCCCTGTCGGAATAGCGCGCGGCGAACCGTCTGGCCGCACGGCGTGCACGGCTCGGCGCATTTGGCTGGACGGCCGACCGGCGCGGTCGCAAGGTGGACGCTTTCATACAAGGGGAGTGTCCATGCGCGGTTTATTGTCCTTCATCTTTCTCGCAATGTGTCTGGCCAGCGCAGCACGCGCCGCGGGGGTCTCGGGTGCATCCAATGCCAACGCCAACGCCAGCGCCAGCGCCCACGCAGCCGATGTGGCGCAGATCCAAACGATCGTCGAGCAATTCAAGGCCGCCATCATCGCCCATGACGGTAAAACGATAGGCAGCCTGTTCGTGCAGGACCATGACAGCTGGCTGTCGGTGGCCGACGAGGCCAAATGGGCCAAGGTCAAGCCGCTCAACCCGAACGCGCGCAAGGTGTTCCCGTCAAGCTGGAAAAAGTTTGCCGAATTTATCCAGAATGATCCCAAGAGCGTCGAAGAGCGGTTCTACAACGTGCGCATCGATACCAATGGCGCCGTTGCTTCGGTCTGGTTCGACTTCGACTTTTTGGTCGATGGCAAGGTGAGCAATCGCGGCAGCGAAAGCTGGCAGATGGTGCGCGCCGAAGACGGCTGGAAGATCAGCTCGATGCTGTATTCGGTCGGCGACTGAAACGATACAATCACCACATTGTATTTTCGAAAAAGTCCAGCGTGAAAATCGAAACGCCCCTGCTCGTTCCCGTGCTGGCCGCCCTGCCCGTGTGCGCCTGCATGGCCATCCTCGGGCTGCCCGCCATCGGCAATGCCAATGTGCTGGCCTTTCGCACCCTGTACTTCGGCGCCTGCCTGGCGTGGCTGATTCCGCTGACTCTGCTGCAGCGGGCCATGTGGCGCCGCGCCTGGTCATGGGCGGCCATGGCCCTGGTGCTGCTCGCGGCCAGTTACGCCATGTCGATCCTGAACGCCGTGCTGGGACAAGGCCTGGCGATTTCGCGCGGACTGCAGACAGGCTACCGCTGGCACGAACTGGCGCGGGGGCTCGACAGCTGCTGGCTGGCGCTGGTCGCATTTTGCGCGGTGCATGCGGTGGCGGCCTACTACCTGTCGCTGCAAAGCGCCCACCTGCATCTGGCCCAGGCGCAGGCGGCGGCGCGCGAGGCCGAACTGCGCGCACTGCGCCTGCAGGTCAACCCCCACTTTCTGTTCAATTCCCTGAACGCGATTTCGGCGCTGGTGTCGGCCCAGTCCAACCGCGAAGCGAACCGCATGCTGGCCTGTCTGTCTGACTTTCTGCGCGCCACGCTGGCGCACGACGGCCGCCACGAGCATTCACTGGCCGAAGAACTGGCCCTGCTGGACGCCTACCTGGACATCGAAAAGGCGCGCCTGGGCGAGCGCCTGCGCCTGACCATGAAAGCCGGCCCCGATGTGCTGGACAGCGTGGTGCCCTACCTCATGCTGCAGCCGCTGGTCGAGAATGCGATCCGCCACGGCATCGCACCGCTGGCAAATCCCGGGCGGCTCGACATCGTAGTCGCGCGTGCCGGTGCGCGCCTGCTGGTCGAGGTACACAACGACGGCATGCAGCCGGCGCAGGCGGGCAGCGGCATTGGTCTGGCAAACGTCAGGGGGCGCCTCCGCCACCTGTACGGCGACCATCAGGAAGTTGATGCGGGATGGACGGCGGATGGCCGCTTCGGCGTACGCATCGCCATGCCGCTACGCAGCCTGGAAGCGGCGGCATGACGATCCGGGTCGTGATCGTCGACGACGAGCCGCTGGCCAGGCTGGCGGTCAAGGTCAGGCTGGCGCGGCATGATGGCTTCGAACTCGCGGGCGAATTCGGTGACGGCGACAGCGCTTACGCAGGCATGGTGGCGCTGCGGCCCGACCTGGTGTTCATCGACGTCGAGATGCCCGGCAGGACGGGACTCGAGGTGCTGGCCGCGCTGCCGGCGGCGCAGCGGCCGATGGCCATCCTGCTGACCGCCTACGACAGCTTCGCCGTGCAGGCGTTTCAGCTGGCCGCCCTCGATTACCTGCTCAAGCCCGTCGATGATGATCGCCTCGACGAAGCGCTTGAGCGCGCGCGGCAGGCGTTTCCCTACCGCGCACAGGTCCGGCCGGCAGCCCAGCCGCCCGTGCCGCGCACTTTCTGCGTGCGGATCGGATCGCGCACCGTGCTGGTGCCGGTGCGCGATGTCGAGCGCATCGAGGCCGACGGCGACTACGCCACCCTGCATGTGAACGGCAAGACCTGGCTGGTGCGCGAGCGCTTGCAGAACCTGGCCATGCAGCTCGATCCGCGCCAGTTCCACCGGGTGCACCGCTCATCCATCGTGCGCCTCGACATGATCGCCGAACTGCATGCGCTGACCAACCGCGACGCCCTGCTGCGCCTGCGCGACGGCAGTGTGCTGCGCGCCAGCCGTACCTATATGCCGGCTCTGACACAAGCGCTGCAACAGCGCGGCCAGCAAGCCGAATCGTCAATTTGAAGGAACACCATGTCAGGCAAAATCACCTTGGTCGCGGCCGCCGTGTTGGGCGCACTAGTTTCGTCGACCGCTTTCGGCGCCGAGGACACCCCTTTGAAAGCGGCCGACCGCGCTGCAATCGTGCAGACGCTGGCGGAGCGCCTTAAAACCAAGTACGTGGACAGCGCAGCGGCAGAACGCGTGGGCAGCGCAATCGCCAGGAAAAATGCGGAAGGCGGCTACGCATCGGTCACCAACACGCGCGCATTCAGCGAGGCCCTGGTGACGGACCTGCGCGAATACAGCGGCGACAAGCACTTCAACGCGATGCTGGAGGACGCTGCGCCCTCACCCGTCCGGGCGCCTGACCAGCCGCGCCGCCCCTATCTGGACGAGGCGCGCGACGAAGCCACCCAGGCCGGCTTTGGCATCGACAAGCTGGAACGCCTGCCCGGCAATGTCGGCTACATCGAGCTGCGCTTTTTCTACGACACGGAATTTGTCGGCCCGGCCTACACGGCGGCGATGTCGCTCATGGCGGGGACCGATGCGCTGATCATCGACCTGCGCCGCAACGGCGGCGGGCGCCCGCTCAGCGTGGCTTACCTGATGAGCCATTTTTTCCCGCTCGGCGACGAGCGCCACCTGAGCGATATCTACACCCGCCCGAGCGATACGACGCGCCAGATCTTTACGGTAGCCACGGTCGCTCAGCGCTACGACAAGCCCGTGTACGTGCTGACCTCCGCCCGCACCTTTTCCGCCGGCGAGGATTGCGCCTACAACTTCCAAGCGCAAAAGCGCGGCACCCTGGTCGGCGAAAGCACCGGCGGCGGCGCCAATCCCGTGGGACGCTACAGCGTGGGGCACGGCATCACGGTCGCCATTCCCGTCGCGCGCACGATTAATTTCGTCACCAAAACCAACTGGGAGCACAGCGGCGTAAAACCGGACATCGCCGTGCCGGCAGCGCAGGCGCTGCAAACGGCGCACGTGGCGATCCTGCGCAATCTCGTTTCAGCAGCGAAGGACGACAAGGCGCGCGCGAAACTGCAGCGGGTGCTGGCGATGGCGGAACAAGGGGAAACGGAGAAGCCGGTTTATACGCTCAGGGGGGAGCGTTAAGCGATACGGGCTCCCCTGCGAATTTTTTGCCACCGTCGCCAGCAGACCCCGGGGACTGCCACTTGCTGGCTGTCCCCGGGTTTGGTCCGCGGCGTCTAACCTGGCTGCACCGTCACTCGCCGCTACTCCGGCAGCAGCCCGCTGGCCCGGTAAGCCTCCATCAAACTGTCGAACAGTGCGATGTCGGCCCGTCCCCGCGCCATCAACTGGGCGCCGGCCACGGCGGCGAAGATGGCGTGGCCACGCGGCGCCGCTTCGGCTGGTGCCGATACGCCGGCGGCCACCAGCATGCGCGTCAGCCAGGCCACGTTGACGTCGGCAAAAGCGCGCACTTCGCCCTGCACCTGCTCGGGCAGGTCGTCGTATTCGGCCGCCATGAAGCTGGCAAGGCACATGCGGTTGCCGTTCTCCAGCGACTGGCGGAAGGTCTGTGGGTAGCTGCGCAGAGCGGCGATGGGATTCGGCGCGTCCGCCGCCAGCGCTTCCAGGGTGGCGGCGGAATCTTCCCAGTAGCGCTTCGCGACCGCGGCTGCAAGATCGGCCTTGCTGGGAAAGTGGTGATACAGGCTGGCGGCCTTGATGCCCACCTCCTCAGCCAGCGTGCGAACGTTCAGGCCGCTGTATCCGTGCGCCTGCGCAATGCGGGTTGCGGCCGCGAGGATCCGGTCGCTGGAACTGATGGCTGCCTGATTTTTCACGAATGCCTCGTCCAATTAAAAGTAGTTGACGGCCCCGATTATAGCGCATAAGCTTGACCTAACAAACGTTAGGTAGGCGAACGATTCGGCCTGACAGCGCTTGTAATCTCCTCCACACTCCCGGGAACACAGCCATGACAAACGAACTTTTCTACAAAGATGCCAGCGAACTGGCGGCGCTGATCCGCACCAAGGCCGTCTCGCCGGTCGAAGTAGTCCAGGCCCACCTGGACCGTATCGCCGCCGTCGATCCGGCCATCAACGCCATCGTGACCCTGGCCGGCAATGCGCTCGATCTGGCCCGTGCGGCCGAAGCGGACGTGCTGGCGGGGCGCGAACTGGGGCCGTTGCACGGCGTGCCCTTCACCGTCAAGGATTCGATCGACACGGCCGGCGTGGCGACCCAGCGTGGCTCGCCAATTTTCCGGGGCCGCGTGCCAAGTGCCGACGCCACCAGCGTGGCGCGGATGAAGCAGGCGGGCGCCATCCTGCTCGCCAAAACCAATCTGCCTGAATTCTCCTACTGGATCGAAAGCGACAATCTGCTCAGTGGCAGGTCGAACAATCCCTGGGATCTGGCGCGCACGCCGGGCGGCTCGAGCGGCGGTGAATCGGCTGCGATTGCAGCCGGCATGTCCCCGATCGGCCTGGGCACCGACCTTGCCATCTCGGTGCGGGGACCCGCCGCCCAGACGGGCATCGTCTCGCTCAAGGCGACTTTTGGCCGGGTGCCGATGACCGGTATCTGGCCACGCGCCCCGCGCCGCTTCTGGCACGTAGGACCGATGGCGCGCTCGATCCGCGACCTGGCGCTGGCGTTTTCCCAACTGGCGGGCGCCGATGGCCAGGACGCCTTTGCGAGCATCGCCAATAGCCCTGATGGGGATATCGCCCGCCGGATCGGCCGCCCCTTGCGCGTCGGCTGGATGGTCGGGCCGGGCTTCGGACCGGTCGATCCCGAAGTCGCAGCAACCGTCAAGGCGGCAGCAAGCGCCCTGCAGTCCCTCGGCATCCTGGTCGAACCGGTCGGCATTCCCGCACTGGAACGCGACTTCGCCCTCGACGTCTTCAACAAGCTGCACGTGATGGAGATGAAGCGCGCTTTCGCCAGCGCGACGGCCGGGCGCGATCCGGAAGACCTGTACAAGATGGCCAGGACCATGCTGGCCCTGCCCGACACCTCGATGGACGACTACATCGAAGCCGAGCAGGCGGCCGAGCGCCTGCGTGACGGCTACGCCGATTATTTTTCGCGTTACGACGCCCTGATCACGCATGTGCTACCGATCCCGGCGCACAAGCACGGCGTCGAACAGTTCGTCATCGATGGCAAGAAGGTGGACGCCACGTACCTGCAGGGCGCCACCGTGCCGCTCAACGTCACCGGTCTGCCTGGCGTGGCGATGCGCTTCGGTACCAGCAAGGAGGGCCTGCCGATCAGCGTACAGATCGTCGGCGCCTGGCATGCCGAAGCGACCATCCTGCGTCTTGCCTCTCTGCTGGAACAGGCAAGCCCCGTGCGCGGCCTGCATCCGGTCTTATAAGCTGGCGTTGCTGCCGGTCCGCACGCGAATGGCGCTCCACCAGATCAGCCACAACAAGCCCAGTTGTAAAGGAAGGCGCAGCCAGAGCAGCCACACGGCCACGCCGAACAGCTCGGGCTGTTGCAACATGTAGATGTGACACGGCGTCACGGCGATGGTGAGCAGCACCAGGCCAAAGCCGGCGGCCCGGCGTGTGGCAGGCAGCAGGATACCGGCCGCGCCCAGCAGCTCGAACACGCCGCTGACCAGCACCGCTTCGCGCGGCCACGGGAGATATGGCGGCACGATGCGCATTTCGGTGTCGGTCAGGGCGAAGTGAAGGATACCGCCGATGAAGAACCACAGGAAGATGATGGCCAGGCCGGTCAGCTGGCCCCTGCTGGCGCCCCGCCCGTCGCCAGTCTGTCGCACGCTTGCAAGCATCCCGTCCCGCCTCGAAAAAGGCCCAGTGTACCGTTAGCGCGGTTTATGTCGCGCCTGTGTCGAACGGAAGGTGGTGCGGCACGCAACCCGGGGACTGTCACTTGCTGACTGTCCCCGTCTTTGGTCCGCGGCGTTCGCGGATCAGAACACCCAGAGTTTATCAGCCGGCATCTGCAAATAATAACTGCCCGCATCCAGCCGGTGCTTCGAATACGCCCGCACGCTGGCGTCGCCGCGCGTGAACAGGCACTCCCAGCGGTCGCCCAGGTACATGCAGGTCAACAGGGGCAGCGCCAGCGCGTTGTCCAGCGGGGTCGCGCTGACCCTGACTTCCTCGACCCGGATCAGGGGCGTGACTTCGCCGCTGGTGTTGGTCCCACGCGCGGTGCCGAACAGGCGGGTGCCGTCGACCAGCAGCTCGACCTTGTCGCCATCGCGGCTGACCACAGTGCCAGTCAGGCGGTTGTTCGAACCCATGAATTCGGCCGTGAACAGGGTGTCGGGCGTTTCGTACATGGATTGGGGACTGCCCTGCTGCTCGATTTTGCCGTTATTGAGCAACAGGATGCGGTCGGAGATCGCCATCGCCTCGGCCTGGTCGTGGGTCACCATCAGGGCCGACAGGCCAAGCCGCACGATCAGTTCGCGCAGAAAAGCGCGCGCTTCTTCGCGCAGCTTGGCGTCGAGGTTCGACAGCGGCTCGTCGAGCAGGATCACGGGCGGGTTGTAGACCAGCGCGCGGGCGATTGCCACGCGCTGCTGCTGGCCGCCGGAGAGCTGGTGCGGAAAGCGCTCGCCGAGGTGGCCCAGACCGAGCTGCTTCAAGACCTCGTTGACCTTGTCCGCGATCTCGCTCTTGCCGATCTTGCGCAATTTGAGGCCGTATGCGACGTTGTCGAACACGGTCTTGTGGGGCCACAGCGCATAGGACTGGAACACCAGTCCCAGGTTGCGCGCTTCGGCCGGCATTTCCAGTTTGGCGCTGCCGTCGAACACGCGGCGCTCGCCGATGTCGATGGTGCCCGCCTTGGGGCTTTCCAGTCCGGCCACCGCGCGCAGCAAGGTCGTCTTGCCGCTGCCCGAGGGTCCCAGCAGGGCCACCACTTCGCCGCGGCGCAGGTGCATCGACACCCCTTTGAGGATGGGATTGGCGGTGGCGCCGGTGCCGTAATCGAGGTGCAGTTCGTTGACGGACAATTCGTTCATGGTCATATCGTTTTTCATGGTCGCTCTCGATTAGTGGTGTAACTTGACGCCAAAACGCAGTGCCAGTCCCAGGCCGATCGCGACCAGGGTGATGTTAATGAAGGACAGCGCCGCCACCAGGTCGGTCGAGCCGCCCGCCCACAGCGACACCAGCATGGCGCCGATCACTTCCGTGCCGGGCGAGAGCAGGTACACGCCGGTCGAATACTCGCGTTCGAAAATCAGGAACACCATCAACCAGGCGCCCATCAGGCCAAATTTGATGAGCGGCAGCGTGACGTCGCGCGTCACCTGGCCGCGGCTGGCGCCGACTGCGCGCGCCGCCTCTTCCAGTTCCGGGCCCACCTGCAGCAGGGCGGTGGAAATGAGGCGCATGCCGTACGCCAGCCATACCACCGAATACGCCAGCCACAGGGCGAAGATGGTGGAGCGCACGGCCCGCAGCGCAGGAATCAAATGCTCGACCAGGTAAGTGGCCACGCCGCTGTCCGACATTTTCAGCAGGCTTTCCAGCCAGCTTGGTACGAACAGGAACACCCACAGGAAGGCCAGGCCCGCCAGCAGGCCCGGAATGGCGCGCGGTACCAGCACCGAATAATCAAGCAGGCGGGTGATGCCGTCGGCCTTGCGGTGCATGGCCAGCGCGATACCGCTGTAGCACACCACCGCCAGCGCGCCGCCCACCACGCCGATCAGGATGGTATTGAAAATGCCGCGCATCAAAGAGGGCTGCTCGAAAATGTCGCGGAAGTGCTGCAGGGTGAGCACGTCGGCCAGCTTGACGCCCTCGCCCCAGTACTCCACGAAGGAGCGCAGCACGATGCCGGAGATGGGCAGCACGATGGTGATGATCAGCCAAGCCGCCAGCAGGGCAAAGGCGATCCACTTCCAGCGGCCCAGCGGCATGGCCTTCTGGCGCGCGCCCTTGCCCTTGATCGACACATATTTGTTGGCCGATTTGAGCAGGTGACGCTGCAGCATCACCAGCGGCATCGTCACCGCCACCAGGCAGACCGCAACGGCCGCCATCAGGTGGTAGGAAGGCGTACCAAGTTTGTTGGTCAGTTTGTACAGATAGGTCGCCAGCACCAGGTGGCCTTCCGGATCGCCCAGCACCAGCACCAGGCCGAATACCTCGAAGCCGAGAAAGAACACCAGCACGCCCGCATAGGCCAGCGCCGGCATGATCATCGGCAGCGAGACATTGAGCATCACCTGCAGGGGCGAGGCGCCAGCCACGCGGGCGGCTTCCTCGACGTCCGAGCCCAGGCTTTTCAGGGCCGACGACGCGTACAGGTAGACGTGGGGGACGTGGGTCAGGCCGGCGATGATGACGATGCTGGTGAACGAGTAGATATTCCAGGGGACGAAGCCAAGCAGCTGCTTGGCCCAGACGGAGTAAAAGCCAACGGGGCCCATCGACACCACGTACCCAAAGCCCATCACCATGGGCGAAACAAAAATCGGCACCAGCAGCAGCGGCGCGATCCAGCTGCGGCCCGGCAGGTCGGTGCGGATCATCAGGAAGGCCAGCGCGCCGCCCAGCGGCACGGCGATGAGGGCCAGGCCGCCTGCGAGGATCATGGCGTTCTTGAAGGACTGCCAGAAATCGGGATCGTCGAAGATGAAGCGGTAAGCGTCCAGCCCCAGCACCTTGGTGGGCATGAAGAACGGCGCCGACAGAAAGCTCTGATAAAAAATCAGCAGCAGGGGCACGAAGACGGCGAGACAGGTGAGCGTTACCACCACCGCGCGCGGCCAGTTGAAAGCAGATTTGCCAGGCGAACGGGCAGCAGTGCCCTGCGCCCTCGGGATCGATAAGCTGGTCATAAGGGTTTCCTATGCAAACAAAAGTGAAAACCTACTTTTGTTTGGGTTGAATGGGCAAAAATGACCGGCGAAGCCGGATCATTTTTGGGAAATACGCAAACCCGATTCAGATCTGGCTGCGCCTCGGAGCGTTGGCTGTTGTGATTGAGCCGCGCTCCGTGGCCTGGGGCTGGCGCCCGGGTTTACTTCTTGCCGCCGGTTTCCTTCCACTGCTTCAGGAAGGCCATGCGCTTGGCCGGCGCCAGGTAGGTCAGCACGTTCGGGCCGACCGGGATCGGCTTGATGTTCTTCTCGCCCACCAGTTTGATGAGGTCAGCGGACGTGGTCTCGCCCTTCACATCGGCGCGGATCGCATACAGCTTCGATTCGTTGGCGATGATGGTCTGGCCGCGGCTTGATAGCATGTAGTCCAGCCACAGCTTGGCCGCGTTGGGGCTCTTGGCCGATTTGTTGATGAACAGGACGCGCGAGAGGATCAGGGTGTAATCCTTCGGCAGCACGATGCCGATCGAGGGATCGGTCTTGGCGCGCACCAGGGCGTAGGAGCCCAGCACGTTGTAGCCCATCAGGTTCTCGCCCGACGAAATCCGCTCCAGCATGGTGCCGGTCGAGGACTGCACGCGCACGCGCGCGGCGCCAAAGCTGTTTGCCAGCGCCGGGAACTGTGGGAAGTCCTGCGCGTCCTGGGTCATGAACATGAAGCCCACGCCGGATTTTTCGATGTCGTAGGTGGTGACCTTGTCCTTGAATTTTTCACCCTGGATGATGCGGGCGAAATCGGCGTGGGTCTGGGGGATCTCTGCGCCCGTCACCAGGCGCTTGTTGTAGACGATGGCCGCAGGCTCGAAGGTGGTGCCGTAGGCCATGTCGTTCCACATGGCCCAGCCGGGGATCTTCGACGCTTCGACCGATTTGTAGGGCAGCGCGTAGCCTTCCGAGGCCAGCTTGATCTGCAGGTCCATGGCCGACGACCAGAGCACGTCGGCCGTATTGCCGCCGGCGGCTGCTTCCGAAATGAAGCGGTTGTAGACTTCCGTCGAATTCATGTCGTTGTATTCGACGCTGATGCCGGGATAGAGGGCGCTGAAGTCCTTCACCAGCGGCTGGGTGGCCTTGCTGTCGGTGGCGCCGTAGATTACCAGCTTGCCTTCTTTCTTCGCGCCGTCGATCAGCTTCTGGTAGTCGGCCGGGTAACCGGCGGGCGCCTGCGCAAAGGCGGCGGCGCCCAGCAGCAGGCTCGCAGCAATGGCGCTCTGCATGATCGTTTTGGTGGGTTTCATATTGTCTCCGAATGGTTATGGTTATGCGGGTAGTTCAGCGCGCCTTTAGCGCACCAGTTTGAATTGCCTGGCCTGACGGTTGTAGTCGTCGACGGCCTTCTTGATATACGCCGTCAGGGGCGCGCCCGTCAGGCTGAAGGGATAAAACCCATAATCGGCACGCATGCGCGCATACTCCGGGCTCGCTTCCATCTGCGCGAACGCGGCCACCCAGCGCTGGTAGTCGGCGTCGCTCGCCTTGGGTCCCATCCACACGCCGCGGATGATGGGCCAGACCACGTCGACCCCCTGCTCGCGCGCCGTCGGGATGGCCGCCAGCACGCCGGGCAGGCGCTGTTCGGCGAGCACGGCCAGCACGCGCACCTTGCCGCCGCTGGCGTACAGCGACGCTTCGGAGGCGTCGCCCGGCACCACCTGCACGTAATTGGCGTCGAGCGCCGTGAAGGCCTCGCCGCCGCCTTCCAGCGCCACGAAGCGCAGCGCCTTGGGATCGACCCCGGCGACCCGCGCCAGCATCGCCATCTTGAGCCAGTCCTGGCTGCCGATGGTGCCCGAGACGCCGATCAGCACTTTCTGCGGATCGCGCTTCAGGGCCGCCAGCAGGTCGGCCAGGGTCTTGTATTGGGAGTCGGCGCGCACCGCGATCATGCCGTAGTCGGCGCCCAGCGCGGCCACCCAGCGCACGTCGCTGTAACTGGCCTTGCCGAACTTGCCCTGGGCGAGATTGAGCAGCGAGCCGCCCGAAAACGCCACCAGGGTGTCGCCCTCAGCGGCCCGCTGCGACACCATGGTGTGCCAGGCCACCGCGCCGATCCCGCCCGGCATGTAGGTCAGGCGCATGGCGGGGGCAGCGGCTTTTTTGGCGGCTGGCGCGGATTCGAGCAGCCCTTTCTGCGCCAGCTTGCACGTCAGGTCCATCGCGCCGCCCGGCTTGGAGGGCACGATGCATTCCGCCGGCGCCGACGCCGATGCAGCCGCCGCCGACACGGGCAGCAGCGCAACGGCAATCGTGACCAGGACGGCGCGCATGCTCGGCAGCTTAGAAGCGGTGCTGGATGCCGAGGGTGACGCCGCGCTGCGAGTCGGCAAAGCCGGCATCGTCACGCGACAGGCTCACCAGCTTGTTGTGCTCCGCCTTCGCGTAGCCGGCCACTGCATACAGGTCGGTGCGCTTGGACAGCGCATACATGGCGCGCAGCACGTACAGGGTAGGATCGGCGTCGGTGCCCTGAGCGACATTCTTGACATCGACGTGGTAGACCGCGCCGGTCAGGGTCCATGCCGGCTGCAGGTAGTAGCTCACGCCTGCCCAGTAGGTATCGGCCTTGACGTCAGGGGTCGCGGCCTTGCCGGCCTTGAGCTTGTAGACGCGGCCGCCAGCGGTGAAGCGCCAGTCGGTCAGCTTGTAGTCGGCCGCCAGGTGCAGCGCCGTGGTCTCGTCTCGGTTGCCGGTGCCGACGACGACGTTGCCGTTGACCTGCTCGTAGGTGGCCATGGCCGCGAACGGGCCATGGGTCCACGAGCCGCCCACGGCGTACTTGCGGCTGTCGGCGTTGCTGTTGGTGGCGCTGGACTGCTCGCCCAGGCCAATGGTGGCGCCGTACTTGAACTCACCGGCGCTGCCCGAGTACTTGATCAAATTGTCGAAGGCGGTCGTCATGCCGTATTTCGAGGGGCCCGACGCGTTGGTGGAGGTGGCCCACGAGTAGTTCGGCGCGTAGCCGAGGGGATCGAACAGGATGGTGAAGTCGTAGGCGGTGGTGAAGGAGCGGCCGATCACGATCCGTCCGTACTGGTTTTCCAGGCCAACCCAGGCCTGGCGCTTGAACAGCGGGCCGTCCGAGTTGCCGGTGTCGAGGAAAATGCCGCCTTCCAGGTTGAAGACGGCTTTAAGGCCGCCACCCAGATCTTCCGAGCCGCGGAAACCCCAGCGCGAGGTGTTCTTGCCGCCCGAGTCAACCCGCGCCTGGGTGGCGCGGCTGGCGGTCGCATTGGTCAACTGCTCGACGCCGGCGTCCATCAGGCCATAGACCTGGACATTCGACTGGGCCTGGGCACTGGCGATGGCGCCGGCAGACAGCGCGGCAAAAACGGCGAGGGAAAGTACGGACTTCTGCATGAAAGGTCTCCAGCGGTTAGTGTAGTTATAGGAAGGTCAGAATCAGGCAGAACTATATGGCCTATTTCCTTTCAATTGGCTTTCAGTGGCATCCACGCCAAATAAACCACAGTTTTTCGCCTGCCGCGACAGCAATCGATGCGGATCGGGTGGACGGCGACGCGAAAAAATCCCCTGCTGCCCCGGCGTTTTTTCATCGCCGACCGAAAGTAGGCGTACACTTTCGCCCGCTTATGAAAATTTTACTCGTCGAGGACCACCTCGAATTGTCGCACTGGCTGGCCAAGGCCCTGCGCGACGCCAACCTGACTGTCGAAACGGCCGCCAATGGCGCCGATGCGGACGCACTCCTGCACACGCAGGACTATGCTCTCGTCATCCTCGACCTGACCCTGCCGAAGATGGATGGGCTGGAAGTGCTGCGCCGCCTGCGCGCGCGTGGCGGCGCGCGGGCCCGGACCCCCGTGATGATCCTCACCGCCCGCGGCGGCCTGGAAGAGCGGGTGCAGGGCCTGAACCTGGGCGCCGACGATTACCTGGCCAAACCGTTTGAACTGCCCGAACTGGAAGCGCGCGTCAAGGCGCTGCTGCGGCGCAGCCAGGGCAACGAGGCGCTGGTGCACCAGTGCGGCGCCCTCGCCTTCGACACCGTCACCCGCATGTTCGTCTATGCCGGCGCGCCGCTGGCGCTGACGCCGCGCGAGCATGCGGTTCTCGAAGCGCTGATCACGCGCCCGGGCCGCGCCGTGCCGAAAGAGAAGCTGTTCGACGAAGTGTTCGCGCTGACCGACGACGCCAATGTCGACGCCATCGAATTGTACATTCACCGCGTGCGCAAGAAGCTAGACAAGCTGGCCGTGGGCGGCGCGGCCATCATCACCCTGCGCGGCATCGGCTACCTGTTGCAGCCGAGCGCGGACGCTGGCAGCGGCGGCAGCAAGTAGCATGGTCCCGCTGGCGACCCGGCTGGCGCGCCGCTTCGGCGCCAACGCGCAACTGGGCAGCTTGCGCAAGCAATTGCTGCGCTGGCTGCTGATTCCCCTGGTGCTGCTGGTGGCGCTCAACTCCTTCTCGGCCTATACCAACGGCCTGGAAGTGGCCGACGTGGCCTACGACCGCGCCCTGCTGGCCTCCACCCGGGCGCTGGCCGAGCGGGTCGCCATCCGCGATGGCAAGGTGGTGGCCGACGTGCCCTATGTGGCGCTGGACAGCTTCGAGACCGATACCCTGGGGCGCATCTATTACAAGGTCACCGGCATCAAGGGCGAGACGGTGTCCGGGTTCGATGACCTGCCGCCGGTGCCGGTCAACCTGCCCCGCTCCGACGCCTATCCGGCGCTGGTGCGCTTCTACCACGCCAATTACAACGGCGAGCCGCTGCGCATCGCGGCCCTGCTGCAGCCGGTGTACGACGACTCCATGCGCGGCATCGCCCTGATCCAGGTGGGCGAGACACTCGATGCGCGGCGCGGCCTGTCGCGCAAGATCCTGTTCGACACCCTGATCCGCCAGGGCGCCATGCTGCTGGCGGTGGCCACCCTGGTGTGGTTTGCGGTGCGCCTGGTGCTGGCGCCGCTGATGCGCCTGAAGGAGGAAGTCGAGCAGCGTTCACTGAACGACCTGTCCGACGTCGACGCCGCGCTGGTGCATCGCGAAGTGCGCCCGCTGGTGGGCGCGATGAATTCGACCATGTCGCGCATGCAGGGCCTGATCGCCAGCCAGCGCCGCTTCATCGCCGACGCCTCGCACCAGCTGCGCACGCCGCTGACGGTGCTTAAGACCCAGGCCCAGCTGGCCCAGCGCGAGTGCGACCCGCAAGCCCTGCGCGCCATCATCGCCTCGATGGCCGCCACTACCGACGCCACCGTCCACCTGGCCAACCGCCTGCTGACGCTGGCGCGGATCGAGCATGGCGGCGGCGGCGCCAGTTTCACGGTGGTCGACCTGGCCGAAGTGGCGCGCCAGGTGGGCCTGGAACTTGCGCTGCCGGCGGTGCAGAAGCAGCTCGACCTGTCACTCGAGACCACGGGCGAGCCGGTGGTGCTGGGCCAGGCCCTGCTGCTGCGCGAAATGATCAGCAACCTGGTCGACAACGCGATCCGCTACACCCCGGCGGGCGGGCGGGTGACCCTGCGGGTGCGCAGCACGCCCAGCGGCGCCCTGCTCCAGATCGAGGACAGCGGCGCCGGCATCGCCGTGGCCGAACGCGACAAGGTGTTCCGGCCGTTTTACCGGGCCGTCTCGACCATGGCGACCAACCAGGACGGCACCGGCCTGGGCCTCGCGATCGTGCGCGATATCGCCGTGCTGCACGGCGCCGCCATCGCCCTCGACGATGGACCCGGCGGCACGGGCCTGTGCGTCACGGTGGCTTTTCCCACGGCTGGCGCCGCCCCGCCTGGGCATATGGACAAGGTTTGAGACGTCTCAATCCGGGGCGCGCAAGCTGCCGCACTGCGACGCAGCACGCGTAGAATCCCCCGGATGAAAACGCCATATACCAATGACTGGATCGCCCTCGATGCGCTGGGGCCGGAAGACGAGGACGCGGAGCTGCGCGACCATGTGAGCGTGAGCATCGATGTCGGCGGCGCCTCGGCCACGCTCGAGCTGATGCAGGCCTTCGACGCCATCCGCGATGCTGGCGCCGTCCATGTTGCCGGGGCCAGCCTGGTGCATGTCGAGCGTTGCGACAAGGAATGGCACGGCAGCTGAAAGGGGCTGGCGCGGCCTGTCCCCCGATGTTGTAGCCGCCGCGGACCAGGGACGGGGTCAGGCACAAGAGCCAGACCCCGGATTAGCTCAGACTCTCCAGCCTGATCCGCGTCACCTTCCCCACCACTGTTTCAAGCTGCTCGATCTTGCCGATCGCCGCGTCGATGTTTTTCTCGCGCGTCTGGTGGGTCAGCATGATGATGTCCAGCCGCGTCGCCCCTTCGGCCGGTTCCTTTTGCAGCACGGCGTCGATCGAGATGCGGGCGTCGGCCAGGATGCGGGTCAGGTCGGCCATCACGCCCAGGCGGTTTTTCACGTACACGCGCAGGTAGTAGCTGGTGGTGATTTCGCTCATCGGCCAGATTGCCACGTCGGTCATCTGGTTGGGCTGGAAGGCCAGGTGGGGCACGCGGTATTCGGGATCGGCCGTGGCCAGGCGGGTGATGTCGACCAGGTCGGCAATGACGGAAGACGCAGTCGGCTCGGCGCCGGCGCCCTTGCCGTAGTAGAGCGTGGCGCCAACCGCATCGGCCTGCACCAGTACGGCGTTCATCGCCCCTTCCACGTTGGCGATCAGGCGCTTGGCTGGAATCAAGGTCGGGTGCACCCGCAGTTCGATCCCTTCCACGCCGTCGATCACGGTGCGGCGGGTGATGCCCAGCAGCTTGATGCGGTAGCCCAGCTGCTCGGCGTAACGGATGTCGACCGCCTGCAGCTGGCTGATGCCTTCCACGTGTGCCTTGTCGAACTGGACGGGGATGCCGAAGGCGATGGCGGACATGATGGTCAGCTTGTGGGCCGCGTCGACGCCTTCGATGTCGAAGGTGGGGTCGGCTTCCGCATAGCCCAGCGCCTGCGCCTGGGCCAGCACGGTGGCAAAGTCCAGCCCCTTGTCGCGCATCTCGGACAGGATGAAATTGGTGGTGCCGTTGATGATGCCGGCCACCGACTCGATGCGGTTGGCCGTGAGCCCTTCGCGCAGGGCCTTGATGATGGGGATGCCGCCGGCGACAGCCGCTTCAAAAGCCACCATCACGCCCTTTTCCTGGGCCGCCGCAAAAATCGCGTTGCCGTGCAGGGCGATCAGGGCCTTGTTGGCCGTGACGACGTGCTTGCCGTTGGCGATGGCCCGCATCACCAGCTCACGCGGCAGCTCGTAACCGCCGATCAGTTCAATGACGATGTCGATGTCGGGATGGTCGACGACGGCGAAGGGATCGTCGACCACCGTCACGCCGGGGCCGACCAGGGTGCGCGCGCGCGCCGTGTTGCGCGCGGCGACCATGGTGATCTCGATGCCGCGGCCGGCGCGGCGGCGGATTTCTTCCTGGTTGCGCAGCAGGACGTTGAATGTGCCGGCGCCGACGGTGCCGATGCCGAGCAGGCCTACTTTGATGGGGTTCATATGCTTTTCTTGTTCTAAAAAGGCGCGCTGCAAAAATCAGCGCGCATGCCGCCGGCGGTAACCGTCGAGATAGCGGGCGATGCGCCCGCAGGCGTCCGTGAGGTCGTCGGCGTTGGGCAGGAAAACCAGGCGAAAGTGATCGGGCGACTTCCAGTTGAAACCGGTGCCCTGCACGATCAGGACTTTTTCCTCGGCCAGCAGATCGCAGGCGAACTGCTGGTCATCGGCGATGGGGTACATGGCCGGGTCGAGGCGGGGGAACATGTAGAGCGCCGCTTTTGGCTTGACGCAGGACACGCCCGGAATGGCGGTAAGCAGTTGGTGGGCCAGGTCGCGCTGCTTGAGCAGGCGCCCGCCCGGTCCCACCAGGTCGGCGATGGACTGGTAGCCGCCCAGCGCCGTCTGGATCGCGAACTGGCCGGGCGCGTTGGCGCACAGGCGCATCGAGGCGAGCATGTTGAGGCCCTCGATATAGTCGCTGGCGTGGCGCTTTTCACCCGACACCACCATCCAGCCGGCGCGGTAGCCGCAGGAGCGGTAGTTTTTCGACAGGCCGTTGAGGGTCACGAACAGGACGTCATCGGCCAGCGAGGCGATCGACTCGTGCACTTCGCCGTCATACAAGGTCTTGTCGTAGATTTCGTCGGCGTAGATGATCAGCTGGTGCTGGCGCGCCAGTTCCACGATCTCCAGCAGCACCTCGCGCGGGTACAGCGCGCCAGTGGGATTGTTCGGGTTGATGACGACGATAGCCTTGGTGGCGGGCGTGATTTTTTTGCGCATGTCGTCGATATCGGGCAGCCAGCCGGCGCCCTCGTCGCAGACATAATGCACCGGGCGCCCGCCGGACAAACTCACCGCCGCCGTCCACAGGGGGTAGTCGGGCGCCGGCACCAGCACCTCGTCGCCGTTATTCAACAGGCCATTCATGGCCATCACGATCAGTTCGGAGGCGCCGTTGCCCAGGTAGATATCATCGATGCCGACGTTGGCGATCTGCTTTTCCTGGGTGTAGTGCATCACCGCCTTGCGCGGCGCGAACATGCCTTTTGAATCCGTGTAGCCGGCCGCGCCGTGCATATTGCGGATCATGTCGTGGACGATTTCGTCCGGCGGGTCAAACCCGAACACGGCCAGGTTGCCGATATTGAGCTTGATGATCTTGTGGCCGTCCTCTTCCATCTGGCGCGCCTTTTCCATGGCCGGGCCGCGAATCTCGTAGCACACGTCGTCAAGCTTGGTCGATTTCTTGATAGGTCGCACGATTGGTCCCGAATCTGGTTGCGCATGCGTGCAAATGTTGCACTGCGAAAAAGCCCATTCTGCCCAATCAAAGCGAATTAATCAACCGCGAAGGCGGGCAGCGCCGGCAATCCACGGCGGGTTGGTCAAAATTGCCGCCACGATGGCGGAAATTCGCGCTTTGTAATGGTTTGTGGCATGCTTACGCCCTTATGCGGCGACCCCCGCCGCGCTTTGTCCCTCACGTGGCATTCACCATGAAGCTCCATTCCAGCTCAACCCAACAATATCAGACTGTCACCGGCTACTTTGAAGGCGGCGTCGAAATCAATGCCCTGCCCTTCGATTACAGCCTGACGGTGATGCCCGAACAGGCGCCCCAGCCCTGGCCGGTGACGCGTTTCGAGGACCTGACGGCGGCACACTTCGAGGCCATCGCCGCCCAGGCGCCCGACGTCATCATCCTCGGCACGGGCGAGCGCCAGCGCTTCATCCATCCGCGCCTCATCGCCAGCCTGTCGAGCCAGCGCATCGGCGTCGAGTGCATGGACAACCAGGCTGCCTGCCGCACCTACAATATCCTGATGGGCGAAGGCCGCAAGGTCACGCTGGCCCTGATCCTCGGTGCACCGGCTTCGGGCCAGCCTAGTTGATGAGCGACCTGCACAAAAGCCGCACCTTCGTCTGGACCCTGTTCGCCGTTTTCGTTCTCGTTTCGCTCTATATGCTGGGCGTGCGCACCCTGGTGCCGCCCGATGAGGGCCGCTACGCCGAAATGGCGCGCGAGATGTTCACCAGCGGCGACTGGATCACCACGCGCCTGAACGGCATCAAGTACTTCGAAAAGCCGCCCCTGCAAACCTGGATGAACGCCCTGTCGTTCTCCCTGTTCGGGCTGGGTGACTGGCAGGCGCGCCTGTGGACGGGCCTGTGCGGTATCGGCGGCGTGCTCTTGACCGCCTACGCCGGCACCCGCGTGTTCGGCGCGCGGGTCGGCTTTTATGCGGGCCTGGTGCTCGGCTCCTGCTTCTACTGGATCGCCTGCAGCCAGATCGATTCGCTCGACATGGGCTTGTCCGGCATGATGACCATCGTGCTGTGCGCCCTGCTGCTGGCCCAGCGCGAGGGCGTCACGCCGCAGGAAAACCGCAACTGGATGCTGCTGTGCTGGGCCGCCATGGCCTTGTCGGTGCTGTCGAAAGGCCTGATCGGCCTGATGCTGCCCGGCGGGATCCTGGTCGTCTACACCCTCGTCACCCTGCAGTGGCGCCTGTGGGCGCGCCTGCACCTGGTCAAGGGACTGCTGCTGTTCCTGCTGGTGGCCGCGCCATGGTTCATCCTGGTCGGCCTGCGCAATCCCGAGCAGCCGCACTTCTTCTTCATCCACGAACACTGGGACCGCTTCTTCAAAACGGAGCACCACCGCGAGCAGGTCTGGTACGTCTTCTTCGTGCTGACCGCGGTGGGCATCGTGCCCTGGCTGGGCGTGCTGGGTCAGGCCATGGTGCGCGCCGTGGCGCCGGGCGCGGGCGCGGGCAAGGACAAAGCGTCCGCGCCGGCAGCGAAAGACGCCTTCCGCCCCGCCATCATGCTGCTGGTCTGGGCCGTCTTCATTATCCTGTTCTTCACCAAGTCGAACTCCAAGCTGCCCGGCTACATCCTGCCCATCTTCCCGGCCCTGGCCCTGCTGGTGGCGCGCTATCTCGATGCGGGCGCGCGCCTGGGCCGCATGCTCTCGGCCGGCCTGATGGCGCTGGTGGGCGTGGCCCTGCTGTGCGCCGTGCCCTACATGCCGCGCATGGCCGGACGCGCCGCCGAAGTGGCGCTGTACAAGGCCTACCAGCCCTGGGTGATCGTGGCCGGCTTCATCGGCCTGGCCGGCGGCGCCCTGGCCCTGCTGTACGCGCGCCAGTTGCAGCGCGACCGCTTTGTCGTCGCCCTGGCCGTGACGGGCTTCTTCACCACCCAGATCCTGATGGCCGGCTTTGAGCCGCTGGGCCGGGTGCGCGCCGGCGCCGACATGCTGCCGGCGATTTCCGCCCAACTGCTGCCGCACACGAAGATCTACTCGGTCGGCACCTATGAACAGTCGATGACGTTTTATTTGCGCCGCACCTTCATCCTGGTCGACTACACGGACGAATTTTCCTTCGGCCTGCAGCAGCAGCCGGAGCTGGCGATTCCTACCGTGCCGGCTTTCGTGGCCCAGTGGATGAGCGACGCGCGCGCCGGCGTGCGCGATCTCGCATTTATTCGTGAAGATATTTATATGGCGCTGAAAGCCCAGGGCGTGCCGATGCGAGTTGTTGCCCAGGATTCCCGACGCATCGTCATCGCCAACGACCCACGCTAAGACATCAATCAAAAGTGAACCCCTACTTTTGATTGGGCCGGCCAGCCAAAAATCCCTGGCAAAGCCAGATGATTTTTGGAAGAAGAGCGACGCTTACAACCAACACCAATAAAACCACCAACAGCCATGAACCTCACCACATTCGCCTTCATCATCACCGGCGTGCTGCTGAACGCAGCCGCCCAGCTACTGCTCAAGGCCGGCACCAATGCCCTGGGCGGCGCGATCCACCTCACGGCCCAGAACTGGTTCGCCACGGGCATCAAGGTGATCACCCAGCTGCCGATCCTCGCGGGTCTCGCCTGCTACGCCATTTCGGTGGTGGTGTGGATCATCGGCCTGTCGCGTGCCGATGTGACCCTGGCCTACCCGATGCTCTCGCTGGGCTATATCGCCACTGCCATCGGCGCCTGGTTGTTTCTTGGGGAAATCATTTCACCGCAACGCATGCTGGCGATGGCCGTGATCATCGTCGGCGTCGCCCTGATGGCGCGCACCTGAACTACGCCAGCCAGCCTCGCGTGGCTGGTAAAATGCCCCCTTGATAACGCCGGCCCGCCCACAAGGCTGACTGGCCCGCCACCCGAGCCGATTCGAGAACACCATGACCGCCTCCCTGCCCGTCCAAGCTACACAGCCCGTGCTGCCCTTTTTGCCATTTTCCAAGCCCACCATCGACGAAGACACCATCGCCATGGTGGGCGATGTGCTGCGCTCCGGCTGGCTGACCAATGGCGGCCCGAAAGTGTCCGCCTTCGAGGCCCAGCTGTCGGCTTATTTTGGCGGCCGCCCCGTGCGCTGCTTTAACAGCGGCACCTGCACCATGGAGATCGCGCTGCGCATCGCCGGCATAGGCCCTGGCGACGAAGTCATCACCACCCCGGTTTCCTGGGTCGCCACCGCCAACGTCATCCTCGAAGTCGGCGCCACTCCCGTGTTTGCCGACATCGATCCGGTCACCCGCAATATCGACCTGGACAAGCTGGAAGCGGCGATCACCCCGCGCACCCGCGCCATCATCCCGGTGTATCTCGCCGGCCTGCCGGTCGACATGGACCGCCTGTACGCGATCGCCGAAAAGCACAAGCTGCGTGTGGTGGAAGACGCTGCCCAGGCCTTCGGTTCGAAGTGGCAGGGCAAACGCATCGGCGCATTCGGCGACTTCGTCTCCTTCAGTTTTCAGGTGAATAAAAACCTGACGACGGGTGAAGGCGGCTGCCTGGTCCTCAACAACGAGGAAGAAGCCGTACTGGCCGAAAAATTCCGCCTGCAGGGCGTCACCCGCAGCGGCGTTGACGGCATCGATGTCGATGTCCTGGGCGGTAAATACAATATGACCGACATCGCCGCCGCCATCGGCATCGGCCAGATGAAAACCATCGACCAGGTCAACGCCCACCGCGAAGCGCTGGCGCGCCATTACTTTGACTGCTTCGGGCCGGACTTCGAAAAGCAAACGGGCGCCCAACTGCCCGTGCAGGCCTTCGGCAGCTCGAACTGGCACCTGTTCCAGATTATTTTGCCGGACCGGGGTCCCACCACCCGCGCCGATTTCATGCGCGCTTTAAAAGACGAGTACAACGTCGGCACCGGCTTTCACTACGCCGCCATCCACCTGTTCACCATGTACCGCAAGCTGGGCTTCAAGGAGGGCATGTTCCCCGAGTCCGAGCGGATTGGCCGCCTGACCGTCACGCTGCCGATGTTCTACGCCATGAGCACCGCGGATGTCGAACGCGCGGTGGCGGCCGTTAAAGCGGTGCTGGCCAAATGATGCTCGCACCCCTGAAACCGGAACTGTCGGTCGTCATCCCGATCTACAACGAGGAAGCGGGCCTGGCTTCGCTGTTCGCGCGCCTGTATCCGGCGCTCGACCAGATCGGCATCCCGTATGAAGTCATCTTCGTCAACGACGGCAGCCGCGATAACTCGGTGGCGATTCTGGCCGAGCAGTTCCGCACCCGCCCTGACGTGACGCGCGTGGTGCTTTTCAATGGCAACTACGGCCAGCACATGGCGATCCTGGCCGGCTTTGAAGCGACCCGCGGCGAGATCGTCGTCACGCTCGACGCCGACCTGCAAAACCCGCCCGAGGAAATCCACAAGCTGGTGGAGAAAATGCGCGAGGGGTATGACTACGTGGGTTCGATCCGGCGCGTGCGCCAGGATTCGGCCTGGCGCACCATCGCGTCCAAGGCAATGAACCGCCTGCGCCACAAGATCACCAACATCAACATCACGGACCAGGGCAATATGCTGCGCGCTTACGGGCGCAACGTGATCGACCTGGTCAACCAGTGCGGCGAAGTGAACACCTTCGTGCCGGCGCTGGCGTACAAATTTTCGCGCAAGCCCACCGAGATCATCGTCGAACACGAAGAGCGCGCGGCCGGCGAATCGAAGTACTCGCTCTACAGCCTGATTCGCTTGAATTTCGATCTGGTCACGGGCTTTTCGCTGGTGCCTTTGCAGATCTTCTCGATGCTGGGCATGATGCTCTCGCTGGCCTCGGCCCTGCTGGTGGTGATGCTGCTGATCCGCCGCTTCCTGCTGGGCGCCGAAGCGGAAGGCGTTTTTACTTTATTCGCGATTGCCTTCTTCTTCATGGGCGTGATCCTGTTCGGGATTGGCCTGGTGGGCGAATACGTCGGCCGCATTTTCCAGCAGGTACGCGCGCGCCCCCGCTACGTGGTGCAGACGATCCTGCAGCACACGCCGGGCCAGGATGCGGCCATCGACCGCGCTGTTGAAAAACGCCAGGTGAGCCGATGACCAGAGCTGTCGTCTTTGCCTATCACAACGTCGGCGTGCGCTGCCTGAAGGTGCTGCTCGCCGGCGGCGTCGATGTCGCCCTGGTCGTCACTCACCAGGACAACGCGCAGGAAAACATCTGGTTTGAATCGGTCGTGTCGTTGTGCGAAGCCGAAGGCATTGCTTACATCACGCCCGAGCACGCGAAAGGCGAAGACCTGCAGGCGCAGATCGCAGCAGTCAAGCCGGACCTGATGTTCAGCTTTTACTACCGCCACATGCTGCCCGCGGCCATCCTCTCTCTGGCGCCGGCCTTCAATATGCATGGCTCTCTGCTGCCGGCGTTTCGCGGCCGCGCGCCCGTCAACTGGGCGGTGCTGCACGGCGCCACCGAGACCGGCGCCACCCTGCACGAGATGACGGTCAAGCCCGACGCCGGCGCCATCGTCGCGCAAACGGCGGTGCCGATCCTGCCTGACGATACTGCCTTCGAGGTATTCGGCAAGGTGACGGTGGCGGCCGAACAGTGCCTGTGGGGAGTCCTTCCGGCCCTGCTTTCGGGACTTGCCCCGCGCCTGCACAACGACCTGACCCAGGGCGGCTACTTTGGTGGCCGCAAGCCGGAAGACGGCCGCATCGACTGGAGCCAGAACGCGCGGGATGTCTACAATCTGCACCGGGCGGTGGCGCCACCCTACCCCGGCGCCTTCACCGACGTCAACGGCTACCGCTACGTGATCGAGCGCGCCCGCCTGTCGACAGTGCCGGCGCCCGCCGATTTGCCACCCGGGCTGGCTGTGGTGGATAATCGCATCGCCGGCATCTGCGGCGATGGCGCCATGCTGGCCATTGCCAGCCTGCTGGAAGACGGCGTGCCCGTGCCGCCCGCCCTGCTGCGCGAGCGCCTTCAACATTCATGACCAACCACGAGTCCATCCCATGAAAAAAGTCCTCATCCTCGGCGTCAACGGCTTCATTGGCCACCACCTCTCCAAGCGCATCCTGGAGACGACCGACTGGCATGTGTACGGGATGGACATGCAGTCCGACCGTATCAGTGAACTGCTGGCCGACGAGGCCTACAAGGCGCGCCTGCACTTTTTTGAGGGCGACATCAACATCAACAAGGAGTGGGTCGAGTACCACGTCAAGAAGTGCGACGTGATCCTGCCGCTGGTGGCGATTGCCACGCCGTCGACCTATGTCAGCGCCCCCTTGAAAGTGTTCGAACTCGATTTCGAGGCCAACCTGCCAATCGTGCGTTCGGCTGCAAAATATGGCAAGCACCTGGTGTTCCCGTCCACCTCCGAGGTGTACGGCATGAGCGAGGACGAGCAGTTCGATCCTGAAAACTCGCCGCTGGTGTATGGCCCCATCAACAAGCCGCGCTGGATCTACGCCTGCAGTAAACAATTGATGGACCGCGTGATCTGGGGCTATGGCATGGAAGGCCTGAACTTCACCCTGTTCCGGCCCTTTAACTGGATCGGCGCGGGACTCGATTCGATCCACACGCCGAAAGAAGGGTCGTCGCGCGTGCTGACCCAGTTCCTCGGCCACATCGTGCGCGGCGAGAACATCCAGCTGGTCGATGGCGGCGCCCAGAAGCGCTCCTTCACCTACGCCGACGACGGCATCGACGCGCTGGTGCGCATCATCGCCAACGTGGGCGGTGTCGCCTCCGGCAAGATCTACAACATCGGCAACCCGTCGAACAATTATTCGATCCGCGAACTGGCCCACATGATGCTGGAACTGGCCGCCGAATATCCGGAATACGCCGACACGGCCAAGCAAGTGAAAATCGTCGAGACGACGTCGAGCGCCTACTACGGCAAGGGTTACCAGGACGTGCAGAACCGGGTGCCGAAGATCGACAACACGGTGGCGGAACTGGGTTGGAAGCCGCAGACCACCATGGCCGACGCCCTGCGGCATATTTTCGACGCCTACCGCGGCCAGGTCGGCGCGGCCAAAGCGCTGATGGACTGACGGCTTGACCAACGCTACCACATTGACTACCGCTCCCCTGCTGACGCTCAAGATCGACGTCGACACCTATCGAGGCACCCGCGAAGGGGTGCCCAATCTCGTGCGGATGCTGCGCGCCCACGGCGCCCACGCCACCTTCTTGTTTTCGCTCGGTCCCGACCACACGGGATGGGCTATGAAGCGGGTGCTGCGCCCCGGCTTTTTCAGCAAGGTCTCGCGCACCTCGGTGGTCGAACATTACGGCATCAAGACATTGATGTACGGCGTGCTGCTGCCCGGCCCCGACATCGGCCGGCGCTGCGCCGCCGAACTGCGCGCGGTGGAAGCGGCCGGCTTTGAATGCGGCATCCACACCTGGGACCACGTACGCTGGCAGGACAGCGTACGCAGCGCCGAAGCGGGATGGACCACGCGCATGCTGCAAAAGAGCGAGCAGCGCTTCAAGCAGGTGTTCGGCCATGATGCGGCCACCTTTGGCGCGGCCGGCTGGCAGATGAACGCGCACGCCTTTGCCGAACACGATGCGGCCGGCTACGCCTACGCCTCGGATGGCCGCTCGAACCTGCTCGACAACGGCGCACTGGCTGATCCCCACGACAAGCCGTACCGCGTCGCGGGCGTCAAATGCATCCAGCTGCCGACCACACTGCCCACCCTGGACGAGCTGCTGGGCCGCACCATCGACGGCGTGACCATCACCACGGCCAATATCGCCGACCACCTGCTCAAGCTGACCGCGGGCGCCACGCGCGACCACGTCTACACCCTGCACGCCGAACTGGAAGGGCAAAAGCTGGCGCCGATTTTTGAAGCGCTGCTGACAGGGTGGAAGGCGCAGGGCTACCAACTGGCCTCGATGGCCGACTACTACCAGAAAATCAAAGACCAAGCCCTGCCGGACCGTCCGGTCAGCTGGGGCACCGTGCCAGGCCGTTCAGGCGAACTGATCGTGCCAGGCCCCAGCAATCCCACCCCGCAGCGTTCAGGAGAGCACCGTGGTTGACAGCAACGCCCCCATCGCCGATTTTTCCGCCCCCATGACGAGCGGCCAGGTGTTTCATCTGCTGGGCCGTCCGGCGCGCTACACCGTGCTGTACTTCTATCCAAAGGACAACACGCCAGGCTGCACGACGGAAAGCATCGCCTTCCGCGAGCTGTACCCGGAATTTCAGGCGCTCAACACCGAGATCGTCGGCATCAGCCGCGACTCGCTGCGCTCCCACGAAGGCTTCAAGGCCAAGCTGGAACTACCGTTTGAACTGGTGTCCGATCCTGATGAAGCCGTCTGCCTGCAGTTCGGCGTCATGAAAAATAAGATGATGTATGGCAAACAGGTCCGCGGGGTCGAGCGCAGTACGTTTATCGTTGACGCTGACGGCACATTGGTGAAAGAATGGAGAGGCGTGAAAGTAGCAAGTCACGCCGATGAGGTGCTGGAATTCGTCAAGAGCCTGCACCAGGATACAAAGATGGTTTCTTGATTAAACTGTTGTTCCACGTCGATTGCGCCTGCCAATTTTGAGTCTTCGCTTTTTCTTTTCTGCATCAGCCACCTGTGGCGCCACTTCCGCGCCGCCCCTCCCTTTGTCGCTGTCAACGCCTGCAAGCACACGCTTGCCTGGCGTCGGCATTGTTCGGACATTTTTAGACTGAGACCCTGATGCCACTGCCAAAACTCCCCACCCAGCCTGCTGCCCTGCTGCTCGCCAAAGATTACCCCAAGGCTGCACCACGCAAGGGCGGCCCGCGCGCGCTCGCCAGCGCTGCGCCAGCGCCAGTAGAAGCTGCCGCCGACCCGGTCGAAAATCTCATTAGCGGCAAGGCCGTCGCGAAGCCAAAAGCCACCCGCCGCAAGGCCGATGTGGTCAGCATGGCCCCGCCCGCCTCTGCCCCTGCCCCCGCTCCTTCCGCGCCCCAGGCCCCGATGGCCCGCGGCAACGTCGACAACGACCGCGAAGCTGCCCACCCGGCCAAGCACAAGCCGGTCGAAGCCGTCATCAAATCGTCCACCAGCCGCCAGGCCGACAAGCGCGGCACCTCGAAGATGTTCGTGCTCGACACCAACGTGCTGATGCATGACCCAACGTCCCTGTTCCGTTTCGAGGAACACGACGTCTACCTGCCGATGATGACCCTGGAAGAACTGGACGACCACAAGAAGGGCATGTCGGAAGTGGCGCGCAATGCCCGCCAGGTCTCGCGCACCCTGGACGCACTGATCGCCAATATCGACGACGACGCGATTGAAAAAGGCATCCCGCTGAGCAAACTGGGCAACAAGGATGCCAAGGGCCGCCTGTTCTTCCAGACCCGTCTGCAAAACGGCCCCACCCTGCCGGAAGGCCTGCCTGTGGGCAAGGCTGACAACCAGATCCTGGGCGTGGTGCGCAACCTGGAAGCGGAAATTCCCGGCCGCGCCATCGTACTGGTGTCGAAAGACATCAATATGCGCATCAAGGCGCGCGCGCTGGGCCTGCCTGCCGAGGATTATTTCAACGACCACGTGCTGGAAGACACCGACCTGCTGTATTCCGGCATCGTGCAGTTGCCGGACGACTTCTGGGACAAGAACGGCAAGGATGTTGAATCGTGGCAGGAAAACAAGGGCGGCGCCTCATCGACCTTCTACCGCGTCACCGGCCCCACCATTCCCACCCTGCTGGTCAACCAGTTCGTCTACATGGAACCGAAGAACGGCGAAGCGCCCTTCTACGGCCAGGTCAAGCAGCTCAACGGCAAGACCGCCGTGATCCGCACCCTGCGCGATTTCTCGCACAACAAGAACAATGTGTGGGGCGTCACCGCGCGCAACCGCGAGCAGAATTTTGCCCTGAACCTCCTGATGGATCCCGAGTGCGACTTCATCACCCTGCTGGGCCAGGCAGGCACCGGTAAAACCCTGCTGGCGCTGGCTGCCGGCCTGGCCCAGGTGCTGGAAACCAAGCTCTACAACGAGATCATCGTCACCCGCGTGACGGTGCCCGTCGGCGAAGACATTGGTTTCCTGCCGGGCACGGAAGAAGAGAAAATGTCGCCGTGGATGGGCGCGTTTGATGACAACCTCGAGGTGCTCAACAAGTCGGATTCCGACGGCGGCGAATGGGGCCGCGCGGCCACGCAAGACCTGATCCGCTCGCGCATCAAGATCAAGTCGCTCAACTTCATGCGCGGCCGCACCTTCGTGAACAAGTTCCTGATCATCGACGAAGCGCAGAACCTGACGCCCAAGCAGATCAAGACCCTGGTCACCCGCGCCGGGCCTGGGACCAAGATCCTTTGCCTTGGCAATATTGCGCAGATTGATACGCCGTATCTGACGGAAGGTTCGAGCGGCCTGACTTATGTGGTTGATCGCTTCAAGGGCTGGTCGCACAGCGGCCACGTGACCCTCGCGCGCGGCGAACGTTCGCGCCTGGCTGATCACGCCAGCGAGGTGCTCTAGCTTTAGCTTGAAATTGAAAAAGGGGACAGGCACCTCCGGCGCCAGTCCCCTCTACTGTTTGAGCGGTCGCGATGCTTGCATCAGGGGGACTGGCGCCAACGGTGCCTGACGCGGCTCGGCCTGTCCCCTTTTTCTATCCGCAACGCCCCTATCCCTGCGCCATCCTCACCGGCCTGCCCAACTCCGCAATCGCATCAATCACAATCCTCGCCCGGAACGGTTTGAGGATGACTTTGCTCACCCCGAACTGTTTCAGGGACGCCAGCAGCCCTGCATCGCAGCGCTCCAGCATCACGGCCACGGGCATGGCGGTATCGCTGCCGGTCCTGGCGTCGCGCAGCAGTTCGAGCAGGCCCAGCGGGCCGCCGTCGGCGTGAGAGGCATCGAGGTCGAGCGCAATGAAAGCGCCGTCGAAGCGGCGCGTGCCCAATAGACTGCGGGCGGCGTCGATGCTGGCCGCCTCCGTCACCGAAGCCAGGTGCGCGCTGCGCGCCGTCAGCGCGATGGTCCGGCGCAGCAGTGCTTCCGGCTCGACCAGCAACAGGTCGGGCAGGCGCGCGCTCATGTTTGTACTCCTGGCTTCGCTCCCGCCGGCAACATGTCCTGCGCCAGCACTTCCTCGAGCAACAGGTCGCGCAGGGCGCCCAGCATGCTCCGGTCGATCTCATCAAGCTGGCGCGGCTTGATGTCGAGCAGGCACAGGGTGCCAATGGCAAAGCCGCTCGGCAGGATCAGGGGTGCGCCGGCGTAGAAGCGCATGAAAGGCTCGCCCGTCACCAGGGGATTGTCGGCAAAGCGCTCGTCCTGCAGGGTGTCGGGAACGATGAACAGGTCCGTCTGCAGAATGGCGTGGGCGCAAAAGGAGATGCGGCGCGGGGTCGAACAGGCCGCCATCCCGACTTTGGCCTTGAACCACTGGCGCTCCGTGTCGACCAGGCTGAACAGGACGATCGGCGCCTCGAATTCGCGCGCGGCAAATTCAACCAGCTTGTCGAAACGCTGTTCCGGCGGCGTGTCGAGCAGCAGCAACTCGCGCAGGGCGCCAAGGCGCCGCGCTTCATTGGCGGGGAATGGGGGAGCTAGCACGGCGATTCCTGTTAACTATGATCTACGGAAATGTCACTGTAACACCGGCGGTACTTCGCGTGAAGATGGCCGTATTTACCGGGCGTTGCAGCACAGCGGTTCATTGGCGGCCGCCCCCGCAGGGCAGCAATTTGCGGTAAAGTCTAGCGCGTCGACAGCCTGTCCCCCCATGAGGATTTCCTTGAACGTCAAACTGACCGCTTTTTTGCTGGCCGCTGCCCTCCCCCTGGCCGCGCCGGCCGCCCGCGCCGCCATTCCCGTCTATGCCTTCATGGTCAAGCACACCTATCCGCATGATCCAAAAGCATTTACGCAAGGCTTGTATATCCACGATGGCGTGCTGTACGAGAGCACCGGCCTGAAGGGCGAGTCGAGCATCCGCCGGGTGCAACTGGAAACGGGCCGCGTGCTGCAAAAGAAAGACATCGCCGCCGACTACTTTGGCGAGGGCATCGCACCGGTCGGCAAGGACATCGTCGCTCTCACCTGGACCTCGAAGACAGGCTTTGTGTTCGATGCAAAGACCTTTGCCCTGAAACGCAAGTTCAGCTACACGGGCGAAGGCTGGGGCCTGACCAGCAACGACAAGGACGTGTTCATGAGCGACGGCACGGCCGCCATCCGCGTGCTCGATCCGGCCACCTTGGCGGAAAAACGCCGCATCGAGGTCAGCGCTGATGGCAAGCCCATCAATATGCTCAATGAACTGGAATGGGTCGACGGCCAGATTTTCGCCAATGTATGGGGCTCGGACGTGATCGCCCGCATCGACCCGGCCACGGGCAAGGTGGTGGGCTGGATCGACCTGACGGGGCTGGCCGGCGCCGACTGGCCGCCGCTGGGGCCGGACGACGTATTGAACGGGATTGCCTGGGACAGCAGCCGCAAGAAGCTGTTTGTGACGGGCAAGCACTGGCCGAAGCTGTTTGAAATCGAGCTGGTTGAAAGAGTCAGAAGGTAAATAAGGACATAAAAAAAACGGCGGCAAGTGCATCACTTGCCGCCGTTTTTGCATGAAGCTTGATGACGCTTACATGATGTGGTGACCCAGCCACCAGGCAATCGCCGCCATGAAGGCCGAGGCCGGAATGGTGAACACCCAGGCCCAGACGATATTGCCCGCCACGCCCCAGCGCACGGCCGACATCTTCTGTGCGGAACCGACACCGACGATCGCGCCGGTGATGGTGTGGGTGGTCGAGACGGGTACGCCCAGGGCGCTGGCCAGGAACAGGGTGATCGCCCCGCCCGTTTCGGCGCAGAAGCCTCCCACGGGTTTCAACTTGGTGATCTTCTGGCCCATGGTCTTGACGATGCGCCAGCCGCCAAACAGGGTGCCGAAGCTGATCGCCGTGTAGCAGGAGATGATGACCCACAGGGGCGGCGCGCTTTCCGTGCCGGTCGAGATGCCGGCGGCGATCAGCAGCATCCAGATGATGCCGATGGTTTTCTGCGCGTCGTTACCGCCGTGGCCGAGGCTGTAGGCAGCGGCCGAGAACAACTGGGCGCGGCGGAACCAGGTGTCGATCTTGCGGGGCGTCGAGCGCACGAAGATCCAGGACACCAGCACCATCATCAGCGAACCGAGCACAAAGCCCAGCAGGGGCGAGACGACGATGAAGATGACGGTTTTCAAGAGGCCGCCGCCGACCAGGGCACCGGTGCCGGACTTGGCCACGGCTGCGCCCACCAGGCCGCCGATCAGGGCATGCGAGGACGAGGACGGAATGCCGTAGTACCAGGTGATGAGGTTCCACAAAATCGCGCCGACCAGGGCGCCGAAGATGACGTACTGGTCGACCACGTGGGGATCGATGGTGCCTTTGCCCACCGTGCTGGCCACATGCAGGCCGACCACGAAGATGGCAATGAAGTTGAACACGGCAGCCATGGCGACGGCCGTCTGGGGTTTCAGTACGCCCGTCGAGACGACGGTGGCGATGGCGTTGGCGGCATCATGAAAGCCGTTCATGAAGTCGAAAATCAGCGCCAGGGCAATCAGGAGCCCGAGCACGTAAATGCTCATGTGAATAGTTGCCATAGGAGACCCGAGCGCTTACGCGTTCTCGACGATGATGCCTTCGATGATGTTCGCGACATCTTCGCAGCGGTCGGTGACGGTCTCGAGGATCTCGTAGATGGCTTTGAGCTTGATGAGGTTGCGCACGTCCGGCTCATCGCGGAACAGCTTGGACATGGCGGCGCGCATGACGTGGTCGGCATCGGACTCGAGGCGGTCGATTTCCTCGCAGATGGCGACGATTTTTTGCGAGTTGTCCATATTGTGCAGCAGGCCCACGGCCGCCTGCACTTTTTCGCAGCAGGCCAGGCACAGTTCGGCCAGGCGCTTTGCTTCCGGCGTGACGGCCTTCAGGTCATACAACGAGACGGTCTGGGCAGCGTCTTCCATCAGGTCGAGGATATCGTCCATGCGCGTGATCAGCTGGTGGATGTCGTCCCGGTCGATCGGCGTGATGAAGGTCTTGTGCAGCATGTCGACCGTGGCGTAGGTGATCTTGTCGGCTTGTTTTTCGATGCTTTCGATGGCATGCGTGCGGTTTTCGAGATCGTCGAAATTGGTCATGAGGCCGACCATCTCGTGCGCACCCTTCACGCACAAAGCGGCGTGCTGGTTGAACAAGTCAAAGAATTTGCCCTCGGTGGGCATCAAACGTCCAAACATGGTTTTTCTCCGTTATTTACTGCGCGAACTACAACTACTGGTGAAGCTGTTAGTGAAATGGCATTAATGCTGGCACAGCACAGCGTGCATGCTGCCGTGCTGCCGGAATGCGTGGAAACTGCGGATAAAAATCAGTCGCCCTGGTAGAGCGCCAGGCCGCCGCTATAGTTGCCGAATTTCGTGTACTGACCGATCCACGTCAAGCGCACCGCGCCAATCGGGCCGTTACGCTGCTTGCCGATGATGATCTCCGCCGTGCCCTTGTCGGGCGAATCGGGGTTGTACACTTCATCGCGGTACAGGAAGATGATGACGTCGGCATCCTGCTCGATAGCGCCCGATTCGCGCAAGTCCGACATGATAGGCCGTTTATTGGGACGCTGCTCAAGCGAGCGGTTCAGCTGCGACAGCGCGATCACGGGGCAATGCAACTCTTTCGCCAGACCTTTTAATCCGCGCGAGATTTCCGAGATTTCCGAGGCGCGGTTGTCGCCTGGCTGGTTACCCGTCATCAGCTGCAGGTAGTCGACGATGATCAGGCCGAGCTTGCCGCACTGGCGCGACAGGCGGCGCGAGCGGGCGCGCAACTCGATCGAGTTCAGCGCCGGCGTTTCGTCGATGTAAAGCTGCGCATCGTTCATTTTCTGGATGGCGTGCGTCAGGCGCGGCCAGTCTTCATCGAGCAAGCGGCCAGTACGCAGGCGGTGCTGGTCGAGCTGGCCAACCGAGCCCAGCATACGCATCGCCAGCTGGGCGCCGCCCATCTCCATCGAGAACACGGCCACGGGCAGGCCCGCGTCGATCGCCACGTTTTCGCCGATGTTGACGGAGAACGCGGTCTTGCCCATCGAAGGACGGCCGGCGACGATGACCAGGTCGCCTGGCTGCAGGCCCGAGGTCATGCGGTCGAGGTCGATAAAGCCGGTTGGCACGCCGGTGATTTCCGACTGGTTGTCGCGGCTATAGAGTTCGTCAATGCGCTCGACCACCTGGGTCAGGAGCGGCTGCACCGCCACCCAGCCCGAGGTGCCGCGCGAGCCGGCCTCGGCAATCGCGAAAATTTTCGACTCCGCCTCGTCGAGCATCTGCTTGACTTCCTTGCCTTGCGGATTGAAGGCATTGCCGGAAATTTCGTCGGCGACGGTAATCAGTTTGCGCAGGATGCCGCGGTCGCGCACGATTTCGGCGTAGCGGCGGATGTTGGCGGCCGAGGGCGTGTTCTGCGCCATCGCGTTGAGGTATTGCAGGCCGCCCACTTCCTCGGCCTTGCCCAGGTTGGTCAGCGCTTCAAAGACGGTAATGACGTCGGCCGGCCGGCTCGAATTGATCAGCTTGATCAGTTGCTCGAAGATGATGCGGTGATCGTAGCGGTAAAAATCGTCCGCATGCATGAAGTCGGCGATGCGGTCCCAGGCGGCATTATCGCGCAGCAGGCCGCCGATAACGGACTGCTCCGCCTCGATGGAATGGGGCGGGACGCGCAGGGCGTCGATTTGCGGATCGGATGGGGCATTCATGGCGCGAATTATACCTGCAACGGCCGCCAAGGCTGAAAGAATCGGTGAGAAATTGTCGAGCTGTCAGACGTAAAAAAGCCGAAACATTCGGCATTACACCAAATGTTCCGGCTTCGTCTGCGAACCCGCGAACCGAAGTTCGCGAGCGCATTTTTTTACTTAGGCAGCTTCGCCAACCACGGCGACGGTGATGTCAACGACGACATCGGTGTGCAGCGCGACGGCAACTGGATGGTCGCCGGTGGTCTTCAAAGGACCGTTAGGCAGACGCACCTGGGCTTTTTCAACAGCGAAGCCTTGCTTCGTCAACGCTTCAGCGATGTCGAAGTTGGTGACCGAACCGAACAGACGGCCATCGACGCCGGCTTTCTGGGCGATCGAAATGGTCATGCCGGACAGCTTGTCGCCCTGGGCTTGCGATGCGGCCAGCTTGGCGGCAGCAGCTTTTTCCAGTTCAGCGCGCTTGACTTCAAATTCAGCGACAGCCGAAGCGGTGGCACGACGGGCCATGCGCTGGGGGATCAGGAAGTTACGTGCGTAACCGTCTTTGACTTTGACGACGTCGCCCAGGTTGCCGACGTTAACAACTTTTTCTAACAGAATGATTTGCATATGTTTCTCCAGGTTCTCTGCAGCGCTTAAGCGTGGTGCAGGTCGGTGTAAGGCAGCAGCGCGAGGTAGCGGGCGCGCTTGATGGCGGTGTCAACCTGGCGCTGGTAGTGCGCCTTGGTGCCGGTCAGGCGTGCTGGCATGATCTTGCCGTTTTCCTGGACGAAGTCTTTCAGGGTGTCGACGTCTTTGTAGTCAACCTGCTCGACGTTTGCAGCGGTGAAGCGGCAGAACTTCTTGCGCTTGAACAGTGGGTTCTGTTGTTTGCGCTTCTCTTTGAGCTTGAGCTTGTTTTTGTCGAACTTTTTACCGAATGCCATTTGAGGCTCCTGTATCTAAAATATGCGCCGCCGGTGCGGCCGCATTGAAATCAATGATGTGAAACACCAACGCTTTGCTGTTCCGATTTTTCTTGGCAAGAAAACCTGTGAACTGGTAAACCGCACCCAACTCCGCCTGGCCGAACCGTCCTGAAATTTCGCCCGCCGCAACGGCGTGCAATTCAAACTCGGTCAACCTCGCCACCCCTGCTTCCACCTGTTGCGAACTATGCGTCAGGGTGGCGGACACGATCGGCACGCCGGCCGGGGTGTAGCGCAATACATCGCGCTCGGTCACTGTTGCTACAACTTGAAGTTGATTCACTTCCCAGTTACTTCGTTCCTGCCAGTCAATCAGGCAGCGGCGGCAGGTGCTGGTGCGGCTGCTGGCGCTTCCGAACGATGGCTCTTGGCTGCATCTTCGCGCTGGACCGATTTCATCATCGGCGACGGCGCGGTTTCAGCTTTCTTCATCTTCACGGTCAGGTGACGCAGCACGGCATCATTGAATTTGAAGGCGGTTTCAAGTTCCACGAGGGTCTCGTTGTCGCATTCGATGTTCATGCAGATGTAGTGTGCCTTTGGCAGCTTCTGGATCGAGTAAGCCATCTGGCGACGACCCCAGTCTTCCACGCGATGGATGTTACCGCCGCGCGCGGTGACGCTGGCCTTGTAACGCTCGATCATCGCCGGGACTTGCTCGCTTTGGTCCGGATGGACGATAAAAACGATTTCATAATGACGCATTCAATACTCCTTGAGGACGTTTAAAACAAAAGCCCACCTCGGCGTCAAGACGAGTGTGGGAAGGGAAAGCCGAATAATATAGCACAGATCTGAGTCAAACAAAAGTGAACCCCTACTTTTGTTTGGTTTGAAGTGGTGAAAAAAGACCGGCGGAGCCGGATCTTTTTTCGGGGGACGCAACCCCGATTCATAGCTGAGTTCGCCTCGGGGGCGGGCTTTTCATTAGAAATATGCGAGTTTTTGCATAATTTGTCTGTTTTGAGGGGAATATGGCTTGCATTGGGAGGAATACTGTACAAAAATACAGGCTGTTTCTATCACCAGTGTCAAATAGCCCATGATTAAGCTCACTGCACGTCAAGCACAGATCCTCGAGTTGATTCGCGAGGCCATCGACAATACGGGCTTTCCACCGACCCGGGCGGAGATCGCCAATGAACTGGGGTTCAAGTCGGCCAATGCGGCCGAGGAGCATCTCCAGGCTTTGGCCCGCAAGGGGGCGATCGAGATTTCGCCGGGCACTTCGCGCGGGATTCGCCTCACTGGCGCGGCGCCTGCGCCCGCCGCCGTCGCCGAATCGCCCATGCAGATGCCGGCCGGCGTCTTGATGGCCCTGCCCCTGGTTGGCCGCGTTGCCGCAGGTTCGCCGATCCTGGCGTCGGAGCATGTGGAGGCAACCTATAACGTCGACCCCGCCATGTTCTCCAGCAAACCGGACTTCCTGCTCAAGGTACGCGGCGAATCCATGCGCGATATCGGCATCATGGACGGCGACCTGCTGGCCGTGAAAAAAGTCGACAGCGCCAAGAACGGCCAGATCGTGGTCGCCCGCATCGGCAATGAAGTCACCGTCAAGCGCTACCGCAAGACTGGTGGGCTGGTTGAACTGCTGCCGGAAAACGCCGACTTTAAGATTATCAAGGTCGATCCGGCCAGCGATGATTTTGCGCTCGAAGGCTTGGCGGTTGGCCTGATGCGCACCTGGCATTGATTGGAGGGGCGGCAGTCAGCGGGCGCATGCG
>JBJMVV010000257.1:0-7328 GCA_045810505.1 Massilia sp.
CCGACCGCGACATGGAAGCCCAGGTGCTCGATTCGATGGACCTCGAGCGCGAGCGCGGCATTACCATCAAGGCGCAGACGGCGGCCCTGCAGTACAAGGCGCGCGACGGCGAGGTCTACAACCTCAACCTGATCGACACCCCGGGCCACGTCGATTTCAGCTATGAAGTGTCGCGCTCGCTGTCGGCCTGCGAAGGCGCGCTGCTGGTGGTCGACGCCTCGCAAGGGGTGGAAGCGCAGACGGTGGCGAACTGCTATACGGCGCTCGACCTGGGCGTGGAGGTGGTGCCGGTCCTGAACAAGATCGACCTGCCGCACGCCGATCCGGCCAACGCCATCAAGGAAATCGAAGACGTCATCGGCATCGACGCCACCGACGCCGTGCAATGCTCGGCCAAGAGCGGCCTGGGCGTGGAAGACGTGCTCGAGCGCCTGATCGCGCAGGTGCCGCCGCCCAAGGGCGATCCCGACGCGCCCCTGCAGGCGCTGATCGTCGACTCCTGGTTCGACAATTACGTCGGCGTGGTGATGCTGGTGCGCGTGATCAACGGCACCTTGAAGCCGAAGGAAAAGATCATGCTGATGGCGACCGAGTCGACCCAGTTGGTCGAGTCCGTCGGCGTCTTCTCGCCCCGTTCCCAGGCCCTGCCGCAGTTGTCGGCCGGGCAGGTGGGGTTCGTGATTGCCGGCATCAAGGAATTGAAGGCGGCCAAGGTGGGCGACACCGTCACCCACGCCGCCAAGCCGGCGCCAGCGCCGCTGCCTGGTTTCAAGGAAGTGCAGCCGCAGGTGTTTGCCGGCCTGTTCCCGGTCGAAGCGAACCAGTACGACGCCCTGCGCGATTCGCTGGAAAAACTGAAACTGAACGACGCCGCCCTGATGTACGAGCCGGAAGTGTCGCAGGCGCTGGGTTTCGGCTTCCGCTGCGGCTTCCTGGGCTTGCTGCACATGGAGATCGTGCAGGAGCGCCTCGAGCGCGAGTTCGACATGGACCTGATCACCACGGCGCCGACCGTGGTGTACGAAGTCGAAATGCGCGATGGCAGCATCATCAAAGTCGACAATCCTTCTAAGATGCCGGAGACGACCAAGATCAACGAGATCCGCGAGCCGATCGTCAACGTCAACCTGTACATGCCGCAGGAATATGTCGGCTCCGTCATCACCCTGTGCGTGGGCAAGCGCGGCATCCAGCAGGACATGAGCTACCACGGCCGCCAGGTCAAACTGGTCTATGAAATGCCGATGGCCGAGATCGTGCTGGACTTTTTCGACAAGCTCAAATCCACCTCGCGCGGCTACGCTTCGATGGACTACGAGTTCAAGGAAAACCGCGCCGCTGACGTCGTAAAAGTCGACATGCTGATCAACAGCGAAAAGGTCGATGCGCTGGCCATCATCGTGCACAGGTCCAATGCCACTTACCGCGGCCGCCAGGTCGCCGCCAAGATGCGCGAACTGATTCCCCGCCAGATGTTCGACGTGGCCATCCAGGCCGCCATTGGCGTGAACGTGATCTCGCGCGAGAACGTCAAGGCGCTGCGCAAGAACGTGCTGGCCAAGTGCTATGGCGGTGACGTCAGCCGTAAAAAGAAACTGCTGGAAAAGCAGAAAGCCGGTAAAAAACGCATGAAGCAGGTCGGCTCGGTGGAGATTCCACAAGAAGCCTTCCTGGCAATCTTACAAGTGGACGAATAATGACCCTGCAAACCATCCTGGGCAACTTTGCCCTGATCCTGTTCGTGTTGATGGTTATCACCGGCGTGATCTGGTGCGCCGACCGCTTCGTGCTGTCGAAGCAGCGCCGCGCCGCGGCCGATGCGGCGCTGGCGGCGCTCGACGCCCGCCACGCCAAACTGACTGCCGAAGGCATCAAGCCGGACGTGGTCAACCGCGCCGCGGTCGAGGCGTCCATCTTGCGCCAGCCTACCTGGGTCGAGTACTCGGGCAGCTTCTTTCCCGTCATCGCCCTGGTGTTCTTCCTGCGCTCGTTTTTGTATGAGCCTTTCAAGATTCCGTCGGCGTCGATGGTGCCGACCCTGCTCATTGGCGACCTGATCCTGGTGAACAAATACACCTACGGCATCCGCCTGCCCGTGCTGAACAAGAAAATCATCAGCGTGGGCGACCCCCAGCGGGGCGACGTGATGGTGTTCAAATATCCGAAAGATACGACCCAGGATTACATCAAACGGGTGATTGGCGTGCCTGGTGATAAAATCACCTATGAAAACAAGCGCTTGACGGTGAACGGCAAGCCGCTCGAGTACGCCCCGATGGACGATTATCTGGAGGAGGATAGCCTGGAACTACGCCAGCAGTACCGCGAAACCTTGCCAAATGTGCCACACCGTATCCTGACGATGAAGAGCCGCCGCGCCTTCGATCCCGCCCAGGTGGACAATTTCCCCCACCGCGAGGCCTGCGTCTACACGGAAGAGTCGTTTACTTGTATCGTTCCTGAGGGCAATTACTTTATGATGGGCGACAACCGCGATAACAGCGCGGACAGCCGTTACTGGGGCTTTGTTCCTAACCAGAACATCGTGGGCAAGGCGTTTTTTGTCTGGATGAACCTGGGGAACTTCAAGCGCATCGGTAGCATTCATTAAGTTGCAGACGTAGTAAGGGGTAAGCAGATGCATTCGACCTTTGTGTTTCCAAAATCGCAGCGTGGTATTTCGCTGAGCGGCCTGATTTTCGTGCTGGCCGTACTGGGGTTTATCGGCGTGTTCGCCATGAAGGTATTTCCGACTTATCTGGAGTACAAGTCGTCGAAGGACGCCATTGCCGCCGCCAAGGCCACCAACGGCAGCCCCATGGAAATGCGCCAGGCGTTTGACAAGAACGCGGACATCAACCGCATCGAGACGATTAGCGGCAAGGATCTGCTCATCAGCAAAGAGACAGGTGAAACGGAACTCAGCTTTGCTTATCAGAAAAAGATCCCCATGTTTGCCAATGTAAGCTTGCTGATCGATTACGCGGCCACCACGGCGCGCAATGGCGCCGCACCTGCCGCGGACGCCCCGGCGGCAAAATAAAACCAGCTTGATCAACCGACACTTTTCAGATGAATTTAACGTTATTGCAATCCCGCCTAGGTTACACGTTCCAGGATGCTGGCCTGTTGCAGCAAGCCTTGACGCACCGTAGCCACAGCAGTTTGCATAACGAGCGCCTCGAGTTTCTGGGCGATTCCATCCTGAACTGTGTCGTCGCCTCGGTGCTGTACGAGCGCTTTACCAGCATCGACGAGGGCGATCTGTCGCGCCTGCGCGCCAACCTGGTCAAGCAGCAGTCCCTGTACGAAATCGCCCAGAAGCTCGAGTTGTCGCAATTTTTGCGCCTGGGCGAAGGTGAGCTGAAGTCGGGCGGCTTTCGGCGCCCGTCGATCCTGGCCGACACCCTTGAAGCCTTGCTTGGCGCGATTTTCCTCGACACAGGATTTGAAGCGGCGCGCGCCGTCATCCGCGCCTTTTATATTCCCATCCTCGATTCGGTCGACCCGCGCACCCTGGGCAAGGACGCCAAGACCCTGCTGCAGGAATTCCTGCAAAGTAAAAAAATCGCCTTGCCGACCTATAATGTCGTGGCGACCCATGGGGCGGCCCATAGCCAGGAATTCGAGATCGAGTGCCTGGTGCCGAAACTGAATATCCAGGTCTACGGCCGTGGCGGCAGCCGCCGCGCCGGTGAGCAGGCCGCCGCCAAACTGGCGCTGGAAGTGGCCGAGCAGGCTTTACTGAAAACACCGGCGGCCGCGCGCAAGACCAAGCCCCGCGCCGCCCAGCTGAAACTGGCGGGCATCGCCACCATCCAGAGCGACAGCAGCGGCAAGCCAGATGCTAAAGTTGATGGTAAGGTTGATACCAAGGTCGACACCAAGGTCGACATCAAGAGCAAGATCAAGGCCGAGCCGAAAGCGGACACCGCCACCGAGCCAAAGCCCCCTAAACACCCGCATCCAGAAACGAAGTCGGCATGAACAGCACCAGCACTGACAGCAGCACCAGCAGCATCCCCGACAATTTCCGCTGTGGCTACATCGCCATCGTCGGCCGCCCCAACGTGGGCAAGTCCACCCTGATGAACGTGCTGATCGGCGCCAAGGTGTCGATCACCTCGCGCAAGGCCCAGACCACGCGGCACCGCATCACTGGCATCCAGACGGTCGATGATGCCCAGTTCATCTACGTCGACACCCCAGGTTTCCAGACGCGCCACTCCAACGCGCTCAATAAAACCCTGAACAAGACCGTCACCAATACGCTCATTTCCGCGGACGTGATCCTGTTCCTGGTCGAAGCGGGCACCTTTGGCCCGGCCGACCAGCAGGTGGTCGACCTGCTGCCGAAAGAAGTGCCGGTGATCCTAGTCATCAACAAGTCCGACCGCGTCAAAGACAAGGCCGCGCTGATGCCGTTTGCCCAGCAGATCGCCGCCAAGCACGATTTCGCCGCCGTCGTGCCCGTCTCGGCCAAGCTGCGCTTCCAGGTCGATGCCCTGCAGGACGAGATCAAGAAAAAGCTGCCGGAAAACGCGCCCATCTTCGGACCGGACGACATCACCGACCGCAGCGAGAAATTCCTCGCCGCCGAGATCGTGCGCGAAAAAGTATTCCGCCTGGTGGGCGACGAATTGCCCTACACCAGCACCGTGCTGATCGAACAATTCGAGCAGGAAGGCGACCTGCGCAGGATTTTTGCCGCCGTGCTGGTCGAGCGGGACACCCACAAGTCCATGCTGATTGGTAACAAGGGCGCCCGCTTGAAGGAAATTTCCACACAATCCCGCCTGGACATGGAAAAACTGTTTGGCGGACCGGTCTACCTGGAAATCTGGATCAAGGTCAAATCCGGCTGGGCCGACAACGAAGCCGGCCTGCGCGCCTACGGCTACGAGTAAGCCAACACCAGGGGTGGCGCAGATGGACGTGCTCGACCCGGATCCCTCAAGCGCTGCCGTGGTGGCCGTGACGCCGCCTGTGCCTGTGGCCGCGCCGACAACCGTATCCGCGCCGCCGCCCCCAAAACGCCCGCGCGCCTTGCCGCGCGATCGCATCAACGGCCAGCCCGGCTTCGTGCTGCACAGCTATCCCTATAAAGAAACCAGCCTCATCGTGGATATCTTCACGCGCGACTTCGGCCGCATCGGCGTGGTGGCGAAGGGCGCCAAGCGGCCCCATTCGCAGTTGCGGGGCGTGCTGCAAACCTTTCAACCACTGTCGATGTCCTTTAGCGGGCGCAACGAGTTGCGCACCCTGATCGACGCCGAATGGGTGGGCGGCATGCTGCCGCTGGAGCGCACCGCCTTGCTGTGCGGCTTTTATCTGAATGAACTGCTGGTAAAACTGCTGGCGCGCGACGATCCCCATCCGGCCCTGTTCGACCAGTACGTCGATACCCTCAATCAGCTGGCGCACAATGAACCTGCGCAAATCGTCTTGAGAAAATTCGAACGGGCCTTACTTAAGGAAACAGGGGTGGCTGCCGACCTGGGCCGCTGCGCGCCATCCGGCGATGCGGTCGAGCCTGGCCAGGACTACGTGGTCGATCCGGAACGGGGACCGCGCCCGCGCCGGGTGGCCGACGTGTGGCCGGCCGTGGACGGGCAGACCCTGCTCGACATCCAGGCCGGCAACTACGATGCGCCCCAGACCCAGGCCGAGGCCAAGCAATTGATGCGTTTCCTGCTGGCCCACCAGCTGGGCGGCGCCCCGCTCAACACGCGGCAGATCCTGATCGACCTGCTGCAGCTATAAAAGAAAGAATCCCATGAGCTTCCTCCAGCCAGCCGGCAACGTCATCGACCTGGGCGTCAATATCGACCACGTCGCCACCCTGCGCAACGCCCGCGGCACCTTCTATCCCGATCCCCTGCGCGCCGCCTTGCTGGCCGAACAGGCGGGCGCCGACGCCATCACCCTGCACCTGCGCGAAGACCGGCGCCACATCAAGGACGCCGACGTGGCCGCCATCCGGCCCCAGCTGATGACGCGGATGAACCTGGAAGCGGCCGTGACCCAGGAAATGATCGATTTCGCCTGCAGCATCCGCCCCCAGGATGTTTGCCTGGTGCCGGAGCGGCGTGAAGAAGTGACCACGGAAGGCGGACTCGACGTGGTGCGCTACGCCAATCAAGTGGCGGCCGCCATCAAGCAATTGCAGGCCGAGGGCATTCGCGTGTCGCTCTTCATCGACCCGGAAGAAAGCCAGATTGCGGCAGCGGCCGAACTGGGCGCGCCCGTAATTGAATTGCACACGGGACGTTATGCGGAAGCCGAGGGTGCCGCGCTTGCGAGCGAACTCGAGCGCATCCGCGCCGGCGCCCGCTTCGGCGTTGCCAAGGGCTTGAAAGTGAACGCCGGCCACGGCCTCCACTACACGAATGTGCAGGCCATCGCGGCGCTGGAAGACATCGGCGAATTGAACATCGGCCACGCCATCGTGGCGCAAGCCGTGTTCACGGGCTTTGAAAATGCTGTGCGCGAAATGAAAGCCATCATGGTTGCCTCGCGCCTGGGCGTGCATGCGGGCAGGGGAGCCTGAGATGCAGATCTACGGCATCGGCACCGATATCGTGCAAATCTCGCGCATCGAGGCGGCGCTGGGCCGCAATGAGCGCTTTGCGGAAAAAGTGCTGGGGCCGGAAGAACTGGAAAAATTCAAGCGCCGCCGCGCCAAGCACGAGTTGCGCGGCAAGCGTTTCCTGGCCACCCGCTTTTCCGCCAAGGAGGCGTTTTCAAAAGCCATTGGCCTGGGCATCCACATGCCGATGACCTGGCGCACTTGCCAGATCCTCAACGATCCCAGCGGCAAGCCCGTGATCGTCTGCAGCGGCGCCCTTCAACAATTTATGCAAGACAATAAACTCAGCGCCCAGGTGACCATCAGCGACGAGGCCGATTATGGCGTCGCTTTTGTGATCGTCACCCGCGAAGGCTGATCCAGAGGTCAGAATGTCCGACGTACCTGCTTTGCCCCCATCCACTGAAGCCGTCCCTGATTTCACGCCCGTGCCCGCGCCCGTCGCTGTGACGCCGGTGCTGCCGGCCGTCGACCCGCGCGCCCAGGTGCTGGCCACCGTCGCCAAGCTGCCCGGTCTGCCTGGCGTCTACCGTTACTTCGACGCCGACGACAAGGTCCTGTATGTCGGCAAGGCGAGAAACCTCAAGAACCGGGTCTCGAGTTACTTCCAGAAGAACCTGAGCAGCCCGCGCATCGCCATGATGGTCGAGCGCATCGCCCGGCTTGAGACGACGGTGACGCACAGCGAGGCCGAGGCGCTGATTCTTGAGAGTAACCTGATCAAGACGCTCAAGCCGCG
>JBJMVV010000258.1:0-7457 GCA_045810505.1 Massilia sp.
ATGCTCTGCTTGTAGGCTGCCAGCACGTTCGCGACCAGTTGCTCCATGCGCGCCTTGCGCTCGGCCGGGAAATATTGCGTCACATAGATGTGGCCGACGGCCTCACCCAGCACGTTTTCCACCGTGCCGACGCCGTTTTTCCAGCGCGGCTGGTTTTCCTTGGTGCCGGAGATGACGGTGCCATAAAAGGCGAAGTTGGCGTCATAAAAGACTTTCGACATATACGGCGCGTAGGCGCGCACCAGCTGCCAGGTCAAATATTCTTTCAGGGTAGCCAGCTCGGTCTGGGCGATCACCTGGTCCATCGCCGTCAGGTAGCTGGGCTGGTTGACGATCACATAGTCGACCTTGCCAGCCACGCCGGCGCTGGCCATGGCGGCCTTCCAGTCAAAGCCGGGGGTGAGCGCGCCCAGCTCACCGAGATTGACCTTGTTGTAGCGCTTGACGGGATCGCGGTTTTCCACCTTGGTCCACTGGGCCTGGGCCAGCGACGTTTCAAACGCGACAATGGCCTTGGCTTTCGCTGCCGCATCCTTTTCGCCGACCTTGCCCAGCATGTCGGCCACGAACTGCTCGTACTTGCCGAGCGCGTCGGCCATCTTGGCGTCGTCTTTTTTCAGGTAATAATCGCGGTCAGGCAAGCCCAGGCCGCTCTGGCTCAGGCTCACGGCATAGACCGTGGACTTGCGGGCATCCTGGCCGACATACAGGCCGTACGGGGTGGTCACGCCGATCTGGGTCAGGTGGGCCATCAGGGCCGGGAGGGCCTTCTTGTCCTTGACCATGCGGATGCGCTGCAGCTCGCCCGACAGGGGCTTGTAGCCCAGCTCATTCAACCGCGCCTCGTCCATGTAGCTGCCGTAGAGGTCGCCGATTTTTTGCGCTTCGCTGCCCGCTGGATTCTTCGCGGTGCGGGTCTTTTCAATGATGCCGCGCAGCTGAGGATTGAGGTCGTCGCGCATCTTGGCGAAGGTGCCCCAGCTGGCTTTGTCGGCGGGAATTTGAGTCGTTTTGAGCCACTCACCGTTGAGGTAAGTGAAAAAATCGTCCTGCACGCGCACGTTCGTGTCGATGTATTCCTTGGCGACGCCGGAGATGGGAGAGGTGGGAACGGATGGTTCAGCGGCGCAGGCAAAGGCGCTGACAAGGCTCAAGGTCAGGGTACTGAGCAGAAATGGTTTCAATGCAATGTCCTCATGGGGCAGGGAAAAGTGGCCGACGGCCTGCCGCTGGCAGGCCGAACGTCAAATGTAACATATGGGACCACCCGCGCACACAGCAAACTGCCGCGTGCGCAATGCATGAAAGACACAAACCGGGCGCCTTCCCGGCGCCAGCATTCAGACGTGGCGTGCGGCACCCACTGGGCGCGCTGCAGACGGACGGGGCCGCGTGCTGGTGAGGGAAACCGGCCGCTCCACCACCAGGAACAGCATGGCGGCCGGGACCAGGGTGACGGCAAACATCACCGGCATGAGCAGGAAGAAGAACACGGTTTCATCGGCAACCGTAGGCGCCTTGGCCGCCAGCACGGCAAAGGCAATTTTTAGCGTCAGGCCATGCAGCAGATAATACGAGTAACTCATATTGCCCAGCCAGCGCAGGGGCGCCCAGGAAAAGCGCTGGGCCAGCCATTCGCCAGGACGGGTGAAACACGAATAGCACACGGTAAAGAAGGCCACGAACAGCACAATGACTTTGCCCGTGTAAGCCATCGATCCGCTCGATGGCAGAACGGTGATCGCCAGGGCGACGATCAAGGCAGCAAAGGCGGCGGCGCTGCCGGGCGACTTCAGGCTGCGGCTGCGCAGGGCTTCATGCAGCAGGATGCCGGAGATGAACATGATCAGGCGCACGTGGCCGGCAAACAGGGCGCTGTAACCGGCGATCAGGCAGGCAACGATGAGGAAGAAGCGCACCCGCCACTGGGCGCTGCGCTCACGCATCTGAAACAAAGTGACCAGCACTGGAATGGCAATGTAATACATCATTTCATAGCTGAGCGACCACGCCACCGTGATCACCGGCGTAATCGGGAACAGGCCGGGCAGCAAGAGCAGATTTTGCAGCACATACAAGCAGGCATCGACCCCCGCGCCAACAATCTTGCTGTCAGCGGGACGCAGGACAGAAATGGCGAGATAGAGCGCGAACACAACCAGAAAGGCTGGATAAATGCGGTCGACGCGGCGCTGGAAAAACAGGAATAGGTCTTGTTTGCGGCCAATGATGGAGCGATAAATCAGATAGCCGCTCAGTACAAAAAACAGGTCGACGCCGATATTGCCGATCGCGTGCAAGGCTTCGGCAAAATTTTCCAGGCCAGCGTTATTGGCAATCCACGGTGAAATCAGCGACACGTAATGGGCGAGAAACACCAGGAAAACGGCAAAGCCGCGCATGCCTTCCATCGAGCGCAAATTGGGGGAATCGCCGCTACGCGAAAGTTCAAAATGAGCTGATAACGACGACATAGGTCCCCTCGACCACGCAGGTAAGTTTAAGCAAAATCAAATGTTTGATTCCTGCTAAGAATCTTACGAGACTGTCGCGTTCGTGTCGCGCGCCCGCATTCCAATTCCGCGCGGCAAATTTGACCTCAAGGAAAATGCGATGCGTTAGTGCAATCAGATATGCCGCTGGCAAAATCTACCAGCGGATATTCGTCCTGGCGACTCAGCCGCCCGGACCGCCGCCGATGCCGCCGCCCATCCCGCCCCGCTTGCCGCCGCCCCGCTTCTGGCCCCGTTCTTCCGCCTTGGGCGCTGTGCGGCTTTCGGGGCCAGTACCGGCGACGCGCATGAGTTGCTCGCCCACCATGGCCGCGACCTGCTGGCGCTGGCCATCGTCGAGGGCGTCGTTCACTTCCAGCCACATATCGCGCAACTGCTTGTCTTCGCGGGCGGTGGCGGCCTGTTCCGCTTCGACGGCGGTGTTGAGTTCGCGCAGTTCCGCCTTGGGCTGGGCGGCGCCGCTGACCAGGGCAGCCTGCAGTTTTTCACGGCGGCCCTGGCGTTCGCGCAGGATGGTCTTGCTGCGGGTTTCCACCTGCTGCCAGAGCGTCTGCTGGTTGCTGGTCAATTTCAGTTCCTGGCGAAACTGGATGGCCATCGGCACCAAGTCTTCGGCGCGCATGTCCATCACGGGCGTGGCCTGGGCAGCTTGTAAGCCCACCAAGAGGGCTGCGCTGAGGCTGAGGGAAAGTAAATACGAACGGTGCATACAATACTCCGGACATAAAAAAGCCCACGGGAAGAACCGTGGGCAAACCACTTTATCGGTGGGGAGGGATAACGCGAATCAACTATAAGCTGGCAATTCGACAAGGTCTGCCACCCTTACAAATTCTTACGGCTGGGCAGTGAGCCGATACAGTGGCGTACATTGCGACACGCTTTTCGGCAAGCGGCGCCGCCAGATTTGCTTTTACAATATGCCGATTCGATCAATGGAAAATCTTCATGCCCGCCTGGGATGCCCCCTCCCCTTTTACCCTTGCCGTCACGCCCCAGCCTTGTGATATCGATGGTTTGAACCACACGAATAATGCCGTCTACGTGCAATGGTGCGAACAGGTGGCCTGGGCCCACTCCCATCAGCTGGGCCTGTCGATCGAGGATTACCGCCGGCTCGACCGCGCCATGGCCATCCGCAGCGCCGCCTATGATTACGTGCTGCCCACGGTTGCCGGCGAAGCGCTCACCCTGGGCACCTGGCTGAACGCCGGCGACGGCAAACTGGGCATGCGGCGCAGTTTTCAGTTGCAACGGGACAGCGATGGCGCCACCGTCATGCGCGCGCACTGGGACCTGGTCTGCATCGAACTGGGCAGCGGCAAGCCGAAGCGGATGCCGGCAGAATTCATCGCCGCCTATCTGCAGACGTAAAAAAACCGGCGCGCAGCCGGTTTTTTTGATGATGCCAGGACTTAGTTGTTCAGTTCCTGGGCACCGGGCAAGTCATTCTTGTACGAATCAAAAATCCCGACCAGGGCGTCACGCATGGTGAACTGCGGCTTCCAGCCCAGTTCCTGCATGGTGTTTTCAATCTTCGGCACGCGGTTCTGCACGTCCTGGTAGCCGGTGCCGTAGTAGGCGCCGGACGTCGTTTCAACGATCTTGACCTGCTTGGCCGAGGTCGCATACTCAGGGTACTCGGCCGACAGTTCCAGCATCATGTGGGCCAGTTCGCGGATCGAATAATTGTTCGACGGGTTGCCGATGTTGTAGATCTTGCCGGTGGCGACGCCGCCTTCGTTGGCGATGATGCGCACCAGGGCGTCGATGCCGTCGTCGACATAGGTGAAGGAGCGCTTCTGGGCGCCGCCGTCGACCAGCTGGATGTTCTCACCGCGCACAATGTGGCCCAGGAACTGGGTCAGCACGCGCGAGGAACCTTCTTTTGGCGTGTGGATCGAATCGAGGCCGGCGCCGATCCAGTTGAATGGCCGGAACAGGGTGAAATTGAGGCCTTCCATGCCGTAGCCCCAGATCACGCGGTCCATCAACTGCTTGGAGCAGGCGTAGATCCAGCGTGGCTTGTTGATGGGGCCGTACACCAGGGGCGAGTTTTCCGGATCGAATTCGGCATCGCCGCTCATGCCGTACACCTCGGAGGTGGACGGGAACACCAGGTGCTTGCCATATTTGGCAGCCGAACGCACGATCGGCAGGTTTGCCTCGAAGTCCAGTTCGAACACGCGCAGGGGATCCTTGACGTAGGTCGAAGGCGTGGCGATGGCCACCAGGGGCAGGATCACGTCGCACTTCTTGACGTGGTATTCGACCCACTCCTTGTTGATGGTGATGTCGCCCTCGAAAAAGTGCAGACGCCCTTTGTAGGCTTCGTTTTCCAGCAAGCCGGCGATGCGCTCGGACTGCATGTCCATCCCGTACACATGCCAGTCGGTCGTTTCCAGGATGCGCTTGGAGAGGTGGTGACCGATGAAGCCGTTGACACCGAGGATGAGGACTTTTTTCATTGTAGTGGGGCACGAAGCGAGCCAAATAAGGAACCGTGGATTATACCATCGGCATCGCGTCCTTCCGTGCCATGCCCGCCCGGATGGCTGCGGTAGAATGGAGAAAGTTTTCCTTTTTGCAAGTTCGTCACTTCTCCCTGTCCATGAAGCTACTCACCTTCAGCACCTTGTTTCCCAACAGCGTCAGACCCAATCACGCCATTTTCGTGGAGACGCGGCTGCGTTATCTGGTGGCAAGCGGCAAGGCCAGCGCACGCGTGGTGGCGCCAGTACCCTATTTCCCTTCGACCGACGAGCGCTTCGGCAGCTATGCGAAGTTCGCCAGGGTTCCACGGTTTGAAACACGCAATGGCCTCGACGTCGCGCACCCCCGCTACTTCCACCTGCCCAAGATCGGCATGAACCTGGCGCCCGGCTTCATGACGCGTGCCATGAAACCCGTGATCGCCCGCATGCTCGACGAAGGCCATGATTTCGACCTGATCGACGCCCATTATTTTTATCCGGATGGGGTCGCCGCAACCGCGCTGGGACGCTATTTCAACAAGCCCGTCGTCATCACGGCGCGCGGCTCCGACATCACCCTGATTCCCCAGCACAGCGCGCCGCGCCGCATGATCCTGGAAGCGGCCGCCAGCGCCGCCGCTTCCATCACCGTCTGCAACGCGTTAAAAGTGGGCCTGACAGAACTGGGCGCTGATCCCGGCAAGATCGTTTCGCTGCGCAACGGGGTCGACCTGCAGCGTTTCCAGCCGGGCGACCGCGCTGCCTTGCGCAAGGAACTGGGGATGACAGGCCTGACCCTGATTTCAGTGGGCAACCTGTTGCCCGTCAAGGGCCACGATCTGACCATCCGCGCCCTGACCCTGATGCCTGACGCCAGCCTGTGGATTGCCGGTGCGGGTCCCGAACAGGCAAGTCTGGAAGCGCTGGCGGCCGAACTGGGCGTCGCCTCGCGCGTGCGCTTTCTCGGCTCCGTGCCGAACGCCGAATTGCACCGCTACTATTCGGCGGCCGACGCCATGGTGCTGGCCTCCAGCCGCGAAGGCTGGGCCAATGTGCTGCTCGAATCGATGGCCTGCGGCACGCCCGTGGTGGCCACGCGGGTCTGGGGCACGCCCGAGGTGGTGACGGCCCCGGCCGCCGGCATCCTGATGGACGAGCGCACGCCGGCGGGTCTGGCCGACGCCGTGGCCCGCCTGCGCGCCAACTACCCCGACCACGCCGCCACCCGCCGCTACGCCGAAGGCTATAGCTGGGACGACACCACCAATGGCCAGCTGGCCCTGTTCGAGAAGATACTGAACGGACGCCGGCGCCGCTAAACGGTGTTGCGGGGCGCCATCGCGGCCGGTTCGGCGCGAGATTGCGATTCCTTCTATACTCGACAGGTGCGCCAGCGGGTGCACGCTCCACCGCCCTTTGCCTTTTCGCCATGCGTTTATCTTTCAAGCAAGCCAGCCTGATCGCTCTCGGCGTCATCGTGGGCGTGTTCGTCATGATGCAACTGTCTGCGCTGGCGCAAAAGTCGGTCGAGCCGGCCATGCCCATCGATGAACTGCGCCAGCTGGCCGATGTGTTTGGTGTCATCAAGCGCGACTACGTGGAACCGGTCGACGACAAAAAACTCCTCACCGACGCCATCAACGGCATGGTCGGTTCGCTCGATCCCCACTCGGCCTACCTGGACAAGGCGGCCCTGCGTGAACTGCGCGAGGGCACCGAGGGAAAATTCGTCGGCCTGGGCGTGGAAATCACCGCCAGCGACGACGGCAATCTTCGCATCGTCACCCCGCTGGAGGACGCCCCCGCCTGGCGCGCCGGCATCAAGCCGGGCGACATCATTACCCGCATCGATGGCGTGTCCGTGGCCAGCATCGGCCTCGACGAAGCCGTCAACCGCATGCACGGCGAGCCGGGCACCACGGTCGTGCTGACGGTGGTGCGCGAACACCTCCTCACGCCCCTGGCCATCAAGGTCACCCGCGCCGAAATCGTCCAGCACAGCGTCAAGGGCAGCATGGTGGAGCCCGGTTATGGCTACATCCGTGTCGCGCAATTCCAGGAGCCCACCGTGGACGATCTGGTGGCCCGCATCCAGGCCCTGTACCGCCAGTCGCCCGCCATGAAAGGGCTGGTGCTCGATTTGCGCAACGATCCGGGCGGGGTGCTGCAAAGCGCCGTCGGCGTGGCGGCGGCCTTTTTGCCGCGCGACGCCCTGGTCGTTTCCACCAGCGGCCAACTGCCCGAATCGCACCAGAGCCTGCGCGGCCGGCCCGACCATTACATGCTGCGCAGCGAGGGCGACTCCCTGCTCGGCCTGCCGGCTGGCATCAAGGAGGTGCCATTGGTCGTGCTGGTCAACATCGGCTCGGCGTCCGCTTCCGAAATCGTCGCCGGTGCGCTGCAGGACCACAAGCGCGGCATGATCATGGGCAGCCAGACCTTCGGCAAGGGCTCGGTGCAAACCATCCGC
>JBJMVV010000259.1:0-5941 GCA_045810505.1 Massilia sp.
CAGGAAGTACAGCCGGCCTTCGTTCGCATGGCGCACGGCGGTGGCCAGATCGGCCGGATCGCAATCCTTGGTGACAAAGGCGCGTGCGCCCAGGCGGTAGGCTTCCTTGATCAGGCTATCCTGGTCGAACTGGGTGAGGAAGACGATGTTCGCGGCCGGATAGCTGGCCAGCAGCGAACGCGCCGCATCCAGGCCCGTCAGCTCGGTGCCGAAGCGGATGTCCAGCACCAGCACGTCCGGTTTGAGCTCGGCGTACATGGCGGCCGCCTCCTCGGGGCTCCTGGCCTGGCCGGCCACGTCCATGCCCACGCCCGCCAGCGACATGGCAAAGCCGGTCATGACGATGGGGTGATCGTCGGCCAGCATCACCCGGATCGGGCGAACCGCAGCCGGCCCTTTTGAATTTGTAACAACTTCCACAGCGTCTCCTTGAGAGCGGCGCAGCCTGCCTTACATCTTCTTACTATTGCCTGGTACTTAGGTGTGCCAGGCCACAGAAGGCACGGGGCGCCAATGGGATCATTCTACACAGGGCGAGACCATGAAAACACGTTTTAGGACGGGAGTTTTCCCCGGCGCTCGCGGGAAATCTACCAAGGCGCAACACGATTGCTAATAAAAAGCTTTTCAATTGCTAGGCAATAGCATATATTTCTTCCATCAACTGGATTTTATACATATGAAGCAAATCGGCCAGCGATAGTAAGCACCAAGGCGCACCGTAACAGCCGGACGCCGGCCTACAACAAGGAGAACACCATGCATTTCTCGCAAATGAATGACAAGGGTGGCACCAAGTTCAGCAAGCTGGCGATTGTTGCCGCCCTTCACGTGGCAGTGGGCGCCGCGTTCATCCACACCCTCAACAGCCGCGGCGTGAAAATGCCGCAAATGCCGGAGGAGTTGGTGGTGATGTTCACGCCGGAAGCCCCGCCCCCTCCGCCACCGCCACCCGAGCCGCCCAAGCCGATGCCGAAAACGGCGCCGCCCCAGGTCATCGCCCCGCCGGTGGAAGTGCCGGTGCAGCAGCCGCCGCCACCTGACGTGGTGCGCGCCGAGGTCTCGACGGAGACAGCCCCGCAGCCCGCCACGCCAGCGCCGGCCGCTGATCCCGGCCCGGTGACGCCAGCGGCGAACCCCGGCGTGATGCGCACCGTGGCCCTGGCCGACGCCAGCGGTTGCGCCACGCCCCAGTACCCCGTCAAGGCAGCCCGCAACAACGAGAGCGGCACCGTGACCCTGGCGCTGCTGGTGGGGACGAACGGCAAGGTGAGCGACTCGCGCGTCAAGACCTCCAGCGGTTCGCGTGAGCTGGACAAGGCCGCCGTCGCCGCCCTGTCGACCTGCACCTTCAAACCGGCCATGAACGGCGGCGTCGCAGAACCCGGCTGGGCGCAGATCGCCTACGTCTGGACGCTGGAGTAATCAAACGAAAGTACAACCCTGCTTTCGTTTGGCTTAAAAATGGAAAAAATCCCTCGGCAAAGCCGAGGTTTTTCCGCGCGACGCAGACCCGATTCGGATCAATCTTCGCCGCGGCAAGCTCGGTCGCGGCACGCAGGGGGGACTGGCTTCGTTGCCTGTCCCTGTTTTCATCAGCCTTCGGGCGGTATTCATTTCACCTTTCTATCTGGATCTTCATGTCGCGCACTTTTTCAACGCCGCTCAAGTGGACGGCAGGGCTGCTTGCGTTCGCCGTTCTCGCCCTGATCCTGCTGGCTTGCCGCCTGGCCGCCCAGAGAAGCAGCCCTGCCACGCCTGAGCCCCAGTTCCAGTTGAAGCGCGCCATGGAGGACGTGGCGCAACTGGCCAGCGCGCCGCGGCCAATCGCCAGCGACGCCAATGGGGCGGCGCGTGCCTTGATCCTGAAGCAGCTGACGGCGCAGGGCCTGTCGCCCCTGGTGCAAACGGCGCTGGCGCAGAAAAGCAGCATCGACCGGCGCCGCAATCTGCAGGTGACCCTCGGCATGGTCAATAACGTGGTGGTGCTGGTGCCCGGCACGGCGCCCGATCACGCCAGCCGCCCTGCCCTGCTGCTGGCGACCGCCTACGACACGGGTGAGCGAAGCGTGGGCGCGGCCGCAACAGCAGCGCCCACGGCGGCGCTGCTCGAAGCGGCGCGCATGCTGCGGGCGATGCCGCCGATGGCAAACGATGTGGTGCTGCTGTTCCTTGATGGCGAGCGGGTGGGCGGCCTCGGTGCGCGCGCCTTTGCAGGTCAACATCCGCTTGCCCGGCGGGTGGGGCTGGTACTCCGTTTCGATGGCGGCGGCAGCGCGGGCGCGCCGGTTCTGGTGGGCGCCGGCGGCGACAGCGCCAGCGCCGTGCGTGGCTGGGCGCAGGCGGCGCCCGCGGCACATGGCGGCTCGGCCCTGCAGGACATGTACCGCGAACTGCCCGGCGTGCAGATGGGCGACCTGGAAAAGCTGGGCAGCGCGCGCCTGCACCTGGCCAACGTCGAAGGCAGCAACGGCGCCGGCGGCATCGGCTCGCGCGACACCATCGACCGGCTCGATCGCCGCAGCGTGGAGACGATGGGGGCGACCATGTTCGCACTGGCGCGCCACTTCGGCAACGGGCCACCGCTGGTGCGGACGGGCGCCGTGGACGCTGTGGCCAGCCCCGGTGTGCTGTATTTCGATCTGCCCCTGTTCGGCGTGGTCAGTTATTCGCTGGGCGCCGTGTGGGCCTTGACGCGCCTGGCCTGCCTGCTGCTGGTGATGGTGTGCTGCGTGGCGGTCCACCGGGGCGACGTCAGCGTGCGCGAAATCGTCGATGCGGCGCTGGGCTTCGTGTGCATTGCTGCCCTGCTGGTGCTGGCTGCGGCCCTGGTGTGGAATCTGCTGCCGTCGCTGCACCGCGGTTACGACGCCCGCAACAGCGGCGCCGGGCTGCACGACGCCTGGTTCCTGGGCGGCTTCGCGGCGCTCGGCACGGCCCTCTTCATCCTGCTGCAGCGGGGCTTCAGGCGCGCGGTGGGACATGCGGCGGCGGCGCTGGGCCCCGTGTTCGCCGCGACCATCGTGCTGCTGATACTGAGCTGGCAGCTGCCGCACGCCAGCTATGTATTGGTGTGGCCCCTGATCGGCACCCTGGCCGCGTACGGCCTGCTGTATGCGCCACAGCTATCTGGCGCGAAGGCGCCGCGCAAGACCGGCCTGCGCCGCGCCTGCGTGCTCGCCGCCGGCGCCGTGCCGGCCTTGCTGATCATCGGCCCGCTGGTGAAGGACGTCTGTGATCTGACCTCGCCCGAGCGCAGCGAACTGCCGATGATCGTGCTGGCGCTGCTGCTGGGGATGGGCAGCGTGCTGCTGACGGCCCAGCGCCGCTTCATCGTGCGGGGCCTCGGCGCCGCCAGCCTCGCCTGTTTTACGGTGGCCGGCACGGCAGCGCCGTATGGCAGTGCGCCGCTGCCGCAGCCGAACCGCATGGTCTATCTCAAAGATGCGGCGACCTGGAAGGCGTACTGGATGATGCCGGACATGCCGCTCGACGCCTGGTCGCGCCGCTTCTTTCCCGGCGCCGCCAAGGCCCGCGTGCAGGTCGATGCCTTTGGCTGGAACAGCCGCCCCATGTGGCTCGCCCAAGCGCCATCCACGCCGGTGGATTTCCCCAGCATCGCCAGCATCAGCGACAACGACGACGGCAATCTGCGCCACGTGCGCTTTCGCCTGCAGGCCAAGACCGATGTACCGTTCATCGACCTGACCGTGACCGGCTCGGACGCCTTTCACAGCAGCGTGAACGGCCGCCTGCTGTCGGACGGGCGCACCGCCAGCTATCAACTGAGTTTATATGGCATGGGCGGCCAGGCGCTCGACTTCAGCTTTGACATGGAGACCGACAAGCGCGCCATCTTCGAGGTGCACGAGCGCCGCCCGGGATTGCCCGCCTCGCCGGCCGGCGAGCGCCCGGCCAGCCTGCCGCCGCCATTCACGCCGATGACGGCCACGACGATTGCAACGGACAGTCTGGTGTTCCGCTAGAAAGGTACAATGTTTTCCCACCGTTATGTTTTACTGTGCGGACATTTCATTGACCTTATTTCCGGGATCCCATGCGCAAGCTGCTCTCCTCCGTCCTCGCCCTCTCCTTTGCCTCCGCCGCCGTCCATGCGGCCGGCCCCTTGCCCGCCGTCCAGGAAGCGCCTCTGCGCGCCCACCTGCAATTTCTTTCCAGCGATTTGCTGGAAGGCCGCGGCACGGGCCAGCGGGGCGGAGACTTGACTGTCGCCTATCTTGAAACCCAGGCCATGTCGGCGGGCCTGCGCCCCGCCAACGGCGCCAGCTACCGGCAGAGCGTCAAGATTGCCGGCGTCAAGGCGCTGCCGGAAGAGAGCCGGGTCGGCATCGAGGTGGGCGGCAAGCAGGCAAGCCTGATGTTTGGCCGCGACTGGGTGTGGGCGCCGGGCGACGCCAGGGCTGTGCACGACATGAACGCGGAACTGCTGTTCGTCGGCTACGGCATCACCGCGCCGGAACTGGGCTGGGACGACTACAAGGGTGTGGACGTGCGCGGCAAGGTGCTGGTGATGATGGTCAACGACCCCGCGCCGACCGCCGCCGAGCCCGACCGTTTCAACGGCAAGGGCCTGACCTATTATGGCCGCTGGACCTACAAATTTGAAGAAGCGGCCCGCCACGGCGCCGCCGGCGTGCTGCTGATCCACACGGACGCCTCGGCCTCCTACGGCTGGAGCGTGGTGCAGAACAGCTGGCTGGCCGAGCGCTTTCAGCTGGCCAACGCCGACCTGGGCAGCGGCATGCAGGGCTGGATGACGGAAGCGGCCGCCCGCACCGTGTTCAAGGACGCCGGCCAGGATCTCGACAGCCTGCGCTCCGCCGCCGAATCGAAGGACTTCAAGCCGGTGGCGCTGGCCGCCCATGTCCGCGGCGAAACGCACGCGGCCGTGCGCATGATCGAGCAGTTCAATGTGGCCGGCCTGGTGCCGGGCACCGATCCGAAGTTGAAAGACGAAGTGGTGATCTACAGCGCCCACTGGGATCACCTGGGCAAGCAAGGCGCCGGCGGCGACAATATTTATAACGGCGCCGTCGACAACGCCTCCGGCTCGGCCGCCCTGCTGGCCATGGCCCAGGAAGCGGTCAAGTCGCCAGCGAAACGCACGCAGATGTTCCTGTGGGTCGCCGCCGAAGAACAGGGTTTGTTGGGCAGCGCCGCCTACGCCGCCGCGCCCCTGTGGCCGGCCGCCAAAACCGCCGCCAACCTCAATCTCGACAGCCTCAACTGGGTCGGCCCCACCCGCGACATGAGCGCCAGCGGCAGCGAGCGCACCGAACTGGGCGCCATGGCCGCGGCCACCGCCAAAGCCATGGGCCTGGTCGTGTCGACGCCGAAACCGGACCTGTCCGGCGGCTATTTCCGGAGCGACCATTTTTCCTTCGCCAAGGCCGGCATCCCCGCCTTTTCCATCGGCGGCGGCAGCGACTACCTGAAGGACGGCGCAGCCAACACGGCCAAGCGCAAAGCCTACGGCGAGGAACGCTATCACCAGGTGACGGATGAATACGATCCCCGCTGGGACATGAGCGGCATGGTGCAGCAGGCGCAATTTACCCTCAACCTGGGGCGGATGGTGGCCGATGCGCCGAAGATGCCGGCTTGGAAGGCGGGCGATGCGTTTGGGCGGGTGCGGTCAGCGTCCAACTGACACGAAGCTGGGGACTGTCACTCGCTGACTGTCCCCGATTTTTGTTCGGGCCTTCAAAAACGGGGACAGTCACCAAGTGACAGTCCCCTCCTCCGTTTTACGCCCCGGTCAGGCTGAGGATATTCCCATCCGGATCGCGAAACCACGCGACCTTCATGCCCTCGCCCACGTGCACGTCGCCTTCCAGCGACAAACCCGGCATATCGTAATGCTCGAACATGACGCCCTTGGCCGCCAGCGCGGCGGCAATGCCACCGATCTGGTCGCCCA
>JBJMVV010000260.1:0-4846 GCA_045810505.1 Massilia sp.
ACGGCAGCTTTGCAGGAATACGCGATCCTGGCGCCCGAACGCTTGATCGCCTTCACCGCAGCGATGTAAATTCGGCGTCAAAAATGTTGTGACAGTTCAAGTACCGGTGTAGCATCGCTGGCGATTGTTCAATCAACCAGGGCCGGGCGTACCGGCCTGCCAAGGAGTGTCATGACCTCGTCCCGGCTGCTTGCTGTTGCCTGTCTTTCCCTGCTGTGCGGCGTGGCCGGGCTGTCTCTGCCGGCCTCAGCCCAGTTGGCGCCCGAGACCGCGGCGGCCATCGACGCCATTGCCAACCAGGCCCTGGCCGACAGCAAGGATCCCAGTGTGTCGGTGGCGGTGGTCAAGGATGGCAAACTGGTCTACGCAAAAGCTTACGGACTGGCCCGCATCGAGCCCGCGGTGGCCGCCACGCCGCAGATGCGCTACAAGATCGGCTCCAACAGCAAGCAATTCCTGGCGGTGGCGATGCTCATGCTGGTCGACGAAGGCAAACTCTCGCTGGACGACAAGGTGGCGCGCTTTTTCCCCGAGTTGACGCAGGCGAAAGACATCAGCGTGCGCCAGTTGCTGTCGCACACATCCGGCTATTCGGATTTTTACGCGCTCGATTACCTGCCGCCCACCATGCAGCGGGCCACCACGCCGGCGGCCATCATGCAGCAGTGGGCCGGGGCGCCGCTCAATTTCAGTCCCGGCGCGCGTTGGGAGTACAGCAACACCAATTACACCATTGCCGGGCGCATCGTTGAAAAGCTGAGCGGGCAGCCGCTGGACCAATTTATCCGCCAGCGCATCACCGGCAAGCTGAAGATGGATTCGGCTGTCGATCTGGATCATGTCGCCTTCGGCCGCGGCGATCCGACCGGCTACGAAAGCTACGCGCTCGGCCCGAACCGCCCCGTCATGGCAGAAGGAAAATACTGGCTGTTTGGCGCCGGGCAACTGGCGATGACGGCATCCGACCTGGCGCGCTGGGATATCGCCCTGATGAGCAAGCGCTTCCTGTCGCCGGCCGCCTACCAGGCGCTTGCGACACCGACCCGCCTGGCCGATGGCAGCGCGAGCGATTACAGTCTTGGCATGTTCATCGGCACAACGCCGGCCGGCCAGACCCGCTGGAGCCACGGCGGCGAAGTCACGGGATTCATTTCCGCCAACGATCTTTACCCCGACCTGGGCCTCGCGATTGTCGCCCTGAGCAACGGCCATGGCAGCGCCTCCGGCCGCGTCGCCAGCGGCATCGCCAAACTACTGTTGCCGCCGGCGCCAGTCGCAGCAAGCGTCCCGGCGCCATTGCAAGCAACGCCAGCGCCAGCATTTGAAGATCCCGCCAGCCGCGCAGCCGCCGAGCGCGTGCGCAGCCTGTTCACGTCCCTGCAGGAAGGCCACCCCGACCGCAGCATCATGCATCCCGATCTGCAAGCCTATTTTACGGAGCAAGCCGTCGCCGACTTCGCGGCGTCGCTTAAGCCGCTGGGCCCGATCGAGACCGTGGTGCAACGCCGCCAGGAAGAGCGGGGCGGCATGATGGCGCGTAACTATCTGGTCAAGACGGCTACGCGCGAGCTGCGGGTATCGACCTTTTTCATGCCGGATGGCGCTATTAGCCAGTTTCTGGTGTTTCCCCGCTGACAATTCAATACGCTCCGTCGTAAAGCCGGCCTCAGCAAGCCTTTGAAATCACGCCATTTTTTCCTCTGACGCACTGCAATACCCATTGCAGCGTGCTATACTCGTGGGTTACCGCATTCAGATTCATCGTACAGCCTCGTACACCGCGTACCTCGTGCGCGCTTTTCTTTACGTTCAGTTCATCAAGACATGTCTACTCAAAAACGCGCTATTCGCAACATCGCCATCATCGCCCACGTTGACCATGGCAAAACCACGCTGGTGGACCAGCTGCTGCGCCAGTCCGGCACTTTCCGTGAAAACCAGCAGGTCGATACCCGCGTGATGGACTCGAACGATCTCGAGAAAGAGCGCGGCATTACGATTCTGTCGAAGAACTGCGCGGTCGAGTACGAAGGCACCCACATCAACATCGTCGACACCCCGGGTCACGCCGACTTCGGCGGTGAGGTTGAGCGCGTGCTGTCGATGGTCGATTCCGTTCTGCTGCTGATCGATGCGCAGGAAGGCCCGATGCCGCAGACCCGTTTCGTCACCCGCAAGGCGCTGGCGCTGGGTCTCAAGCCCATCGTCGTCGTCAACAAGGTCGACCGTCCAGGCGCGCGTCCGGACTGGGCCATCAACCAGACTTTCGAACTGTTCGACAAGCTGGGCGCGACCGATGAGCAACTCGATTTCCCTATCGTCTACGCCTCGGGCCTGAACGGCTATGCCGGCCTGACCGAAGACGTCCGTGACGGCGACATGAAGCCCCTGTTCGACGCCATCCTGGAACACGTGCCTGTGCGCGATGACAATCCGGACGGCCCGCTGCAGATGCAAATCACCTCGCTCGACTATTCCTCGTACGTCGGCAAGATCGGCATTGGCCGCGTCAACCGTGGCCGTGTGAAAACCGGCATGGACGTGATCGTCCTGAACGGTCCTGATTCGACCCCGATCAAGGGCCGCATCAACCAGGTGCTGAACTTCAAAGGCCTCGAGCGCGTCATCGTTGACGAGGCTGTTGCTGGCGACATCGTCCTGATCAATGGTATCGAAGAAATCGGTATCGGCTCGACCGTGTGCGCACCGGATACCCCGGAAGCGCTGCCGATGCTGACCGTCGACGAGCCTACGCTGACCATGAACTTCATGGTCAACAATTCGCCCCTGGCTGGCCGTGAAGGCAAGTTCGTCACCAGCCGCCAGCTGCGTGACCGCCTCGACCGCGAACTGAAAGCCAACGTTGCTCTGCGCGTTGCACCGACCGACGACGACACCGTGTTTGAAGTGTCGGGCCGCGGCGAACTGCACCTGACGATTCTGATTGAAAACATGCGTCGCGAAGGTTTTGAACTGGCCGTATCCCGTCCTCGCGTCGTCTACAAAATGGTCGATGGCGTGCGTCATGAGCCGTTCGAGAACCTGTCCGTTGACGTTGAAGAAGTCAACCAGGGCGGCGTGATGGAAGAATTGGGCCGTCGTCGTGGCGACCTGCAAAACATGGAATCGGACGGCAAGGGCCGCGTGCGCCTCGAGTACCGCATTCCTGCGCGTGGCCTGATCGGCTTCCAGGGTGAATTCATGACCCTGACCCGCGGCACCGGCCTGATGAGCCACGTGTTTGACGCCTACGGCCCGGTCGACAACGCCCGTGGCGAAATGGCTGGCCGCCGTAACGGCGTGCTGATCTCGCAGGACGACGGCGCCGCTGTTGCCTACGCTATCTGGAAACTGCAGGACCGCGGCCGCATGTTCGTGGTGCACAACGACCCTGTCTACGAAGGCATGATCATCGGCATCCACTCGCGCGACAACGACCTGGTCGTCAACCCGATCAAGGGCAAGCAGCTGACCAACGTGCGCTCGTCCGGTACCGACGAAGCCGTCCGCCTGGTGCCGCCTGTTCAGATGTCGCTGGAATACGCCGTTGAATTCATCGCCGACGACGAACTGGTCGAGATCACCCCGAAATCGATCCGCCTGCGCAAGCGTTTCCTGAAAGAGCACGAGCGCAAGAAGGCCAGCCGCGAAGCGTAATCTTCCGGCAGGACACAAAAAAGCCCGCGGCCCAGCGGGCTTTTTTTCGTTCCATCGCAGCGCTTGGGCCGGCGCATGAATGAATGGCAGCGCTGAGGTAGAATGCTCTGGATATTTCCTGTTCAGCCATGCATCGCACCCGCACAAGCCGCCTCCTGACCGCCCTGGTCGTTCTCTTCAGCCTGCTGTTCACTCAGCTGGCTGTGGCGGCGTATGCCTGTCCGGACATGGCGCCCGTCAAGGCGGCGGTGATGCTCGATGCCGCCGGGCAGCCCATGCAGGATTGTCCGATGAACGACAAGGCCAGCCCCAGCCTGTGCGCCGCCCATGCCAAGGTCTCGCCGCTGTCGGTCGACAAGGCCGATCCCGCGCCCATCGCGCCCTTTGCGGCAGGGGCGCTGCTGACCGTGCTGGCCTTGGCCGAAACATCGCTGCCGCCCGGCGTCAGCCCGCATCCCGAGGCGCTGCTGCCGCTCGGCACGGCGCCGCCGATTTCCATCCTGCACTGCCGCTTCCACATCTGACACCGACTTTGCCTGCGCCAGGACCATGCCGACCAGCGGCGTGGTGAACTTTCCTGCAATTCGGAGTCTTTCATGTCTTACTTTTCTTTGTGTGCCGGCGCGACGACGCTGGCCGTGCTGCTCGCGCATGCGGTGCCTGCATTTGCGCAATCCCCTTTGACTCTCGAGCAGGCCCAGCAGCGCGCCCTGCAGCGCTCGCGTCAGTTGCCCGCGCAGGAGGCGGCGATCAGTGCCTCGCGCGAGCGGGCCGTGGCGGCTGGTCAGCGGCCTGATCCGGTTTTGAAGGCGGGCATCGACAATCTGCCCGTGTCGGGCGCGGACCGCTACAACATCGGCAGCGATTTCATGACCATGCGCCGCATCGGCGTGGTGCAGGAAATCACGCGCAGCGACAAACTGCGCCTGCGCGCGGCCCAGTTCGAGCGGGGCGCTGACAGGGCGCGGGCCGAAAAGGCGGTGATGGTGGCGCGCATCGAGCGCGATACGGCGCTGGCCTGGCTGGACCTGTTTTATGCCGACAAGGCGCTGGCGCTGGTGCAGGATCTGCGGGGCCAGGCGGCCCTGAGCGTACATGCCGCCGACGCTGCCTATCGCGGGGGCAAGGGAAGCCAGGCTGAGCTGCTCGGTGCACGGGGCGCACTGGCTTCAGGAGACGACAAGGTGGC
>JBJMVV010000261.1:0-4189 GCA_045810505.1 Massilia sp.
AACCGCTGGCTGCAGCTGGTTATGGGCATCGTCTGCATGGCGATGATCGCCAACCTGCAATACGGTTGGACCCTGTTCGTCAACCCGATTGCCGACAAATACCACTGGTCGAAAGCCGCCATCCAGGTTGCCTTCACCATCTTTATTCTGACCGAAACCTGGCTGGTGCCGATCGAAGGCTGGGCCGTCGATAAATTCGGTCCCCGTCCTGTCGTGCTGTTTGGCGGCCTGCTGTGCGCCCTCGGCTGGGTCATGAACTCCTTTGCCGACAACCTGATGATGCTGTACGTCGCAGCTGCCATCTCCGGTATCGGCGCCGGCGCTGTCTACGGCACCTGCGTGGGTTCCGCACTGAAATGGTTCCCGGATCGTCGCGGCCTCGCTGCCGGTCTCACGGCGGCAGGTTTCGGCGCGGGCTCCGCGGCCACCATCATCCCGATCTCGAAGATGATCGAGTCGAGCGGCTACGAGCAGACCTTCCTGTACTTCGGTATCGGCCAGGGCCTGATTGTTTTCCTGCTGGGCCTGATGCTGGTACGTCCACCAGCCCACGTCTCTGGCGCCGTCCGCAAGCAAACCAAGGTACAGCAGGGTAACGCTGACTTCGGTCCTTCGCAGATCGTCCGCAAGCCCGTGTTCTGGGTCATGTATGTGATGTTCGTGCTGGTCGCCGCTGGTGGCCTGATGGCAACCGCCCAGATGGGCCCGATCGCCAAGGACTTTGCGATCGATGGCGTCAAGTTCAACGTCATGGGCATGGTATTGCCTGCACTGACTTTCGCCCTGGCGATCGACCGTGTGCTCAACGGCCTGACACGTCCATTCTTTGGCTGGGTATCCGACCAGATCGGCCGTGAAAAAACCATGTTCATCGCCTTTGCGCTGGAATCGGTCGGTATCCTGGCCCTGTACTACTACGGCCGTGATCCAATCATGTTCGTGATCCTGACCGGCCTGGTGTTCTTTGCCTGGGGCGAGATCTACAGCCTGTTCCCTGCCACCGCCGCTGACACCTTCGGCACCAAGAACGCCGCCGGTAACGCTGGCCTGCTGTACACGGCCAAGGGCACCGCATCGATTTTTGTGCCGATCTCGAGCATGATCACCGACGCCACCGGCGGCTGGGAAGCCGTGTTCTTTGTCGGTTGCGGCCTGAACGCGGCGGCGGCATTGATGGCCTGGTTTGTCTTGAAGCCAATGCGCTCGAACTTCATGGCGACGGCGGTGACCCCGGCTTCGCAAAGTGCGGTCGACATGGCAGCCGCGGCCCGCATGGCGCGTTAGTAGCAGAGTCAAGCTTGAGGCCCGGCCGGTGGCCGGCCTCATGCTCCCAACATAATCCGGCGTAACGAGGTACTACATGATGATTAAGCGCTGGGTTCGCTTCCAACACGAGGAGGCGACGTGCTTCGGCACGCTCGAAGGCGAGAAGATTCGCCTCTACGAGGGCGATATGTTCGCCAACCCCGAGCCGACCGGCCACTCGCTGCACCTGGCCGACGTCACGCTGCTCGCACCGGTGGTGCCGGGCAAGATGCTGGCGATGTGGAACAACTACCACGCACTGGGCAAAAAACTGGGACTGGCGCCGCCTCCCGAACCCTTGTACCTGGTCAAAACCCCGAACACCTTGCTCGCCCCCGGCGGCACCATCCGCCGCCCGCTGGCGGAAGCAAAGGTCGTGTTCGAAGGCGAACTGGCCATCGTCATCGGCAAAACGGCGTTCAACGTCAGCGAAGAAGATGCGCCGGACCACGTGTTCGGTCTGACCTGCGCCAACGACGTCACGGTGGCCGACATCATCAACCGCGATCCTACCTTCGCGCAATGGTGCCGCGCCAAGGGTTTCGATACCTTCTGCCCGCTGGGGCCCGTGATCGCCACCGGCCTGGACCCGGCGATGCTGGTAGTGCGCACAATTCTGAATAACGAAGTACGCCAGGATTACCCGGTCAATGACATGGTATTTTCTGTGGCGCAGTTGGTAAGCAAGATTTCGAAAGACATGACTTTAAATCCGGGCGATGTGCTGCTGTGCGGCACGTCGGTCGGTGTGGGCTCCATGCGACCAAACAGTACGATCGAAGTCGAGATCGATGGCATAGGCAAGCTCAAAAACCGGTTCGAGTAAACTAGGTGGGAGCACGTCATGAAAATTGCAATCATTGGAGCAGGAGCAATAGGGGGGTACGTCGGCGCGAAGCTGGCGCTGGCGGGCGAGGAGGTCACCTTCATCGTCCGCGGCGCCAACCTGGAAGCGATTTCATCCAGGGGCATCAAGCTGATTGATAACGATGGCACCGAACACGTCGCGCCACATGTCAAGGCGACGGACGATTACGTGACCGCCGGTGTGCAGGAGCTGGTGATCCTGGCCCTGAAAGCGCACCAGGTGGACGCGGTGGCCGACCAGATCGGCCATCTGATGGGACCCGACACCGTGGTGGTGACGATGCAGAACGGCATCCCGTTCTGGTACTTCCACCAGCACGGCGGGGAATTTGAAGGGCACGTCGTCAAGAGCGTCGACCCGACCGGAAAACTGGCCAGCAAAATTGCGCCAAAAAATATTCTCGGCTGCGTTGTTTATCCAGCAGCCGAACTGATCGCGCCAGGCGTGATCCAGCACGTAGAAGGGGAGCGCTTTCCCCTGGGCGAACTCGATGGCACCATCAGCGAGCGCGCCCAGGCCATCTCCGCCGTCTTCCAGCACGCCGGCCTGAAAGCCCCGGTGCTGGACAACATCCGCGCCGAAATCTGGCTGAAACTGTGGGGCAATGTCTGCTTCAACCCCATCAGCGCGCTGTCCCACTCGACCCTGGTCGATATCTGCCAGTACCCGCTGGCAAGGGAGCTGGCCGCCGAAATGATGCTGGAAGCCCAGGCCGTGGCCGCGAAACTCGGTATTTCGTTCCGCGTCACCCTGGACCGCCGCATCGAAGGGGCGGAAAAAGTGGGCAAGCACAAGACGTCCATGCTGCAGGACGTCGAAGCAGGCCGCGGCCCGGAAATCGACGCCCTGGTTGGCTCCGTGGTCGAACTGGGCCGCTTGACCGGCACCCCGACGCCGCACATCGATTCAGCCTATGCCCTGGTGAAGTTGCTGGAGCGGACCATGGAAGAAGAGCATGGAGGGGTGAAGTTGCAGAAGTTGGTGGCGGCTTGAAGCTAGCTGGCTGAGCACGCCCGATAGATTGACTTTTAAATGCCGCGCGGCGTGAGCTGTGCGGCATTTTTTATTGTTGGGTGGTGGTTTCGGAGGGCGGGGCCCCAGCAATACCGAAGGAAGGGCCGAGCGATCTTGTTCGCTGACCCCCCAAAAACAAAAAAAGCACCGCAAGCGGTGCTTTTTTCATCTTGCTGCGTGTGCAGCAATCAGACTGGATCTTACAGGCCGTAGGCGTAAGCAGCATCCGACTTGTCGCCGGCGGTCTCGGCGTCGAGTTCTTCGCGCAGCTTGGTCATGAACAGGGTTTCGATGATCGACACGAAGGAGAAAGCTGGTGCTGGGTAGGTCGAGCCGGCTGGTGCGGTGGTGGTGATGGTGGACATGTGAAGCTCCTGAGAAGGTTGGTTGGATTTCGATGTAGTTGATTATAGGGATCGATATCGCAACGCACCAATTTCAAGTTCTGATATGTGTTATAACGAAAACTGATATTGCCTATGAGAGACTGTCGCTAGAACGTATCGAAGTTTTTTGGGGGGATGGATCATCCGAGTGCAAGCTTGCACGACAGGCAAAGCATTTTTCAGGACGCCAGCGCGGTGGACGTGCCGTTGCGTGAGCTAATTGACCAGCGATGGGACCGGAGCGATGACGGGGATGGTGTTGTTGATTCGGTGATGGGCCCGCCTGGGCTTAGGACTGCGCACGCAGTGGGATGCCGTTTGGGTGGTGTGCGGCATCATTTTGGTGCTGCGTCGACTGTGTTTGGGCCGGTGGCGGAAGGCGGGGACAGGCAACGAGTGCCAGTCCCCGATGCTAAATTTTGCCCTGGTTTTTCAGGCGGCTGAGCGTCTCGGGCGAGAGGTTCAGGTAGGAAGCCAGTTCCTTCTTTGGCAGGCGCTCGAACAGTTCGGGGTGCTTGCGCATGAAGCGGTGGACGCGGCCGGGGGCGTCGAGCAGGTGGAGGGTGATGGTGTGGGCCATGATGGCGCTCATCAGGTTCATCACTTCGTATTCAAA
>JBJMVV010000262.1:0-33902 GCA_045810505.1 Massilia sp.
ATCTAAAATGGGGACAGGCCCGCAGGGCCAGTCCCCGGCCACTACCCCAGCAAATGGCCAATCGATTTCCACACCCCGTCGGGCACATATAGCAGCAGGTAAGTCATCCCCACATACCGCGCGAATTTGCCCACGGCCATATACGCGACGCTAGGCCAGAACGGCATATGCAACCACCCCGCCATCGTGCACAGCGGATCGCCGATCCCGGGCACCCAGGACATCAGCATGGTCTTGGGGCCATATCTCTCCAGCCAGTGAAACCAGCGCGTCTTGCGCTCCTTGGCGAAAGCGACCTTGGCGCGGTAGCCGAGGAAATAGTCGAAGGCGCCGCCCAGGGTATTGCCCAGGGTGCCCACCAGCACGGCAGGCCAGAACAGGTGGGGATTGGCTTTGACGACGGCGAACACGGCGGGCTCCGAGCCCAGCGGCAGCAAGGTGGCGGAAATAAAACTGATGATGAAGATCGAGGTCAGGCCGACCGAGGGGGCGGCAATGAGTTTTAAAAGCCAGATAACGGCGGATTCGATCATCAGGAGGGGCACGTGGGGCGCGGCAGGGAGGCGTCCATTATAATGAGGAAAACTCCATGCAAGGACACGATAGGCTGAGCCCGCCATCCGCGGCCCGCTTTCGTACTGCCAGAGCGGTTATCCGCCGTGCTGTGCAGTCCTGGTCACAATGATCTTTCCAATTGTTCCTAAGACTGCCGCCGCCTATGCCCATCGACTACCTCAAAAAAATCCTCACCTCGCGCGTGTATGACGTCGCGGCCGAGTCCCCGCTGGAACTCGCGCCCTCGCTGTCGCAGCGCTTCGACAACCGCATTTATTTCAAGCGCGAGGACATGCAGAGCGTGTTCAGTTTTAAATTGCGCGGCGCCTATAACAAGATGGCCCAACTCTCGCCGGCGCAATTGAAACGCGGCGTGATCTGCGCCTCGGCCGGCAACCATGCCCAGGGTGTGGCCCTGTCCGCCTGCAAGCTCGGCTGCCGCGCCCTGGTGGTGATGCCCACCACCACGCCGCCGCTGAAGATCGATGCCGTGCGCGAACGGGGCGGCGCCAACGTGGAGATCATCCTGCACGGCGACTCGTACACGGACGCCTTCCACCACGCCCTGACCCTCGAGAAAGAGCAGAGCCTGACCTTTGTGCACCCGTTTGACGATCCCGATGTGATCGCCGGGCAAGGCACCATCGGCATGGAAATCCTGCGCCAGCATTCCGGCCCCATCCACGCCATCTTTGTCGCCATCGGCGGCGGCGGCCTGGTATCGGGAATCGGCGCCTACGTCAAGGCGGTGCGCCCCGACATCAAGATCGTCGGCGTGCAGACGCTGGACTCGGACGCAATGGCGAAAAGTTTAAAAGCCGGCAGCCGGGTCGTGTTGCCCGATGTCGGCCTGTTCTCCGACGGCACGGCCGTGCGCCAGGTGGGCGAGGAGACGTTCAGGATTGCCCAGGAAGTGGTCGACGACATCATCATCGTCGATACGGACGCCATCTGCGCCGCCATCAAGGATGTGTTCCAGGACACCCGCAGCATCCTGGAGCCGGCCGGCGCCCTGGCTGTCGCCGGCGCCAAGGCCTACGTCGAACGGGCTGCCATGTCCAAGCTGCCCGTGCAGGGCCAGACCCTGGTCGCGGTGGCCTGCGGCGCCAACATGAATTTCGACCGCCTGCGCTTTGTTGCCGAGCGGGCCGAACTGGGAGAAGCGCGCGAGGCCGTGTTTGCCGTCACCATGCCGGAAGAACGGGGCAGTTTCCGCCGCTTCTGCCAGCTGGTCGGCCCGCGCAATGTGACGGAATTTAATTACCGGATCAGCGACCAGGCCCAGGCCCATGTCTTTGTCGGTGTGCAGATCAGCAGCCGGGGCGAATCGGGCTTGTTGGCCCGAAAATTTGAAGAGCAGGGTTTTAAAACGCTCGACATGACGCACGACGAGCTCGCCAAATTGCACATCCGCCACCTGGTCGGCGGCAAGAGCGCGCTGGCCCACGACGAGCTGCTGTATCGTTTTGAATTCCCCGAGCGTCCCGGCGCCCTGATGCGCTTTCTCGACAGCATGGCGCCCAACTGGAATATCTCGCTGTTCCACTATCGGAACCAGGGCGGTGACGTCGGCCGCATCCTGATCGGCCTGCAGGTGCCCGACGAGGAAATGGCGCAGTTCCGCCAGTTCCTGGCCAGCCTGGGCTACCGCTATTGGGACGAGACCAGCAATCCCGTCTACAAACTGTTTTTATAATTTTCCCCCTTTATTCATGACCATCGAACAAGCCGCAGCCAGCCCCGCCGACTCCCCTCTCGGCAAAACCGCCGCCTACCGCACCGATTACGCGCCGGAACTGCTGTTTCCCATTGCCCGCCAGGGCAAGCGCGATGAGCTGGGCATGGCAGGAACCCTGCCCTTCTTTGGCGTCGATATCTGGAATGCCTACGAAATCTCGTGGCTGAACATGCGCGGCAAGCCCCAGGTGGCCATCGCCACCATCACGGCGCCAGCCGACAGCCCCAATATCGTCGAATCGAAATCTTTCAAACTGTATTTGAACTCGTTCAACCAGACCCGGCTGGCCAATGAGGAGGCCCTGCTGGCCCTGCTGCGGGAAGATTTGTCGAACGGTTTCGGCGCCCCCGTCCAGGTCAGCCTGATGCTGCCCGACCAGTTCGATAAGCTCAAATTTGGCGAACTCGACGGCCTGCTGCTGGACCGCCTTGATCTCGACATCGACAGCTACGCGCCGGCGCCCCATCTGCTCTCGGCCAATGTTGACGAAGCGCCTGTCGAGGAAAAGCTGGTCTCGCACCTGCTCAAATCGAATTGCCTGGTCACCGGCCAGCCGGACTGGGCCAGCGTGCAAATCCATTATGTGGGGCCGCAGATCGACCAGGAAGGCCTGCTGCGCTACCTGATTGGTTTCCGCGAGCACAACGAATTCCACGAACAGTGCGTCGAACGCATCTTTGTGGACATCCTGCGCGCCTGCAAACCGCAAAAACTGGCCGTGTACGCCCGCTACACCCGCCGCGGCGGCCTGGACATCAATCCCTGGCGCGCAAATTTTACAACTGGGCGCCCGCCTAATGTCCGCAACGCACGTCAATAGCCATTCAGGATTGATCAGGCACAAGGGTCACTGCGCGCCGCCTTGACCCGTCGGCTTGCGGGGCATAGCGTGGACCCTTGTCTGGTAACCGTTGCTGGGATGTTGCATACCTATAAATGGAATGCCACGGCTGTGAAACAGGCCTATAATTCTGGGTCGCAAGCCTCCGTGCGCAGTGCACCACCCTTAGTGTTATGACCAATCTTAGTAAAATATTATCGCTCGAGAATGTTCAGCTCGACCTTGAAGTGTCGAGCAAAAAGCGGGCCTTTGAACAGGCTGGCCTGATCTTCGAGAATAACTGCGGGATTGCCCGCTCGACCGTGTCGGACAACCTGTTTGCCCGCGAACGCCTTGGTTCCACCGGCCTGGGCCATGGTGTCGCCGTGCCGCACGGCCGCATCAAGGGCAGCAAGAGCCTGAAGTCGCCGCTGGCCGCCTTTGTGCGCCTGGCCGAGCCGATTCCGTTTGAATCGCCCGATGGACAGCCGGTCAGCCTGCTGTTTTTCCTGCTCATTCCCGACCACGTCACCCAGCAGCACCTGGAAATCCTGTCGGAAATCGCCGAGATGTTTTCCGATGACGCCGTGCGCACCGCGCTGGCGACCGAGACCGACCCACGCGCGGTGCATTCGCGCATCATCAATTGGCAACCGAGCCTGCAAGCCTTGGGTTAAACTTCCCGGTGCCGGCGGCTTGTCGGTAATCACTATTCGAAGAGCCCGATGCTGCAAACCCCGCTGACCATTCAACGGCTGTACGACGACAATCGCGAAAGCCTGCAACTGGGCTGGTTCGCCGGCTTTCCCGGCGGCGAACGCCTGATCTCGGGCGACGTTGCTTCCGCGGCCGACCAGGTCGGTCACCTGAACCTGATCCACCCGGGCCGCATCCAGGTCTTCGGCCACCAGGAACTGACCTACTACCACCGTCTCAAGAGCAATTCGCGCAGCCACGTCATTGGCGAACTGATCGCGGGCGGCCCGCCGGCGCTGATCATCGCGCAGGGCCTCGACACGCCGCCCGACATCCTCGCCATCTGCGACGAGCAGAACATTCCCTTGTTCTCCACGCCCCTGCCCGCCGCCCAGGTGATCGACTACCTGCGCGTCTACCTGTCGAAAAAGCTGGCGCAGCGCATCATCATGCACGGCGTGTTCATGGACGTGCTCGGTGTGGGCGTGCTGATTACGGGCGACTCCGGCCTCGGCAAAAGCGAGTTGGGCCTGGAACTGATTTCGCGCAGCCACGGCCTGGTGGCCGACGACGCCGTCGAGTTTTCCCGCATCGCGCCGAATATGATCGAGGGCCGCTGCCCGCCCCTGCTGCAAAACCTGCTGGAAGTGCGGGGCCTGGGCCTGCTCGACATCAAGGCCATCTTTGGCGAAACGGCCGTGCGCCGCAAGATGCGTTTAAAACTGATCGTGCACCTGGTGCGGCGCAGCGCGCTGGAAGAAGAGGCCGAGCGCCTGCCCTTCCTGTTTCCGACCGAAGACGTGCTGGGCCTGCCGGTGCGCAAGGTGGTCATTCCCGTCGCGGCCGGCCGCAACATCGCGGTGCTGCTGGAAGCGGCCGTGCGCAACACGATTTTGCAACTGCGCGGCATCGACACCTTGCAGGAATTCATGGAACGCCAGCGCCAGGCCATGAGCGGCGACTGATGGACCTTGATGCGGCTACGGCTTACCCGGAACTGGTGCTGCGCCCTGCGGTCCAATCGCCATGAAGCCATATAAAAACCTGAGCGGACATTCCGGCGTGGTCGCCTATGCGATCACGGAAGATGCCATTCACATCCGTTTTCGCGATGGCGACGCACCCAATTATTTATACGACGCGGCCAGCGTGGGCAAGGCCGACCTGGAAACGATGAAACGGCTGGCGCAGGCCGGGCGGGGATTGAGTACTTTTATTTCCCGCAATGTCGGCGACCGCTATGCGCGCAGGTGGTAGCTTGCCTGGATAATGCCGCTGGCATTTCAGCTTTGGCTTGGCATGCGGTATCATCGCCCTATGCGCATCGTTCTTATTTCTGGTATTTCGGGCTCCGGTAAATCGGTTGCCCTCAACGTTCTCGAAGACGCTGGTTATTATTGCGTCGACAATTTGCCCCCTGCCCTGCTCGGCCCCCTGATCGATACCCTGGTGGCAGAAGGCGTGCCCAGCGTGGCCGTCGCCGTCGATGCGCGCAGTTCGGAGTCACTGGTGGAATTGCCCGTCAACGTCGCCGGACTGAAAGCGCAGGGGCATGACGTCAAGGTCATGTTCCTGACGTCGAATACCCATTCGCTGGTGGCGCGGTTTTCCGAAACGCGGCGCAGCCATCCTTTGTCCCACCAGTTGCGTCCCGAAGAAAATCCGGCCTCGCGCCGCACCCTGATTGAATGCATCACGGAAGAACGGGAACGCCTGTCCGCCATCGAGCAATTGGGACTGGTGATCGATACTTCCGATTTGTCGGCCAATAAGCTACGCGCTTGGATCAAGGAACTGGTCGAAATCGAGCGTGCGCCGTTGACGCTGTTTTTTGAATCGTTCGCCTTTAAACTTGGCGTGCCTTTGGATGCCGATTTTGTGTTCGACGTGCGCGCTTTGCCGAATCCCTATTACGACCTGACCTTGCGGCCTTTGACGGGAATGGATGCGCCCGTGATTGCGTTTCTGGATGCCCAGCCGGCGGCGGGGGAACTGCTGGAAGATATTCGGGCGTTTGTCGAGAAATGGCTGCCGTCGTTTAAAACGGATAATCGCAGTTATTTGACCGTGGCTTTGGGGTGCACGGGCGGGCAGCATCGGTCGGTGTATATGGCGGAGCGGTTGGCGGCGTATTTTGCGCCGACTGAGCGGGTTGTTTTAAGGCACCGGGAACAGTCTTAGGGCCCGGGGACTGGTCCTGCGGACCTGTCCCCATTGTTAAATCCGAAGCAAAGTCAAAATGGGGACAGGCATCTGCGCTTCGCTTGTGCCAGTCCCCACCTCCGTTACAAGTCCCGGAGAGGATGCGCACGCATCGGCCACGGCGACTCAAAAAACCGCGCCACCATCTCGGGAGTGACGGCATCCAGCGACGGCGGATTCCACACCGGCGCATTGTCCTTGTCGATCACGAGGGCGCGGATTCCTTCCAGTACTTCCCCATGCTCGAAATTGCGTCGTACCAGGCCCCGCTCCATCCGCAGGCAGTCGGCCAGGTCCAGGCTGGCGCCGCGGTTCAATAATTCCAAAGTCACTTTCAACAGCAGCGGCGAGCGCTTGCGCATGGCGGCCAGGGTTTTCTGGGCAAAGGCGCTGTCATCTGTTTCCAGCGAGGCCATGATCGCTTCGATGCTTGCGCCGCTGAAGTGGCGGTCGATGGCTTCACGGTGAAGGGCCAGGGGCGCCTCGCCGGCGTCGTCTTTATACGGTGCGGCAAAACCGGCGACGGTGTCGCGCAAGGCGGCGCCAGGGGTATTTTCAATCAGTTCAAGCAGGGCCGGCATGCCTGCCTGCGGCACGAAGGTGTCGGCCAGGCCCGCATACAGGGCGTCAGCGGCGCGCACCGTCAGGCCTGTCAGCGCCAGGTAATAGCCCAGTTTGCCAGGCGCGTGGCTGAGGAAATAGCTGCCGCCCACGTCGGGGAAGAGGCCGATGTTTACTTCAGGCATGGCCAGCTTGCTGCCGTCCGTCACCACGCGCAGTCCCCGCTCGCGGCTCGCTTCCGAAATGCCCAGGCCGCCGCCCATGACGACGCCATCCATCAGCACGATATACGGCTTGGGATAGTGGTGAATGAAATGGTTGAGGGTGTATTCCTCGGTGAAAAAATCTTCCAGCGCAGCGCTGCCGCCCGTGGTGGGCAAGGTGCCGACGTCGTAAAAAAACCGGATGTCACCGCCCGCGCAGAGCGCCTTGTCCGTGCTCGATCGCAGCACCACGGCGTCGATGCCGGCATCGCTTTCCCATGCCAGCAACACGTCGCCAATTGCGCGGATCATGTCCAGCGACAGCGAATTGAGCGTACGGGGACGGTCCAGCGTGATGATGCCGGTGCGGTTGGCAATACGGGTCTTGACGAAGTCGGTCATGGCGAAAGCGGATGTTAAGAAACCGCTATTTTACTGCCAGGACGTGGGATCAGCAGGCCGGGCGGGCAATCTTGACTGACTGCGGCCCGGCGGTGCCGTTTTAGAAAGCGGGTTTAAACCGCGGCAGCGGGTTGTTCTTCTTCCGCGAGCCTTTTGATTGCCTGGTGATTATGGTCCTGGGCCTGGGTTTTATACTTCATGACCTGGCGGTCGAGCTTGTCGATGAGACAGTCGATGGCGGCGTAGAGGTCATGGGACAGGCTGGCGACGTTGATGGTCTTGCCTGGTAGTCGGAGGTTGATTTCGGCTTTTTGCCGTTTTTCTTTTTCAGTCAGATTGTCGACGGTGAGGATCACTGCAATGTCGATCACTTGATCGAAATGGCGCCGTACGCGTTCCAGTTTGCACTGGACATATTCACGGATGGCTGGGGTCACTTCGAGATGATGTCCGCTGATTGTGAGATTCATACACACTCCTTTGATGATGTCGCTTCCTGTTCGTGCGCGCCGGAATAACCTTTGCGTATAGGAACACTGAAAAAACAATCACAAACTCTTGCGGAGAGCGACGGGTGGGATCTTGAGCGCTTCACGGTATTTGGCAACCGTACGGCGCGCAATGACCATCCCCTGTTCCCCCAGCATGTCTGCGATCTTGCTGTCTGAAAGTGGATTTTTAGGGTCTTCCGCTCCTGTCAATTGCACGATGAGTGCCCGGATCGCTGTCGACGATGCTTCGCCGCCGGCGTCGGTCGCTACGTGACTACCAAAAAAATATTTCAACTCAAACATACCATGCGGTGTGAGCATGTATTTCTGAGTTGTTACCCGAGAGATAGTGCTCTCGTGTAGACCCAGTGTATCAGCAATTTCACGCAGCACAAGTGGACGCATGGCAACCGCGCCATGGGAAAAAAAGTTCCGTTGGCGCTCAACAATTGCCTCGGCCACGCGCAGGATGGTGTCGAAACGCTGACGCATATTTTTGATCAACCACTTCGCTTCCTGCAACTGCGCGCCCAGCTGGCCTTCGCCTTTGCCCTGCTTGAGGAGGTTGGCATACATGCTGTTCACGCGCAGCCGCGGCATGACGTCATTGTTCAGGCTTACAGTCCAGCCGCCCTTGACCTTCTTCACAATCACATCGGGAACTACATAATCGGACGCGCCCGCACCGAAGGCCGCGCCTGGATGCGGATTGCACTGGCGAATCACGCACTGGGCTTCGCGCAAGTCTTCGTCGTCGCAGTCGAGGGCTTTTTTCAGCTTGTTGAATTCACGCTGGGCAAACCAGCCCAGGTGATTGCTGACGATCTGCAAGGCCATGCGCCGCGTCACCATGGCCACGCCGGGCATGCGCCGGATTTGCAGGGCCAGGCACTCGGCCGCATTGCGCGCGCCCACGCCGGCCGGATCAAAACTTTGCAGTAGCGACAGCGCCGTTTTCAGTTCGTCCGGGTCGATCTCCAGTTCCGGCGGCATGCGCTCGAAGATCTCTTCAAGCGACTCGGTCAGATAGCCATTGTCGTCGAGTGCATCGACCATCAGTTCGACCAGCGCGCGGTCGCGCACGCCCAGCATGGCCAGGCGCATCTGCTCCATCAAATGGTCGCGCAGGCTCGTGGCCGAGGCCTCGATCTGCGGGCGCGAATCCTCATCGTCGGGCGACTTGTTACGCGATGCCTCGCTCCAGTCCTCGCCTTCGCCGCCATTGTCCTGGGCGCTCTCGCCGGCCATCTCGGGCGTCTCCGCTCCGCCCTCGCCGTCCGCTGCCGTCGCCGGGGCGTCGCCGGTGGGCGCGTCCTGGTTGGTGGGGGCCGCCTCAGCCGGGGCATTGCTGCCCACGGCGCCATCGGCCAGCAGGCGCACGGAATTGTCGAGCGGATCGTCGAGGCGCTCGAGCAGGGGATTGTCAGACAACAGGTGTTCCAGCTCCTGGTGCAATTCCAGCGTCGACAATTGCAGCAGGCGGATCGACTGCTGCAGCTGCGGCGTGAGCGCCAGGTGCTGCGAGGTGCGAAGTTGAAGTGACTGTTTCATGGCTCGCCAGTGGCCTACATGCGGAAGTGTTCACCCAGGTACACGCGCCGCACCGACTCGTCGGCGATGATGTCGTCAGGGCGGCCCGAGGCCAGCACGGCGCCCTGATTGATGATGTAGGCGCGGTCGCAGATGCCCAGCGTCTCGCGCACATTGTGGTCCGTGATGAGCACCCCGATCTGGCGCTCTTTCAAAAACCGCACGATGCGCTGGATCTCGATGACGGCGATCGGATCGACGCCGGCAAACGGTTCGTCGAGCAGCACGAAGCGGGGATTGGTGGCCAGCGCGCGCGCGATCTCCACGCGGCGCCGCTCACCGCCCGACAGCGACAGGGCCTGATTCTCGCGCAGCTTGTCGATCTGCAGATCGGCCAGCAGGGCGTCCAGGCGGTCGTTGATCTGCGCCTTGCTCAGGGCCTTGCCGTCGACTTTCTGCAGTTCCAGCACGGCGCGGATGTTTTCTTCCACCGTCAGCTTGCGGAACACCGACGCTTCCTGCGGCAGGTAGGACAGGCCCAGCGTGGCGCGGCGGTGGATCGGCAAACTGGAGATGTCGACGCCGCTGATGTCGATCGAGCCGGCGTCCGACGGCACCAGGCCGACGATCATGTAGAAGGAGGTGGTCTTGCCGGCGCCGTTGGGACCGAGCAGACCCACCACTTCGCCGCATTCGACCTGCAGCGACACGTCGCGCACGACGAGGCGCTTGCCATAGCTTTTTTGCAGACCCCGGACGATCAGGGTCGAGCCACAGGTTTTGGTTTCCATCATGGCTTTTTCGACGCCGGTGCGGGTGGAGTTGCTGGCGCAGTCGCGGGTGCAGGCGTGGTCGCAGCTGGCGCAGGCGCTGCCGCGGGCGCACCCGGTGCCGGCGTCACCTTCGGCTCGATCACCATGCGCACGCGGCCACCGTTGGTTTTGGTGGTGCCGCTGACGTCATTTTCAAGCGAATAGACTTCCTTGCGGCTGTCGTAGGACAGGTAGGGGCCCTGCGCTTCCTGGGTCTTGCGATTGCCCTCGAGCGTGGTGATTTTCGCGCGCGAGAACATCTTGACCACTTCGAGCTTGTTGTCGTACTCGATGCGTTCGGCCTCGCCCTCGTCCCAGATATCGCCGCCGTCGCGCTTCTGGCGGAAGGTGGCCAGCTTGCCCGGGTCGGCGTAGAAGGTCGCGTACACATAGCCTTCCGGATCGCTCTTGATGACGGCGCGTCCCGCTTTCATGAGCAGGGTGCCGCGCGCCAGGACGACGTTGCCGATCAGGGTGCGGGTCTGCGTCACCTCGTTGCCGGTGGCCGAGTCGGCGTCGATCAGGGTGGGCTTGGACGAATCGGCCTTCTCTGCAAAGGCCGCGCCGCCGGCGAAAACGGCGGCGGCGATCAAAGCAAGGCGTGCGAGGCGTAAGTTCATGGTGGTATCCCGGTTCGGTAAGGTGCGGCCGTTCAGCGCTTGGCTGGCTGTTGCGGCGGCGGATAAATAATGTGCACGCGGTGGTACAGGTCGATCTGGTTGGCGGCGCGGTCGGCCAGCATGCCCGTCCCGGTGACGACGGTGGCGTCGGAAATCATCTCGACGGGCAGGTCGGTGCGCAGCTTGTCTTCATCGGTGAGGATGGTGAGCGCTTCGGTTTTCAGGCGCAGGTGCGGCCACTGGGGCGCGGCGGGACGCTCGATCACCACATTGCCGTTCATGTCGACGATATTTTTGACCTGGTCGATGTGGCCCGTCTGGCCCGTCATCGTCATCGGCGGCGCCGGCGGCGACAGGCTGCGCACGACCGGGTGCAGCACGTCGGCGCTGTCGTTGTCGGGGTGGTGGGTCAGCTTGTCGCCGGCGATGATGTAGCGCGGCTTACCCTCGGGGGTCATCTTGACGACGCTGAACTGCTCGACGATGTAATCGGGCTCGCTCTTGGCCACGTCATTTGAACCAAAACCTTCGCCCCGGTTGATCAGTTCGACCAGCCACAGGCTGCCCAGCGCCATGGCGACGCCGATGCCGAACATGGCGCCGAGGCGCCAGCGGTGGGCAGTTCGCTTGTGCTGGGCGCGGGCCATGGTCAGGCGAAGTACGGCGCCAGCGCCGTCTCGTAGTTATTCTGGACCCGCATCAGCAGGTCGCACACTTCGCGCACGGCGCCGCGGCCACCGGCGGCGCGGGTGACGTAATGGGTGCGGTGCTGCACTTCCGGGTGCCCGGTGGGCACGGTGACGGCAAGGCCGACCTTGCGCAGCAAAGGCAGGTCGATGACATCGTCGCCGATGTAGCAGCACTGTTCGGCCGTCAGACCGGTCAGCGCCAGCAATTCGGCAAAGGCGATGCGCTTGTCGTGGAAGCCCTGGTAGACATGGGCGATTTTCAGGTCGGCCGCGCGGCGCACCACCACGGCCGACTTGCGGGCGCTGATGATCGCCACCGGCACGCCGGTTTTCTGCAGCATCTCGATGCCGAGACCGTCGAGCACATTGAAGGTCTTGGTCACTTCGCCGTCCGCGCCATACGTCAGGCTGCCGTCGGTGAGCACGCCGTCGACGTCGAGAATGAGCAGGCGCACACTGGCGGCGCGGCGCACGTGGTCAAGGGTGGTATCGTTATGGTTCGCCGTCATCAGATCACCTTCGCGCGCGTGAGGTCGTGGATGTGCAGCGCGCCCACCAGCACGTCGTTGGCGTCGACCACCAGCATCTGGTTGATGCGGTGTTCTTCCATGATGGCGACGGCGTCTACCGCCAGCTGCTCGGCGCGCACGCGGCGGGGGTCGGCGTGCATCACGTCGCGGATCATGACCTTGGTGAAATCCTGGACCTTTTCAATCATGCGGCGCAGGTCACCGTCGGTGAACACGCCAATCGGATGATGATGTTCGTCGACGATGGCCGTCATGCCCATGCCCTTTTCCGTGATTTCAAGCAGGGCCTGCGAAAGGGTGGCGGCGGCGTGCACCGATGGCACCGCGTCGCCGCTGCGCATGACGTCGCGCACGTGGGTGAGCAGGCGCCGGCCCAGCGCGCCGCCCGGGTGGGAGCGGGCAAAATCTTCTTCGCGAAAGCCGCGTGCATCAAGCAGGGCCACGGCCAGGGCGTCGCCAAGCGCCAGCGTCACGGTGGTGCTGGCGGTGGGCGCCAGGTTGATGGTGCAGGCCTCCTTTTCCACCGACACGTCCAGGTGAACGTCGGCCATCACGGCCAGCGACGAAGATGGCTTGCCCGTCATGGCGATCAGGGGCGTGCCCATGCGCTTGATGATGGGCAGGATGGCCATCAACTCGGTCGATTCACCCGAGTAGGAAATGGCGATGAAAGCGTCTTGCGGGGTAATCATGCCCAGGTCGCCGTGGGCCGCTTCGGCCGGGTGGACGAACATGGCGGGGGTGCCCGTGGAGGCCAGGGTGGCGGCGATCTTGCGGGCGATGTGGCCGGATTTGCCAATGCCGGAGACGACGACGCGGCCGCTGCAAGCCAGCACCAGCTCGACGGCGCGGCCGATACTGTGGTCCGTCGCCAGGCGGTCGTAGACGGCGCGGATGGCGTCGGCCTCGATCGCCAGGGTCTCGCGCGCCAGCTGCATGGACCGCTGCATCAGGTTTTCGTCAAAAGCTTTCAACATTGTTTTTTCATGGGTTACACTCGTCCAGGCAGTATAAACGAATTGGGAAAGCAAAAAACTTGCCAGACACTTTTAATCACCATTTTTACAGCTGCCGCGCTGGTCATTGGCGGGGCCGCTAGCATGGTTTCCGGACTGGAACTAACCCTGCTGCTGCTCGGCAGCGCCGTGCTGGGCGTGGTCCTGTTCCGCACCCTCCATTTGCCGCCCATGCTGGGTTATCTGGCGGTCGGCATCCTGATCGGCCCCCACGCGCTGGGACTGGCCGACAACAACGCCACCACCCACGGCCTGGCCGAATTCGGCGTGGTGTTCCTGATGTTTTCCATCGGCCTCGAATTTTCGCTGTCGCAGTTAAAAGCCATGCGCTCGATCGTGTTCGGACTGGGGCTGGCGCAGGTGGTGACGACGATCGTGCTGACGGTGGTATTCGGGCTGCTGCTGGCCTGGCGCCTGCCGGCGGTGTATCAGATCAGCTGGCAGGCCGCGTTTGCGCTGGGCGGCGCCCTGGCCATGTCGTCGACCGCAATCGTCTCGAAAATGCTGACGGAGCGGCTGGAACTGGAAAGCCAGCACGGGCGCCGCATCATCGGCATTCTGCTGTTCCAGGATCTGGCCGTGGTGCCCCTCCTGATACTGATTCCCTCGCTGGCGCAAAAGCCGACCGAGCTGGTTGCGACCCTGGCCTGGGCCAGTTTCAAGGCCGTGGTGGTGCTGGTGCTGCTGCTGTTTTTCGGCCAGAAGCTGATGCGCAAATGGTTCACCCTCGTCGTCAAGCGGCGCTCACAGGAACTGTTCATGCTGAACCTCCTGTTGATCACCCTGGGCGCGGCCTGGATCACGGAAAAAGCCGGACTGTCGATGGCGCTGGGGGCGTTTGTGGCAGGCATGCTGGTGTCGGAGACGCAGTACAAGCACCAGGTGGAAGAAGACATCAAACCGTTCCGCGACGTGCTGCTAGGGCTGTTCTTCATCACCATCGGCATGCTGCTCAATGTGGGCCTGGTGATGCAGCACTGGGCGCTGGTGCTGCTGCTCCTGTGTGGCCCGGTGCTGCTCAAATTTGCCCTGATCGCGGGTCTGGCCAAGCTGTTCGGCGCCTCCGATGGGGTCTCGATGCGCACCGGTCTCGCGCTGGCGCAGGCGGGCGAATTCGGCTTCGTGCTTCTCAATCTCACCGCTGGCGCCGACCTGATCGACCCTTTCATTATTCAACTGGTGCTGGCCTCGATGGTGCTGTCGATGCTGGTGGCGCCGATGATCATCGCCAAATCCGACCAGATCGTCATGAAGATCGCCGCCAACGAATGGATGCTGCAGTCGCTGCAACTGACGCAACTGGCCAGCCGCACCATGGCCCTGCAAAAGCACGTCATCGTGGCCGGCTTCGGGCGCAGCGGGCAGTCGCTGGCGACCCTGCTGACGGAAGAAAAAGTGGCGTATCAAGCGCTCGACCTCGACCCCGAACGGGTGCAGGAAGCGCAGGCGGCCGGCGCCCACGTCGCGTATGGCGACGCGGCGCGGCGCGAGTCGCTGGTCGCCGCCGGCATCAACCGCGCCAGCTGCCTGGTGATCACCTATGCCGACACCCAGTCTGCCTTGAAGGTGCTGCACCTGGCCCATGAACTGGCCCCCAGCCTGCCCGTGATCGTGCGCAGCCACGACGACACCGATCTCGATCTGCTCAAGAGAGCCGGCGCGGCGGAGGTGGTGCCGGAAGCGCTCGAGGGCAGCCTGATGCTGGCCTCGCATGCGCTGGTGATGATCGGGGTGCCGCTGCGCCGGGTGGTGCACCGGGTGCAGGAAGCGCGCGACGAGCGCTACGCCTCGCTGCGCGGCTATTTTCACGGCACGGGCGACGCCGCCGACGATCTCGAACACATGTACGTGCGCCTGCACTCGGTCACCCTGCGCGACGACGCGGGGGCGGTCGGCAAGCGTATCGGGGAACTGCAACTGGAGGACGTTGGCGCAGAAGTGACGACGCTCCGGCGCGGCAAGCAGAGAATCGCCACCGTGCCCGAGACGGTTCTGCAGGCCGGCGATGTGGTGGTGCTGCGCGGGTCAGGCGATGCGGTGACGCGGGCCGAGGGAAGGCTGCTTCAGTAATCCGTTTTAATCGAAGCTGACGACGCGGTTGCGGCCCGTCTCCTTGGCTTGATACAGGGCCGTGTCGGCATGCGCCACCAGTTGCTGGGCCACGCCTTCGATGGCGTGATCGCGCTCGAAATCGTCGAGCGTGGCCACGCCGATCGAGACGGACACGGGCATCAATTCGCCGCTCGACAATTCAAACGGGATGTTGGCGATGCTGGCGCGGATGCGCTGGGCGACCATGGTGGCGCTGGCCAGGTCGGCATCGATCAGCAGCACGACAAATTCTTCGCCGCCGAAACGGCCCAGCGCATCGGAGTTACGCAATTCCGCCTTGATACGGCTGGCCACTTCGCGCAGCACTTCGTCGCCGCCCTGGTGGCCCACGCTGTCGTTGACCAATTTGAAGTGATCGATGTCGATGTACATGCAGGAGATGCGGTAGCCCTGGCGGCGGGCGCGGCCGATTTCTTCCAGCAGGCGGCGGTCGATGTAGCGGCGGTTGTAGACGCCCGTCAGCGAGTCGGTCAGCCCGATGTATTTCAGCATTTCATTGCTGATGACGTTTTCCAGGCAGATGGCGATGATGGAGGCCATGTGCTCGATGAAATCGGTGCCCAGCGCCGGCGTGAAACGGCTGGCGTCGGTGCTGCCCAGATTGAGGCTGCCGATGACCCGCTTATTGCGCAGCAGGGGCACCAGAGCAATGCTTTGCAGGCCCGCCGGCGCGCCGGGGAACGTAGCGCTGTGCACGCCCGGCACATAGGGGCCAAGGTGGGGCTTTGGCGGACCCGTCAGCGCTTCGCGGCGGGCCGGCACGAAGCCGAGCGCATGTTCGCTGTCGACAAACACCAGTTCGGGAAAGGCGGCGAAGTCGACGCCCAGCTTGTGCATGACGGTGTGGATGTCGGCATCCTTGTCGACCAGGCTGAGCGTGACGATGTCCAGGTCGGAAATCAGGGGCAGGCTGCGGAAGATGGTGCCGATCAGTTCGGGAAACGTGGCGGCGCCGACAATTTCCAGATCGAAGGCCTGGTGGCGGCACATGATCGAATGATTGCGTTCGGCCTGTTCCAGCAGATAAGCCATGCGCGCGCGCAGGGATGCGTTTTCAGCTGCCAGCTCTGGCTGTGAAGCGACCGGTTCGGACATGACACTCCTGACGACAAGTGGACGGGACAACGCAAAAAAATGTGCTTTGCGCAATTATCGCAACCTTACGCCAGTTTTTGGTGGTCGCCCATGAAAAAAACGCAGATTTGCGACGCGCTATGGCCCGCAGGATATTGCAGCGCGCTAAAAAGCCAAATGCGCGTCCACTTCTTGCCCGACCCGCAATATTGTGCCCGCCCCGGCAGAAACAACACAGTTCATTCCCACGCACACCGCATCGTCGAGCTGCTTTTTGCGGCGAAACGCCTGCAGCACGTCGAGCGGATCGGGGCCCCGCTCGCCGGTGCGCTGGTCAATCGAGGGGATCGGGCAGCGGGGACAGGGTTTGACTGGTTGCAGTGACGCCGGCCCCAGATTGAAGTGCGCGACGTAGTCCTCCTCGAAGGCGTCGAGGCCATCGATGACGACGTTCGGGCGGAACCGGTCCATCGGCAAGGCGGCGCGCCCGGCGGCTGCCATGTGGCGGTTGATCTCATCCAGCGAGGCCGCGCCGATGACGAGGATAGGGTAGCCGTCGGAAAACCGGGTCGGCACGCCCTGTCCGCCGGTCCATTTGCCGCTGGTCACGCGCCGCGCCACCAGGCCAAAGCGCACCAGTCGGCACGGCGCGCCCAGCGCCTGCGCGCACCAGTGGGCGGCGGCGTCACCGCAATCGGCGGCCTCGACCTGGTCATCCCAGATGCCGACCATGCGGGTGGGCGCCTGCGGATCGTGCTCGAGCGGCACGGCAAAGGGCAGCTGACCCGGCGCCGACAACATCAGCGCCGCCTCCATCAGCACCGGCTGGATCAGCGCCATGCGGGGATGTTCGCGCTGGGTCAGGAACTGGCCCGCCCCGTCGACCAGCATCCACTCGCGGTCAGCCACCCCGCCATGGGAAAGCCCGGCATCACCCAGTACGGCTTCCTGCACGGGCACGCCGGCGCAGGATTTGAGGGGGTAGATCGTGAGGCCGGTCAAGGTTGGCATGGCGTGTCGTGGGGGTGGTAGGCAGCACAGTATACAACCCAGGCCGCCGCCGTTCCGGCCCATTATTTTTGCAACACTTCCGGCAACGATTCAATGCTTTGAAGACAAAACAAAGTTTCCAATATAAAATTTCAATTAACTGTCGGTAATTCTTACACTTTCATCAGACGGTGGGCCACCTTACAAATCATTCGTCAATAAATTCAATGGCTTGGCCACTCTGGTATGCAATTTGCTTATTTCCATACAGAACATAAAATTACCTGAAAGAATAAAATGAACTTCGCTTCCATGATTGCACGCTGCGCCGCCAGCGCCCTCCTCGGCCTCGGTATCTCGTTCGCCGCCACCGCCGCCCCGACGACGCTGAGCTATGCGCTGACCGACAACGTCAGCGGCCTGGGCACGGGTCCCTACGGCACCATCACCCTGACCCAATTCACTAACTATGTCAGCTTCACGGTCACCCCGGACAGCGGCTTTGCCTTTGCCAACACGGGCGGCCCCCATTACGAATTTGCCTTCAACACCAGCAGCGCATTCGATAACGCCGCCGTGACCGTCACCGGCAGCGCCGCCAACTACTTCAGCGTCGTCTCCGGCAGCGGCCTGACCGCGGCCGCCTACGGCAGCTTCGACCACGCCATCGATTTCAAAAGCAATGTGGGCGGCGGCCTGAGCGGCAAGATGACCGCCCCGCTGACCTTCAACGTCAGCAAGGCCGGCATCACCCTCAACGACTTCGTCGCCAACACCAACGGCGTCTATTTCGTCGCCGACCTGGGCAACCTCGGCAGCGGCAAAACCGGCAACGCCATCTCCAACGGCACTCTGCTCGCAACGCGGGGCGACACGTCCGACCAAACCGGCAGCGCCAACGGCAAAGTCCCCGAACCGGCCCCGCTGGCCCTGATCGCCCTCGCCCTGTTCGGCATGGCGGCAGTACGCCGCAAAGCCTGACAAGCCGCAGCAAAAACAAAGCCCGCCGATGCAACGCATCGCGGGCTTTTTTTATTCAGCATGCACACCACAAACCACGCCCCCGAGGCGACGCACGATCAGAATCGGGTTTGCGTCCCCTCTAAAATGATCCGGCTCCGCCGGTCATTTTTGTCCAATCAAACCAAACAAAAGTAGGGGTTCACTTTTGTTTGCTAGACATTAAACAGGAAATTGAGAACGTCGCCATCCTTGACCACATATTCCTTGCCCTCGGCCCGCATCTTGCCTGCTTCCTTCGCGCCTGCTTCGCCCTTGTACTGGATGTAGTCGTCGTAGGCGATGGTCTGGGCGCGGATGAAGCCGCGCTCGAAGTCGGTGTGGATGACGCCGGCGGCTTGCGGGGCGGTGTCGCCCACGTGGATGGTCCAGGCGCGCACTTCCTTGACGCCGGCCGTGAAGTAGGTCTGCAGGCCCAGCAGCTTGTAGGCGGCGCGGATCAGGCGGTCCAGGCCCGGCTCTTCCATGCCCATGTCGGACAGGAAGGCGCCCTTGTCGGCGTCGTCGAGGTCGGCGATTTCCGATTCAATGGCGGCGCAGATGGCGACGATGGGGGCGTTCTGGGCCTTGGCGTAGCCGGCCAACTGGTCCAGCAGGGGGTTGTTGGTGAAACCCGTGTCGGAGACGTTGGCAACGAACATGGCAGGCTTGGCCGTGATCAGGCACAGGGTCTTGATGATCGCCATCTCGTCGGCGTCCAGGCCCAGGGTGCGCACAGGCTTGCCTTCGTTCAGATGGGGCAGCAGGCGTTCGCAGATGGCGACCAGCTTGGCGGCATCCTTGTCGCCCGAGCGGGCTTTCTTGTTTTCGCGGTGGATCGCCTTCTCGACGGCGGCCAGGTCGGCCAGCGCCAGTTCGGTCTGGATCACTTCGATGTCGTCGAGCGGGCTGATCTTGCCGGCCACGTGGATGACATTGTCGTCTTCGAAGCAGCGCACCACGTTGACGATGGCGTCGGTCTCGCGGATGTGCGACAGGAACTGGTTGCCCAGGCCCTCGCCCTTCGAGGCGCCTGCCACCAGGCCGGCGATGTCGACGAACTCGACGATGGCGTTGACCATTTTCTCGGGCTTGACGATGTCGGCCAGGGCCTGCATGCGGGGATCGGGCACCTCGACGACGCCGACGTTCGGCTCGATGGTGCAGAACGGGTAGTTCTCAGCCGGGATGCCGGCCTTGGTCAGCGCATTGAAAAGGGTGGACTTGCCGACGTTGGGCAGGCCGACGATGCCGCATTGGAGACTCATGGGAAGACTTTCTGATTCGATTGGCGGGGCTGGCGGCAGGCGCATCAATGCGCGCGCTTCCCCAAACCCCATATTGTAACCGCCTGCGCCCTCGGCCGCCGCATAAACCGGCAGATCCCTTGGTCAGATTGGCAACACCCGCGCCAGGTCGGGGCGGTCGACGAAGGCGGCAAAATCGTCGCGCAGGCGCTCCCCTTCCCCGATGGCGCGCTGCCAGGCCTCGATGCGGGCATCGTGGTTGAGGCCGAAGAAAGTGAAATCCTTGCGGTCGGGCAGTTTGGCGCGGGGCAGGCGCTGCAGGAAAGATGGGGACGGCGCCACAATCAGCACATTGTCCAGCCAGGCGCGGGCGGGGCCGCGGGCCGCGCGCCGCCAGGGCATGGCCTTGTCCAGCCAGCCAGGGACGATGTGTTCGCCAAAATGGGGATACAGCACCAGGTCCTGCGCCTTGCGTGCGTACGGCAAGGCCAGGTGGTAGTCGATGATGCCGCCATCCCAGTAGTTGCCGGGCGGCGCGCCGGGCACGTCGCGCACCGGTTGCATGATCAGGGGCAGGCTGCCCGAGGCCAGCAGGGCCGGCGCGAGGTTGTCAGCCGTCAGCGCCGCAAAGTGGGTCGTGAAGTGATCGAAGCTCTCGCGCAGCCACCCGGCGCCGCCGCGCGGATCGCCCAGCACCACGCGCTCGACCATGTCGGCCAGCGCGCGCCGCCCGACCAGGTTACGCATGGCGGCGAGCGCAAAGCCGCGCATCTCGCTGCGCCGTCCGCCGGGCGCGGCCAGCGCATTGCGGCCCCGGTTGCTCAGCAGGTGCAGCCGATAATAGGGGTGGGCCAGGATGTCCTGTTCGTGCCCGCCGACGAAATTGGCCAGCAGATCCTGGCAGACGGCGTCGATCTCGCGTTGAGACGGCTTGGCCGTGTAGCGCTGGTTGCTGTACAGGCGGCCCAGGCGGGCGAAGGCGGACACGGGGTCACGCTGGCAGGCGGCGGCCATGCGCCAGGCGCCGATGGACGAGCCGATCAGGGTGCGCTCGCGCGGCGCTCCTGGCAACCAGGCGCCAAACATGAACTGGTCGAGCGCCTGGAAAATCAGGCCCTTGGGGCCGCCCGCGGCGGCCGGCACGATGCCGACATCGGCCGCCTGCAGGCCGTGCGTGCGAAGGCGCGACAGGGCCGCGGGGCCGGCGTGAAAGGTCAGGGAAGTCATGGCCGTATTATCGCATCGCCCGGCGGCCTTGCCTGGCCATGGTCGACATCGCCTGGCGCTTGATGAAGCTCAAGGAGCCACACCGAATCTGCCAAAAACTGGATCAGATGATCTAGATTCAAGGATCAAACGGGAGGCAAGCATGAGCAAACCCAAGCGTAGCAGGCCAGCCCTGCCATCGCCCGCAGGTCCACCGGACTCGGCCCAGGCGGCGGCGATGGCGGCGGAACCGGACCGGTCGTATCAACAGGAGGCAGGCGCCGGCAAGCTGTATATCGCCGAGCAGATTGCCACGGTTTATCACGCCGGACCGCAGGCGAAAATCGATATCATCAAGCAGGGCCGGCCGGCCACGGACGTGGACGCGTTGGCCGAGCTCATGAGCATCCCCAAGGAAACCCTGATCAACACCCTGCGCCTGTCGCGCGCTACCGTCAACCGCAAGGCGCGTGCGCTCAAAACGCTGTCGTCCGACGAAACGGAGCGCCTGCTGGGGGTGGAAATGCTGATCGGCCAGGTGGCGACCATGGTCGGTGAATCGGGCGATCCGGCCGGCTTCGACGCAGCGGGCTGGACGGCGAAGTGGCTAGCTGCGCCCCTGCCCGCGCTGGGACGGCGCACGCCGGCCAGTTTCATGGACACCATCGAAGGGCAGCGCCTGGTGTCGCGTCTGCTAGCAACGACGCAGAGCGGAGCCTACACTTGAGCGTCACGGCATGGCGCATTGCCGTCGAAGCGCCGCAGTACGCCGCTGACGACATGAGCGGCACCGGCGCGCGCATCAGCGGCGGGCGCTGGAACAGTTGCGGCGTGCCGATGGTGTACGCCTCATCGAATATCGCGCTGGCCGCGCTTGAAACCCTGACGGGCAAGCAGGCCGCCGCCCTGCCCTACAACCGTTATTTGATCCAGCTCGAGATCCCCGAGCACATCTGGGAACGCCGCCAAACGCTCGCGCCCTGCCCGGTGGCTGGGATGCGCTGCCTTGCGGCATCTCCAGCAAGCGGGTCGGCGACGGCTGGGTCAAGGCTGGCCAGTCGGCATTGATGATTGTCCCGTCGGTCATTATTCCGGACGAGAACAATGTGCTGATCAATCCGGCGCACCCTGATGCGGCGGCCATCGCCTCCTCCACCCTGAAGCGATTTGCCTACGATCCGCGGTTTTTCTCAATCGTCTGAATGGGCAGGCCGCGCCCCCATTTTTTTGTCCGGCGCTCGGCTTGCCTCGCGCGATTGGCCGCCTACACTAAGTAAAATATTGAGCGCACCAGCCCCATGGACCGGCTCGTATGGCAGGGCCGACGAGGAGATCGATATGCCAAACGGCATCAATGCTTCACCCGGCAGTCCATCATCCCACCACGCAGGAGCGACCCGGACCCTGCGCTGGATTCCCATCGCGCTCGGTGGCGCTGCTATCGTGGCCGGCATCGGCGGGCGCAGAAAAGGCGCCGCCGCACTGGCCTTTACCGCCGTGGCTGGCGCGGCCGCAATGCGCAACGGGCAACTGGAGCGCTGGATTGCAGCTGGCACGGGACGGGGCGCCAGCGCTGGCGAACATCAACTGGAACGCTCGATCACCATCGGCAAAACTCCGGACGAGCTGCGCCTGTGCTGGCTCGACCCACGCACGCTGCCAAAGCTCATGGCCGACTTCGCGACCGTGCGCACCAGCGGCGACGGCCGCACGCACTGGGATGTCAAGGGACCGCTGGGCCACAGCTTTGAATGGGACACGGAGACGGTCGATCGCGGCGGCGATGGAATCGGCTGGCACTCGCTGGCTGACAGCACCATTCCAAACGAGGGGATGATCCGCTTCCGCCCCGCCCCGGCCGACCGGGGTACCGTGGCCACCCTGCGGATTTGCTTCGAGCCGCCCGGCGACGGACTGGGCGACCAACTGGTCAAACTGCTGGGAAGCACCCCCTTGAACCTGCTTGTCGACGGAGCGCTCCGGCGCTTTAAAAACCTGGTCGAAACGGGCGAAATTCCCACCACGGCGCGCCAGCCCGCCGCGCGCGCCGACACCCATTAAGGAGAAGCAGCATGCGAGCACTGTACTGGAACGGCGTGAACGACCTGCGGGTCGGCACGGTAAAGGATCCGGAAATCGTCAATCCGCACGACGCCATCCTGCGCGTCACCCTGTCGACCACCTGCGGCTCGGATCTGCACTTCATCGACGGCTACATACCTACCATGAAAGCAGGCGACGTGATCGGTCACGAGTTCATGGGCGTGGTCGAGGAAACCGGTCCCGAAGTCAAGCGCGTGGCCAAGGGCGACCGGGTGGTGGTGCCCTCGTTTATCGTGTGCGGCCAATGCTGGTATTGCGCACACAAGCTGTATTCGCTGTGCGACAACACCCACCCCAAGCCGGAACTGCAGGCGCCCCTGCTGGGTGGGCAGCCTACCGCCGGCATTTATGGCTACACCCATGCCTTTGGCGGCTACGCGGGCGCGCACGCGCAGTACGTGCGGGTGCCGTTTGCCGACAACGACTGCTTCAAGGTGCCGGACGGCGTCGCCGACGAAACAGCGCTGTTCCTGTCGGATGCCGCACCGACCGGCTACATGGGCGCCGACTTCTGTGACATCCAGCCCGGCGACACGGTCGCAGTCTGGGGCTGCGGCGGCGTGGGCCTGATGGCGCAGCAGAGCGCGCGCCTGATGGGCGCCGAGCGGGTGATCGCGATCGACCGTTTTCCCGAGCGCCTGCAGATGGCGCGTCAGCATGCCGGCTCGGAGACCATCGACTACACCCAGGTCGACGGCATTCCCGATACGCTGCGTGAAATGACCGGCGGGCGCGGCCCGGATGCCTGCATCGACGCGGTCGGCATGGAAGCGCATGGCACGGGGCCGCAGTATGCCTATGACCGGGTCAAGCAGGCGCTGCGGCTGGAAACTGACCGCGGCCAGGCCCTGCGCGAAGCCATCATGGCCTGCCGCAAAGGCGGGACCCTGTCGGTGCTGGGCGTGTATGGCATGATCGACAAGTTTCCCATGGGTGCGATCATGAACAAGGGGATGACGGTGCGTAGCGCACAGCAGCATGGCCAGGCTTACATGGAGCGGCTGCTGAGGCACGCCCAAAAAGGAGAACTGAACCCGGCCTACCTGGCCACTCACCGCTTTTCTCTGGAAGATGCGCCGCGTGGCTACGATATGTTCAAGAATAAACAGGACGGCTGCGTACGGGCGGTGTTTGCGCCCTAGCGCCGCTTTTCATTCAGTTGGTGTGCAGCTGCATGGTTGCAATATCAAACTTGCCCTCGAAAACCAGGGGCAGCACCCGCAGCGCTTTTTCAATGGACTCGTCGATCAGCGACTGCTCCTCCTTGCGGGGCCGGTGCAGCACAAAATCGGCCACCGCCTGCTGCGAGTTGAGGCTGCGCGGATGGCCGATGCCGATGCGCAGTCTCCAGTAATCCTGAGTGCCCAGCGCCGATGTGATGTCTTTTAAACCGTTGTGACCGCCCGAAGAGCCGCCTTTTTTCATCTTGACCGTGCCCGGTGACAGGTCGAGCTCATCGTGCACCACCAGCACTTCGGCGGGATTGATTTTATAAAAGCGGCACAGCTGGCCCACTGACAGGCCGGAGCGGTTCATGAAGGTGAGCGGCTCGAGCAGCCACAGGTCCTCGCCGCCCACCTTGGCCTTGCCGACCTTCGCATTGAAACGCGACTCGTGCTGCAGGCGGCAGCCGGGCAGGCTGTCGGCGAGCTGGTCGACCAGCCAGAAGCCGGCGTTGTGGCGGGTTTGTTCGTATTCGGGGCCGGGATTGCCGAGACCGACGATGAGGCGGATGGACATGGTCGTGAGTAGAAGGAAAACAGCGATTATCGGGCAAAACGGCGTAAAAAAACCCGCCGGGCCTGCGCCAGACGGGTTTTTTCAGAACGCGAAAATTACTTCTTCTTGGCGTCAGCTTCTGGTGCGGCAGCGGCAGGCGCAGCAGCGGCTTCGTCCGACACTTTGCCAGCTGGCACAGCAGCGGTAGCAACGGTCTGGTCATCGCCGTGAGCAACAGCGGTCACGCCTTTTGGCAGTTTCAGTGCCGACACGTGGATCGAACCACCAGCTTCGATGGTCGACAGGTCGACTTCGATGAACTCTGGCAGGTCGGCTGGCAGGCAGCTGATGTCCAGGTCGCTCAGAACGTGCGAAATGACGGCGCCGCCCAGTTTGACTGCTGGCGACACGTCGGCGTTGATGAAGTGCAGTGCAACTTTCTTGTGCACAGGCTGGGATGCATCGACGCGCTGGAAGTCAGCGTGCAGAACCATCTGCTTGAATGCGTGCATCTGGAAGTCGCGCAGCAGCACTTGCTGGCTCTTGCCGTCGATTTCCAGGTCCAGGATCGAGCCGTGGAAGGCTTCTTTCTTGAGCGCGTGGTACAGCGCGTTGCCGTCCAGAGCGATCAGGACCGGGGCTTCGGCGCCACCGTAGATGATGCCAGGCGTCTGGCCGGAAGTGCGCAGGCGGCGGCTCGCTCCGGACCCCTGCAGCGTACGATTGAATGCGATAACTTTCATGTGTTACTCCATAAATTGCGGGGCTGGATTGCCCCGCGGTTGAAACGCCCGCGACCAGGCGCTTCCAAAGTCGGCTGCTGATAATTTGCGGCCGATAAAACTGTAAATTCTTAAAATGGCAACGGCGCCCAGGCTTTCGCCGGGCGCCGCAATCGTCGAAGAACTGGGTTCTTAGTCGATGAAGAGCGAAATAACCGAATCGCCCTTGATAATGCGTTTAAACGTTTCTGCCAACAATGGCGCACACGACACCTGGCGAATCTTGCTGCATGCAGCACCGGCGGCCGTCAGGGGAATCGTGTCCGTCACCACCAGTTCGTCCAGGGGCGAGGCGGCGATGCGATCGATTGCCGGGCCCGACAGCACTGGGTGGGTGCAATACGCCACCACTTTCTTGGCGCCGCGCTCTTTCAGCACTTCAGCAGCCTTGGTCAGGGTGCCGGCCGTATCGACCATGTCGTCCATGATGACGCAGTTGCGGCCTTCGACTTCACCGATGATGTTCATCACTTCCGACACGTTCGCCTTCGGGCGGCGTTTGTCGATGATGGCGAGATCGCAGCCGAGGCGCTTGGCCAGGGCGCGGGCGCGGACCACACCGCCGACGTCGGGCGAGACCACCAGCAGGTCGTCGTAATTCTTTTTCTGCAGGTCGCCCAGCAGCAAGGGCGACGCATAAATATTGTCAACCGGGATATCGAAGAAGCCCTGGATCTGGTCAGCGTGCAAGTCCATGATCAGGACGCGCTCGACGCCGGCTTTTTCCAGCATGTTGGCGACAACCTTGGCGGAAATTGCCACGCGGGCCGAGCGGGGACGACGGTCCTGGCGGGCATAACCAAAATACGGGATCGCGGCGGTGATGCGGCCGGCGGAAGCGCGTTTCAGGGCATCGACCATCAGGATGATTTCCATCAGGCTGTCGTTGGTCGGTGCGCAGGTCGATTGCAGCACGAAGACGTCTTTACCGCGGACGTTTTCATTGATCTCGACCATCACTTCGCCGTCGGAGAATTTCGAGACGACTGCCTTGCCAAGCGGGATGCCGAGATTTTTTGCGACTCCTTCTGCCAGCGCAGGGTTAGCGTTGCCGGTAAAAACCATCAGGTTTTCGTAAGCCATGGGAGTCCCAGAGAAGAAACGTTGAAGTCTTGATGTAAGTCGGAACACCGTGAGTGCACCGACCGGAAAACGGAGTGACCCGAGCGCGGGTCCGGCGATTCGGCCGGCTGGACGCGTAATCGCATCGACAGTCCGGCAAAATGAATGGCAGGGGAACAAGGATTCGAACCTTGGTATGCTGGAATCAAAATCCAGTGCCTTAACCAGCTTGGCGATTCCCCTACGCAACTGCTTGCTTGTCGCGACGTATAACGCATTGTATCGTCAAACATCGCGGCAGGCCAAATTCTATTCGATAACACCACCAACTTGCAACTGCGTTTGCAGCGGATGCCGCCGCAGCGACCGAGCTGTCCAGGCCCGCCAGCGAGGCGGCACATCAGCCAGCACCGCCAGTGCCGCAGCTTCATCGGCAAACGCGCAAAACACGCATGCTCCGGAACCTGTCATCCTGGCGTCGCCATATTCACTCAACCATTCAACCGCTTCAGCGACCGGCGGGAACAGCTTCGTTGCAACAGCTTGCAAATCGTTTCTTCCATATCCCAGCAGACATTTTTCTGTCTCCAGGTGTCTGGAAAAGTCCGTTATTCTGACCGCTTTTGTTGACCTTGTCAATTCGGGGGCGGAAAAAATTGCCGCCGTTGGCACTTCGACGCCAGGTTCGATGACGAGGTAGCAAACGTCCGGCGTTTCCACCGCCTGCATCTGCTCACCGACGCCTTCCACGAAGGCATTGCGGCCGAACAGGAAAAACGGGATGTCGGCGCCCAGCGGCAGACCCAGCGCCATCAGTTCCTCGCTGCTGAAGCCGCCCTGCCACAGGTGATTGGCGGCCATGAGGGCCGTGGCCGCGTCGGACGAACCGCCGCCCAGGCCACCGCCCATGGGCAGGCGTTTGAGCACGTTCACCTCGATGCCGGGCGGCAGGCAGCCATGGCGCTGCTCAAACGCCGCCTGCAAAATGCGCAGGGCCCGCACGACCAGGTCGCGCTCGGCAGGCACGCCTGGCAGTTCGCTGGTGCGCACGATCTGGCCGTCGTCACGCAGTTGAAAATCCAGCGTGTCGCCGTGGTCGATCAGCTGGAACACCGATTGCAGCAGGTGGTAGCCGTCGGCGCGGCGGCCCGTCACGTGCAGGAAGAGATTGAGTTTTGCGGGGGCCGCGCAGCCCGTCAGTGAGCGCAGCGCCATCAGAGCGGAGAATCAAGCACGATGCGCAGGGCCAGTTCGTCCACATTGGCCGCACCGGTGCGCTCGGCGTCGATGCGGCGCGGCGCCGGACGGCCGGCCGCGTCATTTTGAAACGAGACGTAGCGCAGGCGCCAGCCGTCGCGGGTGGTGACGGTATTGTTCGCGGCCGAGGCCGTAAAACGGCTGCCGTCGGCGGCGGTGGCGTAGCCTTGCAGCCAGTCACGCAACCCCGTCACGGGCAAGGTCCAGCCCAGCGACTGGGCGGTCAGCGTGTCGAGGTCGGCGGCAACTTTCGGCGCCTTGTCCGACTGCACCAGGGTGGCGGACTCGGGGGTGACGGTGATGGTGGCAATCGTCGCCAGCGGCGACGACAGGGTCACGTCGAGCCGGGCCGGCGCCTGCTTCCAGGTGAATTTGCCGCTGAGCGACTCGGGATTGCCGTTGTGCTTGTAGTTGATGGACAGGCGCCCTGCCGTTTCAAACTGGTCCTGGTAAGGCGCCAGCGGCCCCGTGCCGACGGTGGAGGAAGTGGGCGCCAGGCTGGCGCAACCACCCAGCAGCGCGGCGCACAGGCCCGCCGCCATGATTTTTTTTACTTGCATCTGTTCTCGTCAAGGTTCGTTACGGCTTACATGCTCGTGCGCAGGCGCGACAAGGTATTTCTCAGGGTATCGTTTTTTGGATCCTTGTTGCGCGCTTCACGCCAGAGCTTGCGCGCGGCCGCCTGCTGGCCCTTCTGCCACAGCACTTCGCCCAGGTGCACCGCAATTTCCGGATCGCTGCGCAGGGCATAGGCCTGGCGCAACTGGGCTTCGGCCGCGCTCAGGTTCCCCATGCGGAATTGTACCCAGCCCATGCTGTCCATGATGAAAGGATCGTCCGGCGCCATTTGCAGGGCCTTGGCGATCAGTTCGAGCGCTTCCGGCAGGCGCACGTTGCGCTCGGCCAGGGAATAACCGAGGGCGTTGTAGGCGTGATGGTTCTCGGGCGCCTGCACCATCACTTCGCGCAGGGCTTTTTCCATGTCGTCGAGGTGGCCCGTCTTTTCCGCCATCATGGCGAAATCGTAGAGCAGATCGGGGTTGCCGGGAAATTTCGCCACGCCCGCCTGCAGCAGGGTGTAGGCCTGGTCGTTGCGGGCAGCGTCGCGCAGCACCTGGCCGTCCGCCAGGAGCACCTGGGCCTGCTCGGCTTCGGTCGGCGCCGGCAAGGCCGCCAGCATCTTGCGAGCGCCTGCGACGTCGCCGCCCTTGGCGACGATCTGGGCGCGTTTGAGTTGCGCCGCAAACCAGACGCGGTCCTCCTCGTCGATCTTGTCGAGCCAGCCCAGCGCGGCTTTGGCGTCGCCTCGGTCATCGGCCAACTGCGCCAGCAGGCTGTAGGCGCGGCCCGTGTCCGCTTCCGTGTCGGCCTGGTGCGTGGCCGCCGTGGCGAAGCGCTTCAGATAGCCCTCGGCGCCGGCCATGTCATTCAATTGCAGCGAGACCACGCCCAGCGCGTACAGGGTCGAGAGGTTCTCGGGCTGGGTCTTGAGCAGCACCCGCAACTCTTCCCGGGCGGGGCCGAATTTGCGCGCATTCACCAGCAATCTGGCATGCGCCGTGCGCACTTCGCGGGCGTTCGGATTGGCCTTGATGAAGCGGGCCAGCAGCGCTTCGGCAGCGCTCTCGTCGGCGGTGACCTGGGCCACCATCAGCACGGCGATTTCCGATTCCGGTTTCAAGGCAAGGGCGGCGGTCGCTTCTTTCTGGGCGCGTTCCTTGTCGCCCCGCGTAAAGGCGGCCTGGGCCAGCACAATGCGCCCTTCCAGGGTGGCGGCGTAAGGCGCGATCAGGCGTTCCAGCATGGCGTTGGCAGCGGCCTTGTCCTTGGCGCGGCCCAGCAATTGCTGGGTCTGGAACATCAAGAGGCCACGCTCGCCCGGCGTGGCGGCGGACAGGCGGGCGCGAAAGATCGCTTCGGCATCGGTGATATCGTCGGACAGCACGACAAAGCCCAGGTAGTACTGGGTGGCTTCATCGGACTGTGGCGCCAGTTCGCGCCACAGTCGGATGGCGGCCAGGGTCGGCTCGCCCTGGCGCGAGGCCAGCGCCATTTCAGTGGCGCGCTGCGCGAGGCGGGGATCGCGCGTGACCCGCGCCGCTTCCATCATGGTCGTGTAAGGGGCTTGCCAGTTGCCCTGCTTGAAATCGAGCTCGGCTTTCATGAGCTTGTACAGCAGTTCGCTGGTCAGCGTTGCGTTGGGCAGCGGCTGGCTGGGCTCGACCTTGTTGCCGTCCTCATCGACGCCGGCCGTGGAGTCGGGCGTGGTGCGCTCGACCGACCAGTCCATCCCACGCGCGGACGCGGACGCCGGCGGTGGCGGCACGCCGCCTGGCGCACCTTCCGGCGCTGCGCTCGACTTGGCAATGGGGGCGGTTGGCGCCTGGCTGGCGGGCGTGGTGCACGCCGTCAGGAGGCCGGCCAAGGTTACAATGGCGAAAGCGTTTTTCAAGGCAATTCCAGATGACACGAGTGATGTCAGATTCTACGCGCAACCACCTCGCCGCGTGCAGCAATGCCGCGTTACACCAGTTGACCCCCTGCCATGCCTGAATTACCCGAAGTTGAAGTCACCCGGCGCGGCGTTGCGCCCCACCTGGAAGGCCGCCTGGTCGAGCGCGTGCTGCTGCGCCGTGACGGCCTGCGCTGGCCCTTCCCCCCTGCCCTGTCCGAACTGCTGGCGGGCCGGCGCGTACGCAATATCGGGCGGCGCGGCAAATACCTGCTGGTCCATTTCGACCATGGCACCCTGATCATCCACCTCGGCATGTCCGGCCACCTGCGCGTGCTCGATCCCGCCACGGCAGTAAAAAAGCATGATCATTTTGATCTCGTCGTGACGGGCGACCAGGGAGAGCAGGCGCTGCGCATGAACGATCCGCGCCGTTTTGGCGCCGTACTGTGGCATGCCAACGACGATGGCGAATTGTCATCACACGTGCTGCTGCGCGACCTGGGCGTCGAGCCGCTCGAAGACCAGTTCACGGGCGAGACCCTGTTCAAGGCCAGCCGGGGCCGCACCACGTCCGTCAAGCAGTTCCTGCTGGCGGGCGATATCGTGGTGGGAGTGGGCAATATCTACGCCTGCGAGAGCCTGTTCCGCGCCCGCATCAACCCGAAAACGGCGGCGGGCCGCATCTCGCGTGGCCGTTATGACAAGCTCGCGCAAGCCATCCGCGACATCCTGGCCGAGGCAATCGTGCAAGGGGGCAGTACCCTCAAGGACTTTATTGCGGTGAACGGCCAATCGGGCTATTTCCAACAGACATATTTCGTCTATGATCGTGAGGGAGTGCCGTGCCGCAACTGTGGCACGCCGATCCGCCGGATCGTGCAGGGGCAGCGGTCAACGTTTTATTGTGTGAACTGTCAGAAGTAATCGAGAACAGGCTGGGGTGAACGATGGTGCAGGATTTTCAACATTATAGTAGCTGGCGCCAGGGTGTCGTCGCTGCGCTGGAAAGTTACCAGATGTGGGTCAACGCGGCCGAATTGACGGACGGCGCGACCGAGCAGCGTATCGCGCGCGCCCTGGCCCGGCTGGCTGACGACAAGCTGTCGGTGGCGTTTGTGGCGGAATTTTCGCGCGGTAAATCCGAGCTCATCAACGCCCTGTTCTTCGCCGATTACGGCCAGCGCATCCTGCCCTCGGCGGCCGGCCGCACCACCATGTGCCCGACCGAGCTGATGTACGACCCGGCCCACCCGCCCAGCCTGCGCCTGCTGCCGATTGAAACGCGTGCCGGCAACCTCTCCACCAGCGACTACCGCGACGATGCCAAGGCCTGGACCGTGCTGCCCCTGCGGCTCGACGACAGCGCGCACATGACGGAGACGTTCAAACAGGTCAGTCTCACCAAGTTCGTCACGCCGGCGGAAGCGAAGCGCTATGGCCTGTATGACGAGGACGATCCGGACGCCGCCGCCACGCTCGATGAACACGGCATGGTGGAAGTGTCGCTGTGGCGTCACGCCATCATCAATTTCCCTCACCCGCTGCTCAAACAGGGCCTGGTGATTCTCGATACGCCGGGCCTGAACGCCATCGGCACCGAGCCCGAACTGACCCTGAACCTGATCCCCAACGCGCACGCGGTGCTGTTCATCCTGGCGGCGGAAACGGGCGTGACGAAAAGCGATATCGACGTCTGGCGCACCCACATCGGACCGGGACGCGGCCGCATCGTGGTGCTCAACAAGATCGACGCCATGTGGGACGAACTGAAAACGGACGCCGTCAACGAAGCGGAGATCGCGCGCCAGCAGGCCAGCGTCGCTCACCTGCTGGCGCTGTCGCCGCGCCAGGTGTATCCCGTGTCAGCGCAAAAGGCGCTGGTGGCCAAGATCAACGACGACATGGCGCTGCTGGAAAAGAGCCGCCTGGGCGCGCTGGAAGCAGCCCTGTTCAATGAGCTGATCCCGGCGAAAAAGGAGATCATCCGCGCCCAACTGCAGGACGACATGGCGCAACTGGCCACCGCCCAGCAGGCCATGCTGGGCGCGCGCGGGCGCGATGTGATCGAGCAGTTGCAGGAACTGCGCAGCCTGCGCGGCAAGAACAAGACCGTCATCGCCCACATGATGAAGCGGGTCGAAATCGAAAAGAAGGAATTCGACGCCAGCCTGGTCAAACTGCAGGGCACCCGCGCCGTGTTCACGCGCCTGTCGACCGAGCTGTTCGCCACCATGGGCATGGACGCGGTACAGGAAGAAGTCAATGCCGTGCGCGAAGCGATGCAGGCAAGCCGCTTTGCCACGGGCATGCGCGGCCCTGTGAAATTCTTCTTCGACCAGGCCCGCGCCAACCTCGATCAGGCCAGCAGCAAGGTGGCCGAAATCGGCGCCATGATGGAATCGATGTACAAGAAATTCTCCGCTGAACATGGTCTGGCGCTGTCCCTGCCGATGCTGTTCTCATTTGAAAAATACCGCGCCGAGATCGACGCCATCGAGGCGGTCTACCAGAAGCAGTTCGGCACCACCACCCTCATCATCACGGGCCGCACCACCCTGATGGAGCGCTTCTTTGATTCCATCGCCTCGCGCGTGCGGCGCACCTACCGCGCCGCCAACGCGGACGTGGAAGCGTGGCTGAAGGTGATCATGGCGCCGCTGGAAGCGCAGATCCGCCAGCACAAGGACCAGCTCAAGCACCGCCTTGCCTCCATCTCCCGCATCCACGACGCCACCGACAGCCTCGAACAGAAGATCGAAGCGTTCGAGACCACCCACGGCAACCTGGAGCGGGTGCATGGCCAGCTGCGCCAGCTGGCCGAAAGCGTGAACGTGGCGCTCGATGCGCCACCGGCGGCACTGGACGCGGCGGCGTGAAAAAAGTCGTAAACGATTTACATGAGCTGGCCGATCCTTCTTTTTCGGCCGCCGTGATCGACTGGCAGCGCGAGCACGGGCGCCACGCCCTGCCCTGGCAAAACACCCGCGACGCCTACCGCATCTGGCTTTCCGAGATCATGCTGCAGCAAACCCAGGTGGCGGCCGTGCTGGAATACTATGCGCGCTTCCTGGAACGCTGCCCCAGCGTCGAAGCGCTGGCCGAAGCCTCATCCGAAGAAGTGATGGCGCTGTGGAGCGGCCTTGGTTACTACACCCGGGCGCGCAACCTGCACGCCTGCGCCAGGCGGGTGGTGGCCGAATACGGCGGCCAGTTTCCCATCGATCCCCATCTGCTGGCCGACTTGCCCGGCATCGGCCGCTCCACCGCCGCGGCCATTTCAGCTTTTGCTTACGGCACCCGCGCCGCCATTTTGGATGGCAACGTCAAGCGCGTGTTCGCGCGCGTGTTCGGCATTGAACAGTATCCCGGCATCAAACCAGTGGAAGACGCGCTGTGGCGGCGCGCCGAAGCCCTGCTGCCGGAAGGCGGCGCCGGCATCGAGCGCTACACCCAGGGTTTGATGGACCTGGGCGCGACGCTTTGCACGCGCGCCAATCCCGCTTGCGAGCGCTGCCCTTTAAAAGATCGCTGCGTCGCGTTTGCGACCGGGCGCACGGCCGAACTGCCGGTCAGGAAGCCATCCAAGGCCACGCCGGAGAAGCGCGCCGCCATGCTGGTGGTGGTCGATGCCGGCCAGGTGCTGCTCGAGCAGCGCGCCGATTCGGGAATCTGGGGCGGATTATTGTCGCTGCCGGAAGTGGATGGACATGTTTCCATCGACGTTGACCTGCCCGATCCGTTGGCTTCAGCCGAGAGGTTTGGGGCGGTTGATACCATCGATACCTTGCTGCCGTTGACGCATGGTTTTACCCATTACAAGCTACATATTCATCCAAGGCAGGTGGCGCTGTCGGCGCGTGCCGCGGATGTTGATGGCTTTGTGTGGTGGGATCTGGACAAGATCGAGAAGGCGCCCTTACCGGCGCCGGTCAAGAAGCTGCTGGTGCAGCTTTCCGAGCCGTCGTTGTTTTGATTAGCGCCGGGGACTGGCCCTGCGGGCCTGTCCCCATTTTTCGATCCGCTGTTCCTGC
>JBJMVV010000263.1:0-11827 GCA_045810505.1 Massilia sp.
ATGGCGGCGCCACCCTGACCACCCGCGCGCGGGCCGAACGGCTCGTCTTCAAGGGCGACGCCGTCGATCATCTGCGCTGCATTGCGTTGCATGCGGACGGCCTGGCGCCAAGCGGGCGCGTCGTCACCCTGCGCGCGCGCCACTTCATCGTCGCCGGCGGCGCCATCAACGGTCCCGGCCTACTGCTGCGCTCCGGCGCGCCTGACCCCAATGGCCTGCTGGGCCGCCGCACCTTCCTGCATCCGACAGTGGTTTCGGCAGCCCTGTTCGACCAGCCCGTCGATGCCTGGGCGGGTGCGCCGCAGACCATCTATTCGGACCATTTTCTGCAGGCCGGCCCGCTGGACGGCCCGATCGGCTACAAGCTCGAAGCGCCACCCCTGCACCCCGTGCTGATGGCGACCACCTTCGCCGGCTTTGGCGCCGACCACGCAGCCGCCGCCCGCCAGTTCGCCCACCAGCAGGCTTTATTGGCGCTGCTGCGCGACGGCTTTCATGACGACGCGGCCGGCGGCAGCGTGAGCCTGCAAAAGGACGGCGCGCCCGTGCTGGACTATCCGCTCACGCCCTATCTGTGGGAGGGCGTGCGGCGCGCCCTGTTGACGATGGCGGAAATCCAGTTCGCCGCCGGAGCCCGCCAGGTCAAGCCAATCCACGAAGCGGCCGCGCTGTACCCCAGCTGGGCGGCGGCGAAGGACGCGATCGGACGGCTGGAGATGAAGGCGCACCAGGCACGCGTGGTCTCGGCCCACGTCATGGGCGGCTGCGCCATGAGCGGCGACGCCCGCTCGGGCGTGGTGGCGCCCGATGGCCGCTACCGCCAGGTACGCAACCTGTCGGTGCACGATGGCTCGCTGTTTCCGACCTCGGTGGGAGCCAATCCCCAGCTGTCGATCTACGGCCTCACGGCCCGCCTGGCCAGCGAACTGGCAAAGCAGCTCGCATGAACAGTTCACTGAGCGCCGCCGGCATGCTGCGCCTTCTGCTGGCGCTGCAGGCGCTGGGCGTGCTGCTGGTGGCCGGCCTGCTGCGCTGGCAGGGCTGGACCGCTGGCGCCGCGCTGGTGGGCGCCATGGCGGTGCTGGTGCTGGTGCGCGCCCTGATCTTCACGAATAATTTTTTGCTCAGCGCCCGCAGCGCCAGTCCGACCCCGCCTGAATGCCGTCCAGGGCTGGCCGGCTGGCTGCGTTTATGGGGCGAGGAATTCGTCGCCAGCATGCTGCAGTCGTCCTGGCATACCCCGCGCGGGCGGGCGCGCCAGGTGATCTACCCTGATTCGCCAGCGCCGCCCGTGCTGCTGCTGCACGGTTATGGCTGTAATAGCGGCTACTGGCACCACCTGCTGCGGCGCCTCGATAGCGCGCGTATCAGCCATGCCACCGTCGACCTGTCTCCCGTCACCGGCGACATCGATGCCTATGCGGCCCAGGTTGACGCTGCCGCGGCGGCGCTGTGCGTGGCCAGCGGCGCCAAGCAGCTCATCGTCGTCGCCCACAGCATGGGCGGGCTGGTGGCGCGCGCATGGCTGCGCAGCGCCGGCGCCGAGGGCCAGGCGCGGCTGGCGCGCCTGATCACCCTCGGTTCGCCCCACCACGGCACCGTGCTGGCCAACCTCGGTGTCGGCATCAATGCGGCCCAGATGCGGCGCGCACGCAGTGGCGAGGCGAGCGACTGGCTGCGCGGGCTGGCCGCCGCTGAAAGCGCGGCCACGCGTGCGCGCATCGTTTCGCTCTGGACCCATCACGACAATATCGTCTCGCCGCAAACCTCCAGCTGCCTGGACGGAGCGCGCAATATCGCCTTTGCCGGCATCGGTCACGTCGCGCTGGGCAGCAACGGCCGGGTACTCGACTGCGTCATGGCGGAGATCCGGCGCTGCCATGGACAGCAGGCCGCCTGTACGGTTAAGCTGGACACGTAATTCAAACTACACAACGGGACACTGCCTTGGGCGCTCGCATCCTCATCATAGAAGACAATCCCACCAATATGGAATTGATGGCGTATCTCCTGAGCGCATTCGGCCACACGCCGCTGATGGCCTTCGATGGCGAGGCCGGCGTGGCGATGGCGCAGCAGGAGGCGCCCGACCTGATCCTGTGCGACGTCCACCTGCCCCGGCTCGACGGCTTCGGCGTCGTCGCGGCCCTGCGCCAGCACGGTGCGACCGCCCATACTCCCGTGCTGGCGGTGACGGCGCTGGCCATGCTGGGCGACCGCGAGCGCCTGCTTGCCGCCGGCTTTGACGGCTATGTCGCCAAGCCGATCGAGCCGGAGCAGTTCGTCGTCCAGCTGGCGCCGTTTTTGCCAAGCGCCGGCGGGCCCGCCACCGTCCTGCTGGTCGATGACGATCCCTTCATGCTCGACCTGCTGCGCGATTTACTGGAACCGCAGGGTTACCGCATCCTCACGGCCGCCAGTCCCGTCGATGCCGTCGGCCTGCTGCAGCTGCACCCGGTGCGCCTGATCATCTGTGACCAGTGCATGCCCTTGACCACGGGCGCGGCCTTTCTCGAACGGGCGCGCCAGCTGGCGCCGTCCTGCTACCGCATCATGCTCACCGCCGCCGAGCCGTCCGCTGCGCTGGCGCTGGCGGCCGAGCGGGGCGACATCGACCTGCAGCTACTTAAGCCCTTCGATGGCGCGGCGCTGCAGGCGGCCGTGGCCGAAGGCCTGCGCCTGGCTGAGGCGCGCACGCTTTAGAATGCCCGCTCCATGGGCCGCCACTATAATTAACTGCAATTGAAGACCGGGCGCGGGCGGGTCCGGCATGATCCCTACAGGAGGCCCCATGGCCAAAAAACTATCCGAAGTGGCTGACGACCACGATCAGCAACTGGCGCAGGCGGTGCGCACCTCGGCCCAGCAGATCTGGCAGGCCGGCCTGGGCGCGTTCGTCAAGGCTGAAAAGGAACAGCAGGCCGGCGGCGAGCAGGATTTCCAGCGCCTGGTGGCCGAGGGCAGCGTGCTGCAGCAGCGGGTGCGCGCCACCAGCGATCCGGCAGAGGAGGAGGGCACGGAAGAAGCGAGCAGCGGGCAGCCGGCCGGGCGCTCCTGGGACAAGCTCGAACAGGTCTTTGAAGACCGCGTGGTGCGTGCGCTGGGCGCCATCGGGGTGCCGGCGCGGCGCGATCTTGACGCGCTGGCGGCCCAGGTGGCGGCGCTGGCCGAGCAGGTGCGCGCGCTGCAGGCGCGCCTGGATGAGGACCATGGTCGCAACTAGCACGCCAGCGCTGCGCCGGCCCCGGTGCCTTGGTGTATGCTTGAGGCAGAACCACGCCAGAACACACTGAACCCGCCATGCTCCAGAAAGCTCCACGCAGAACCCGCGAACGCATCCTCGAATTGTCGCTGCGGCTGTTCAACGAGTTTGGCGAACCGAACATCACCACCACCGTCATCGCCGAAGAGATGAATATCTCGCCCGGCAATCTGTACTACCACTTCCGCAACAAGGACGACATCGTCAATTCGATCTTCGTCCAGTTTGAAACGGAAATCGAGCGCATCCTGACGGTGCCCGATGCGCGCCGCTCCAATCTCGAAGACGTCTGGCTCTACCTGCACCTGATGTTTGAACTGATCTGGCGCTACCGCTTTTTCTACCGGGATCTCAACGATCTGCTCTCGCGCAACCGCAAGCTCGAACTGCACTTCAAGGTCATCCTGGCGCACAAGATCAAGGTGGCGCGCCAGCTCTGCCTCGACCTGCGCAGCGAGCATTCGCTGGAAGCGGGCGACGCCCAGATCGACGCCATGGCGACCAATATGGTGGTGGTGGCGACCTACTGGCTGTCCTACGAATACGTGCGCAATCCGCGCAATTACACCGAGCCCCAGGCCATGTCCGACGCGCTCGCGCGGGGCTGCTACCAGGTGCTGTCCATGCTCGGTCCCTACCTGCGGGGCGATACCGGGCGCCTGTTCGACAAGCTCTCGCAGGAGTACCTGAAAAAAATCGAGCCGATCTAGGAGGCGCCATGAACTGGACTTCGTTTGCCGATCTGTACCCCGATGCCGCTGGCTACCGCTACGAGGGCGAGGCCCTGCGCGAGCACTGGCAGCGCCTGCACCTGTCCGACGCCGAGCCGTATCCGGCCAGGGCCGGCGTGGCCGAGGCCTGGAGCGCCTACCACGCGGGCGACTTTTACCGCGCCATGAAACTGGGCCTGGCCCAGGGCGTTGACGGCTACTGCGTGGCGCACAAGGCCACCTGCGTCTACGCCAGCCTGATTGAAACCGACCTGCACGCCAAACTGGCCCTGTTCGACGTCGTCGGCGAACGCTGCGAGCGCCAGCAGCGCGAACAGCCCGACAACCCGGCCGGCTTTTACTGGCAGGCCTACGCGATCGGCCGCTATGCCCAGAGCTGCTCGGTGGTCAAGGCGCTGGCCAAAGGGATGGCGCCGAAGGTAAGGGCGGGCCTGGCAAAAGCCATCGCGCTCTCGCCAAAGCACGCCGACGCATGGCTGGCGCTGGGCGTCTACCACGCTGAAATCGTCGGCGCCACCGGCCCTATGATCGCCAGCGTGAGCTATGGCGCGCGCAAGGAGGATTGTCAGGGCGCCTTCCGCCAGGCCATCGACCTCAATCCCCACGACCCCGGCGCCTACACGGAACTGGCCAACGCCAAGTTGCGCTATGAGGGCAAAAAGGCGATAGACGCCGCGCGTACCCTGTATCGCCAGGCGGCGGCAATGCCCCCGGCCGACGCCAAGGAACATCTCGAAGTCGAACGCGCCAAACAACACCTGGAAGCCTGATGAAAGCCATTGCCGTCTACTGCGGAGCCGCCCTCGGCGCCGATCCCGTTTATGCGCAGGCGGCCCGCGCCACCGCCGCCGCCCTGGTCGAACACAATATCGGCCTGGTGTTCGGCGGCGGGAAGGTCGGCCTGATGGGCGCCATCGCCGACGAAGTGCTGCGCCTGGGCGGCGAAGCGACCGGCGTGATCCCGCGCGCCCTGCTGGAGCGCGAAGTGGGCCACACGGGCCTGACCCGCCAGTTCGTCGTCAAGGACATGCACGAGCGTAAAGCCATGATGGCCGACCTGTCCGACGGCTTCATCGCCATGCCGGGCGGGATGGGCACGCTGGAAGAACTGTTCGAGATGCTCACCTGGGCGCAGCTGGGCATCCACAGCAAACCGGTGGGCCTGTTGAACGTGAACGGTTTTTACGATGGCCTGATTGCCTTCGTGGCGCACCAGGAGCGCGAAGGCTTTGTGCGACCGTCGCATGCGGCCCTGATGATGGCCGAAGCCGGGGCCGACGATCTGGTGAAGCGATTGATTGGGGCGTCAGGCGCCGATGGCGCCTGAAACCGTCATCGCTTCAGCCGCCCCAATCCCCACCGGCACCACCCGATTGCGCCCCGACGACTTGGCGATGTACATCGCCCGGTCCGCCCGCGAAATCGTATCCGCAAACGGCTCCTCGCCGCAGCGCTCGACCACCCCGGCCGAGAAGGTAATCTTCAAGGCCCGATCAAGTTCGCTGATGCACATTGCACCGACCCGCTCCGTCATGCGGTTCAAGACGCCGGTGGCTTCCACCAGATCGGTATCGGGCAGCAACAGCAGGAATTCTTCGCCGCCCCAGCGGGCCAGCACGTCGTTGCCGCGCAGTTCGGCGCGGGCGGCGGCGGCAAAGGTGCGCAGGACGGCGTCGCCGCCGGCGTGGCCGTAGCGGTCATTGATGTTCTTGAAAAAATCGATGTCCAGCAGGGCGATGCAGACGCGCCGGCTGGGCATGCCCCGGCGGCGTTCTTCCGCGCCCAGCACCTCGTTCATGTGGCGCCGGTTGGCCAGCGACGTCAGCTCGTCCATCGTCGCCAGCGTGCGGATGGTGTCGACGGCCGTGAGCAGCTCTTCCTTCTGGCGCTTGAGGCGCTGGCGCAGCTTGTTCATCTCGCCCGTCAGCAGCGACACGGCCACCAGCGCAATCACGGCCAGGCCAAAATGGACCACCTCGATGCGGCGCGGGTACAGCTCGGGGTAGGAGGTCACCATGGTGCTCATGGTGATGGCCAGTTCGATGATGGCGACGGCGCACAGCAGCAGGGTGGCGCGGGTGCGCAGCGAAAAGGTGCAGAACACCACCACCACCAGCAGCATCATCAGCGAGGCGCCACGCACGGGCCCGAGCAGGGCATAGGCGGCGACGTTGCAGGTGGTGGCCAGCAGCGACTGCAGCACGGCCAGTTGGGCGGGCTTCAGGCCCAGCACATCGCTGGCCCGGATCAAGAGGTAGCAGCCGAAGATGCTGGTCATGCCAACCTTGATGAGCGAGTTGCCGGCGCTGCTGTCGACGACGCCGCCGTCGATCAGGCTGAGCATGAGCAGCATGCCCATGGCGTAGAGGATGCAGGTGGCGGCCCAGTAGCCCAGCATGCGGTGCATGCGGGGCTCGGTGCCGATGAACAGGCGCTTCAGGCTAAACGGCTGCGACATCGCGGCTCTCCTTGGATAATAACGGTGCGACGGTGGCCGCCTGCTCGCGCAGCAGTTCGGCAATCCGTTCTGGTTTGACGGGTGGGCTGAACAGATAGCCCTGCATTTCGTCGCACTCGTTCTCGCGCAGGAAGCGGACCTGCTGCTCCGTCTCCACGCCCTCGGCGATGACACGCAAATTCAATTTATGACCGAGCGAGATGACGGCCATGGCGATGGCCTGGTCGTCCTGGTTGTCTGCCAGTTCGCTGACAAAGCTCTTGTCGATTTTCAGGCTGCTGATGGGGAAGGACTTCAGCGCCGACAGGCTCGAGTAGCCGGTGCCGAAGTCGTCGATCGACAGCGCCACCCCCATCGCCTTCAGTTCGCGCATCTTGCCGACTGATTTTTCCAGGTCGCGCATGATCAGGCCTTCCGTCACTTCCAGTTCCAGCGCTTCCGGATCGAGCCCGCTTTCCTCCAGCGCCAGCGCGACCCGTTCGACCAGGCGCTTTTCCTCGAACTGGCGCGGCGAGACATTGACCGACACCGACAGCGGCGGCAGGCCCGCGTCGCGCCAGGCCATGTTCTGGCTGCAGGCGGTGCGCAGCACCCACTCGCCGATCGATACGATCAGGCCCGATTCCTCGGCCAGGCCGATGAAGCGCAGCGGCGAAATCATGCCGTGCTCGGGATGGTGCCAGCGGATCAGGGCCTCCACGCCGAAGATGCGGCCGCTCCTGAGGTCAACCTTGGGCTGATACAGGAGGCTCAGCTGGTTTTCATCGAGGGCGTGGCGCAGGCCGTCGAGCAGCACCAGTTTTTCCTCGACACTGGCATTCATCTCGCTGGTATAGAACTGGAAGTTATTGCTGCCCAGTTCCTTGGCGCGGTACATGGCGGCGTCGGCGTTCATCATCAGGGTGGTCGGATCAACGCCGTCGCGCGGGTACATCACCACGCCCATGCTGCAGCTGACTTGCACCTGCTGGCCCTCGACCTGCACCGGTTCGCGCACGGCCTGGCGGATTTTTTCCAGCACCGGCGTCACCGCCAGCGCGTTGTCGGCCAGGTCGGAGAGGATGACGACGAATTCGTCGCCGCCAAAACGGCCCAGCGTATCGTCGGCGCGCAGGCACTGCTGCATGCGCGCGCCCACCACCTTTAGCAGTTCGTCGCCGGCGTTGTGACCGAGGCCGTCATTGACCAGTTTAAAACCATCGAGGTCGATGAAGGCCACCGCCACGCAGCGCCGCTTGCGCTGGGCGTGCAGGATGGCCTGGTCGAGGCGGTCGCCGATCAGGCTGCGGTTGGGCAGGCCGGTCAGCGCGTCATGGTGCGCCATGTGCTTGATGCGTTCTTCCGCCCGTTTGCGCTCGGTGATGTCACGCACGATCGCCACCACGCCCGCTTCCACCGCCACCACCTGGCGGTGCATCCAGGTGTCGCGGGTGCGCTCGGTGACGCCGCGCCATTCCGCTTCGCGCATCCCGCCCAGCAGGGCCGCCTTGACCATGTCATCAAAAATGCCGTTGTCGCGGTACGACGGCATCAGCTCGAGCAGGCGGCCCCCTTCAAGGATATTGCGGCGCAGGCCCGTGAGCTGCTCGGCGCGCCCGTTGGTCGCTTCGATCACGAAATCAACAATCGCCCCCGACTCGTCAAACACGCTGCGCATCACAAAAAAGGCGTCCAGACTCGCTTCGGAGGCGGCCGCGAAGGTCTCCTGGGCGCGCCGGATGCGGCGCTGGGTACGGGTGAGCTGCCAGGACCACACGCACACCAGCGCGACCACGGCGATGAGCAGCACGCTGATGCCGGCGGCGGCCCACAGCCAGTTGCGGCGGTGCTGCTCGAACGGGGCAAACTGCTCCTCGCGGTCGAGCGCCACCATGGCCGTGAGAGGGAAGCCGTTCAGGCGCCGCACGGCCGTGTAGCGCAGCCGTCCGTCCCAGCTGCTGGCAGTGGCGCCCAGCGGGCGACCGGGTTCACCGAGGCGCGCCGGCTGGCCCCAGCTGACGGCTTCGCCCACCCGCATGGCGCGAAACACGCCATCGTTGCCGAACATGCCCATGGCGCCCTGCGCGCCCTGGCGCGAGCGCTCGTAGCCGCTGGTGAAGTAGGCCGGATCGGCTTCGACGATGACGACGCCGGCAAAGCTGCCGGCGGCATCGTCGATGCGGCGCGTGAAGTGCAGGTGCCACTCGGGGTTGGCGGCGTCGCGCAGCATCCGGCTGACATAGGGCATGTCGCCGGGGTTGTCGCGGTGGACTTCGAAATAGGATTCGCCCGCCACGCTGATGTGAGGCGCCGGAGGATTGCTGGCGACGATGCGGCCGTCCTTGTCGGCGATGCTGACGACGAACACCAGGCCCGATGGCAGCAGTCCTTTGGAGGCGAGGCTTTGCAGGGCGGCGCCGGCGCCCTTGGTCTGAACGGCGAACTTGAGGATCTTGAGGGTCTGGTCGATGCCGCCGAGGTTGCGCGCCAGCTGGGCCTCGTAGGTGTCGGCCATCTCCTGGACCGATTCGAGCGCCGCGCTGTTGGCCGCCACCCGGTCGGCCGCGATGAAGTGGAAAGTCAGTGTCCAGATGGCCGCCAGCAGCAGCAGTGCGAACAGGGGCAGCGAGATGTGCGTTTCCAGGCCACGGCGCAACCAGCGCGCGGCGATGGCGCGCTTGTCCGGATCGCCCTTGAGACGGGCGATGGCGGTGGCGTGGGGGGCGGTCAGCGGCATGGCGGGGTCAATGCGTGGCCGCTAGTGCAGCACCAGCACCGGCTTGACCGAAGCGTCGAGCGCGGAGCGGTCGATGTAGCCGATCACCGCCGGGTTGTCGGCCACCAGGCGCCGCACGGCGGCGCTGGAGGGCAGTTCGCGCGGCGGCTGACCGCGGCCGGTAAAAATCATCTTGGCCCAGTAGGCCTTCATCAGCGGCGGCGTACGCGACGAGACCTTCTGGTAAAACTCGTCGCGCAGGGGCGCGCCCACGCTATGGTCGAGCGCCACCACTTCGGCGCCATCGGGCAGGCGCGCGCTCTGGCCCAGGAAAATATCGGCCACCTGGTCGGCGCGCAGGGCACTGACGGGATTTTTGGCCGAGACGATGACGACGATTTCGGCGGCGGCGCGCGCTGGCATGGCGATCAACGCCGCCAGCAGGGCCAGCGCGCACAAGGGGGTCCGTGGCGCGCCCATCAGAACACCACGTTGAGCGCAACGCTCGTGATATCGATCGATCGGCCGGACCTGAAGCCCGGTTGCACATTAATGAAAGTGCCGCGCGAGACGCCATCCGGGGTGACCCGGTCGAACTGCCCGGTCAGCGCCATCGAGGGCGCGAAGTCCCAGCGCAGGCCGGCGCTGACAGTATGCTGCTCGGGAGCGGTGGTGAGCAGCCAGCCAAGGTAGCCGTTCAGGGCTGCGCCGGCGGCGGCGGCGGCTGGCGGCAGGTTCGCCAGCGGCAGGCCGGGCGAGGTGGTGGGGCTGTCGGCGCGCACCCGGGCGTAGGTGGCGAAGGGCGTCAAGGCGCCGTGACGCAGACCGCCGCCTGCGTACAGGCTGGTAGAGTCACCCAGGAAGGAATTGGTGCGCATGCGGCCACTTTCGGCCATCACGAACCATGCACCTGGATCGTAGTTCAGGCCCAGGCTGACGGCGCTGGCATGCTTCTGTTTTGATTCGTAGCGGTTCGCCAGCGCCATGCCGGGCGCGCCGAACTGGCGCAGGCCGGCGAAAAACGTCGGGATGATATCGACCGTCAGTTCGGTCGACAGCACCGACAGGCGCGCGCTTGCCGCGCCCATTTCCGCCGTGTGGGCGAAGCCGGCCACCTTGCGCGCTTCGATGCGGCCGGCCGTGGGCAGGGCCACGTTATTGCGGCCGTAGAAAACCTGGGTGAGGTTCTTGACCTCGCCCGCGCGCCAGCGATACGTGGCGTCGACGCCGTCGCTGCTGGTGACGGCAATGGCGCCATACACTTCCACGGGTGTGCGCACCCAGGGGTAGGCGTAGCCGATCTTGCGGTAGTCGGCGGCGAGGAACATCGGCAGGGCGATGCGCCCGGCGCGCAGCGCCAGTTCCGGCGTGGCCTGGTATTTGACGTTGGCCCATTCGACGGTGGGGCGGTAGTTCTTGTCGAGGCGCTGTTCGCTGATCACCTGCAGCACGGCCGACCATTGCGCGGCGAGATTGAGGTCGAGCTGCAGGCCGAGCCGGCTGTCGACATTGGCGGAAAGGCGCGAGGTGGCGCCGGCGCCGCTGCCTTTTAATACGGACGAAGTGTAGTCGGCGTCGCCGCTGTCGGACCAGGACAGGGCGGCGGTAGCGAAGCCACTGAGCTTGTAGAAAGGGACGGCGGGCGCGATGCTGTCCTCGGCGTGGCAGGGTGCGATGGCGCAGCAGGCCGCCAGGCCCAGCGCGGTAGCGACCGCGAGGCGTGAACGCGGCGCCATTGGCGGCAGAACTTGTTGTTGCAAAAGCATGTAAAACGATTCCTGTGCTGGCGGGCTGCGCCGCTCTGTGTGCTGGTGCAATTGCCCGCGGCGAGCACGGGTATTGCCATATTTATGACGAAATACTGTTGCGCCAAGTCATTAACTGTAAACAAGGCAACCGTAACTGTCGATAAATTTACCAGGAGTAACACTTCTTGCGCGCCATTTTGTGCATCGCTGCAACAATTGAACGCGCAAGATTGTCAGGAATAGAAAGAAGATGCCGGTTTGATCAGGACCACAGCGGCGTCGTGGCCGTATCGAGATGGGTCAGCACCAGGCGCAGGTCGAATTCGTACTGGTGGTACTGCGGTTCCATATAGCAGCACAATTTATAGAAGGCCTTGTCGTGCTGCTTTTCCTTTACGTGCGCCAGTTCGTGCACGGCGATCATGCGCAGCAATTCCAGCGGCACCTGCTTGAATACGGTGGCGATGCGGATCTCGCGCTTCGCCTTGAGCTTGCTGCCCTGGACGCGCGAGATGGCCGTGTGCAGGCCCAGCGCGTGCTCGATGACCTGGATCTTGCTGTCGTAGGCGACTTTGTTGATGGGGTCGGCATTGCGCAGGAATTCAGAACGCAGGTCCTGGACGTAGTCGAACAGGGCCTTGTCGGTGCGGATATCGTGGGCGCGCGGGTAGCGTTTTTTGAGCACGTCAGCGAGTTGGCCCTGCTCGATCAGGGCGGCGACCTGGGCGCGGGTCTGGTCGGAATAGGCGGAGAGGTATTTGAGGTGGGGCATGGAGGCGCGAATGTAGCACAGGTAGGGCGGGGGCGTGCGGGGGGAGCGGTGCGGAGCCGCACCGCTCCCCACGGTCGCGCGTCCGGCAGGGGGCCGCCGTACCCGATCGGACAGATGCTGCGACCGACACGGACACGGATCCGACGGGTAGCAGCGCGGCG
>JBJMVV010000264.1:0-6002 GCA_045810505.1 Massilia sp.
CAGGTGGTGCAAGGCCGGCACGCCGTGCATCAGAATGCTGCCGCCGACCATGAACATGGCGGCCGTGCCGACCACGGACAGGGTTTTCATGAGCAAGGGGGCGCCCGCCAGCAGCACGGCGCCAATCGCACGCGCCAGGGCGCCGGCGCGGCGGCTCAAAAACAGGCCCAGGTCATCGATCTTGACGATCGCGCCGACCAGGCCATACACGCCCACCGTCATGATCACGGCGATGGCGAGCAGCACGGCGACCTGCTGGGAAAAGGGCGCGCTGGCCACGGTCCCCAGGGCAATCACGATGATTTCAGCGGACAAAATAAAATCCGTGCGCACGGCGCCTTTGACTTTATCTTTCTCCAGCGCCAGCAGGTCGACGGCGGGGTCGGCCAGGGCATGGCTCAGTTCCTCGTGATGCGCCGCATCTTCCGCGGCACTGTGCAGGAACTTGTGGGCCAGCTTTTCAAACCCTTCGTAGCAGAGATAGGCGCCGCCCACCATCAGCAGGGGCGTGATGGCCCAGGGCGCAAAGGCGCTGATGGCCAACGCGGCCGGCACCAGGATGGCCTTGTTCTTGAGCGAGCCGACGGCGACCGCCCACACGACCGGCAATTCGCGGTCCGCGTTCACGCCCGAGACCTGCTGGGCGTTCAGGGCGAGGTCGTCGCCCAGCACCCCCGCGGTTTTCTTGGCCGCCACCTTGCTCATGAGGGCGACGTCATCGAGGATGGTGGCGATATCGTCGATTAATGCCAGCAAACTGCCTCCAGCCATGGGCGCGTGTCTCCGTATTGACGTTTGTGAAAGAGCGACCATCTTAACCGAGGCGCGCGAGGCGCACGGATCAGCCGCCGATTTTGCGTTCCATCCAGCGAAAAACGCACTTCGTCGCTTTTCGACTGCGCCGCCGCGGCTGGCGCGTATAGTCGATTTCACTGACCGGCTGCACCTGCCAGCGGCCACTTTTCAGGGGAACTCAGTGGACACCACCATGAACACCACCATCAACACCACCATCAACGCCATCGCCGACCTGCCCACGCTCGCGCCACGCACGGCCCGTCCCGTCAAGCGCAAGACCCGCATCACCATTTATCTCGACGACGAAGTGCTGTCGCAATTTCGCTCACTGTCCGAGCAAAGCGGCAAGGGCTACCAGACCCTGATCAATGCTGCACTGCGCTCGCGCCTGAGCAGCGACCCCGTGCTCGCCTGAGCCACGGTTTGACTTTTGTTTGACTTCGGCGGCCCGTTGGCCAGCGTGGTTGCGCTGCCGCGAACGGGCGCGGCCATGTGCATTCGCATCAAATGCAGGGGGCAATCGGCCATCGCCTGCGCCGCACTGGATGTGGCTGAAACGCCGCGCACCAAGCCCTGTCTGGCTTCCTTTCTTGCGAGCCCATGAGAAATTTCTCCGCGGATCAAGAATTATGCTAATCTTCCCGCTCTTTTAAACCCCGGAGGATAGTTATGAAAAAAGGCGAACTGATTGCTGAATTTGCGAAGCGTACCGAAATGTCGGGTACCGCTGCCAACGGCGCAATCAACACGGTCATCGAGATCATCACCGAGCGCCTGAAAAAAGGGGACACGGTTGGTATCACCGGCTTCGGCACCTTCTCCGTCGCCAAGCGCGCCGCACGCAAGGGCCGCAACCCATCGACCGGCGAAGCGATCAAGATCGCCGCGTCGAAGTCGCCAAAATTCTCGGCTGGCGCCACCCTGAAGGCCGCCGTCAACCCGAAGAAGAAGTAAGCAGCACGCTCGTGCTCCCGGGCGGGCGCGCGGCAGCTTCGGCTGCTGCCCGCCCGCCGTCTTTTTTTGCGCCGCATTTAACTGGCGCTGCTGTCCCCTCTTCCGTTTTCACCGTCCATGTCCTTCGCCACCTGGTTCACCTTCGTCGTCGCCGCCTCCATCATCGCCATCTCTCCTGGCTCCGGCGCCATCATGGCCATGTCGAGCGGACTGGCGTACGGCCTGCGCCGCGCCAGCGCCACTGTGCTGGGGCTCCAGGCGGGCCTTCTGCTGATGTTCATCATCGCCGGCGCCGGGGTGGGTTCGCTGGTGATGGCCTCTGATCTCGCGTTCGGCGCCGCCAAGACCATTGGCGCGCTGTACCTGATCTACTGCGGCATCACCCAGTGGCGCGCTGCGCCCTCGGGCATGCTGGCCGCCGGCAGCGCGGTCGAGCCGCCCTCCTTCGGCCAGCGCGTGCTGACGGGCTTTCTGACCAATGCCACCAACCCCAAGGGCATCATCTTCATGGTCGCCGTGCTGCCCCAGTTCATTGCGAAAGACGCGCCCCTGCTGCCCCAGTTGGCGATTCTCGGCGCCACCATGGTCACCATCGACACCATCGTCATGCACGGCTATGCGGGCCTGGCCGCTTCCATGCAGCGCTATTTCCGCGATCCCCGCGCCATCCGCAAGCAAAATCACTTTTTTGGCGGGGTGCTGATCCTGGTGGGCGCGGCGCTGTTTTTCGTCAAGCGCGTGGGCGGCTGAACGTATTTGCAAGGAAATGTAAAGCCTGTCATCGTGGCGCTGTGTTCCGCGTTATAGAGCATTGTCGACAGTCTTCTTTCGAAAGCACGCCATGACCGCCCGCTTCCTTCGCGCCGCCACCCTGCTGGCCGCCGCCGTCTGCTCCACCCTGGCGCTGGCCGCCGATCCGCCGTCCCGTGTCGGCCGCATTGCCGTCGCCGAAGGCCAGGTGCGCATCGCCGGCGACGTCGGCGACTCCGCCACCGGCGTGCAGGTCAACTGGCCCGTCACCTCGCGCAACCTGGTGTCGACCGCGCGCGGGGCCCGCACGGAAATCAGCATCGGCTCGACCTCGCTGCGGCTCGACGGCGACACTTCGCTGGAAGTGACGGAACTCGATGACGACAGCCTGCGCCTGCGCCTCATTTACGGCAGCATCAATGTGCGGGTGCGCAGCAGTGACGTGGCGCGCGGTTTTGAACTGACCACCCCCAGCGGCCTGGTAAGGGTGCAGGAGCCGGGCGAATGGCGCATCGACAGCGACCGCGTCCCCGGCATCACCTCCGTCACCGCCCTCACCGGCAGCGCTCTGGTCGAGGACCGCGGCGGCCAGCTCGTGGTCCGCCCCGGCAAGCGCCTCGACGTGGGAGAAGATATCCGCACCAGCGCCGCCAGTCGCGATGGTTTCGATGACTGGGCCTACCAGCGCGACCAGTATGCCGAGCGCTCCGTCTCCGCCCGCTACGTCGGCACCGACATGACCGGCTACGAAGACCTCGACCGCCATGGCGTCTGGCGCGACGACCCGGAATATGGCGCGCTCTGGCTGCCCACGGCGGTGGGTTCCGACTGGGCGCCCTACCGCGACGGCAGCTGGACCTGGATCTCGCCGTGGGGCTGGACCTGGGTCGACAACGCCCCCTGGGGCTATGCGCCGTTCCACTATGGCCGCTGGGTGCTGGTCAACCAGCGCTGGGCCTGGGCGCCAGGCCGGCGGGTGGAACGCCCCGTGTGGGCGCCCGCCCTGGTCGGCTGGGTCGGCGGCTCGAACTGGAACCAGAATTTTAACGGGGGCGGCCGCCACACCCTGCCCGCCACCGGCTGGTATCCCCTGGCGCCGCGCGAAGCCTTCGTGCCCACTTACCGCCTCTCGCCGGAGCACCTGCAGCGGATTAATCGCGACAGTCGCGCCGACTGGCGGCGCGATCACGATGGCCGCAAGGATGGTCGCGATGGGCCGGGCCACGATGGGCCGGGCCACGATGGGCCGGGCCGCGATGGGCCGGGCCGCGACGGGCCGCGCCAGGGTTTGACGGTGGTGCCGCAGGGGCAGTTTGGCCAGCATGGCACCATCCCTGTGCGGAACGCGCCGCGCGTGAGCGGTCCTGTCACGGCGCTGCCGGCCACCGGCGCCGCGCCAGCCGCCCCGCCGGCGCCCGCCACCATTGTCCAGCGCGAGCGCATGGACCGCGATGCCTGGGAGAGAAATCGCCCGCGCCGTCCGGAACTGTCCAATATGCCGCCGCGCCAGGCGCCCGCCGCCGGTGGCGCCCAACCGGCTCCGCTGGCGCCCGTCATGCCGTGGCGCGGGCAGCGCGAGGACAATCGTCCGCAGAACGCAGCGCCAGCGCCGGTCACCTTGACTGCGCCATCGGTGCCCGTGCCGCCGCAGGCGCAGCCGCAGCCCCGGGCGGGACGCGACTGGCAAGGTGGCCGGCGCGAAGGGCGTCCCGGTTTTGACGAGGAGCGCCGCATGCGGGCCGCGCCCATGCCCGCGCCCGCCCCGCCAGCGCAGCCGCAGCCCATGCCCCACGCTGCCGCGATGCCTGAGCAGCAGCCCCGCATGGCCCATCCGCGCGGTGAATTCGAGCGCCGCGGCCGCGAGATGGAGGCGCCGCCGCAGCGCCCGGCCGCACCCATGCCCGCGCCAGCGCCAGCACCTGCGGCGGCTCCCGCGCCTGTGCCCGCACAGGCGGCAGCCCCCCGTCCCGCAGCGCCACCGGCCGCGGCGCCTGCGCCCGAGCGGCGCGCCGTCCCCCGGCTCGAGGGCAAGCGGGGCTTGGAGGCCGAACGCTAGGCCGGGGCGCTTTGGCGCGGGATTGACTACAATGACGGCAGCGGCGCCCGGAATCACGCGGCCCGCTGCCGACTTTTATACTGGACTGCCATGCAAGCGACGCCCCCCACAGACTCTCTGATCGAATATCCCAGCGACTTCCCCATCAAGGTGATGGGCCCGACGCACGAGGATTTCGCCGCCACCATCGTCGACGTCGTGCTGGAACACGATCCGACCTTTCATATCGGCCGCATGGAAATGCGCCCTTCTGCCAAGGGCAATTACACGGGCCTGACGGTGATCGTGCGCGCCACCAGCCGCGCCCAGCTCGACGATCTGTACCGCGCGCTGTCGGGCCACCACATGGTCAAGATCGTCATGTAAGTTTGGCAAGCCAGCAGCATCTGTAAGGCTGGCTTATAATCATGGGGCTCCCAACCTCAGACCTGTCCATGTCCGCCACCCGCTCCCAGCCGGCGATCGTCCGCGATCTCGGCCGCGCCGAGTACGAAACCGTCTTCGCCGCCATGCGCGCATTTACCGATGCGCGCGACGGCGCCACGCCTGACGAACTGTGGATCGTCGAGCACCCGCCCGTGTACACCCTGGGCCTGGGCGCCGATCCGGCCCATGTGCTGGCGGCCAACGGCATCCCCGTCGTGCAGACCGACCGTGGCGGCGAAGTGACCTATCACGGCCCCGGCCAGGTGGTGATTTACTGCCTCATCGACCTGCGCCGCAACCGCCCGGCCGGCAAATTGTATGCGCGCCAGTTCGTCCATAAAATCGAGCAGGCCGTCATCGATACCCTCGCCGCGTATAATCTGGACGGCGAACGCATTGATGGCGCGCCCGGCATTTACATGGCCAATGGACCCAAGCGGGGCGCCAAGATCGCCGCGCTGGGCTTGAAAGTGCGCGGCAACGGCTGCACCTATCATGGGGTCTCGCTCAATGTGGCGATGGACCTGGCGCCGTTTGGCTGGATCAACCCTTGCGGCTACGCGGGCCTCGAAACGGTCGACATGCGCAGCGTGGGCGTCGAGGCAGCCCTGGCCGAGGTGCAGGCGATGCTGGCAAAGACGCTGGTGCGCCAGCTGGCCAGCATGACGACGGGTACGACGACGAGCAGGACGACGAGCGAAACGGCCCCGCCGGCCGCGCTCTCCAACAACGAACAACACCAACCAAGCCCGCAGGGGCATGCAGCCATATGAGCGACATCATCGACACCGTCAGCGCCCCGGAAGCCCCGGCCTACAACGCCCTCGACAAGCAAAAAGGCGCCAGCAAGACGGCCCGCATCCCGATTAAAATCGTCCCCATCGCCGAGATGGAGCGGCTCAAAAAGCCCGACTGGATCCGCGTCAAAGCGGCGTCGGCCTCGAGCCGCTTCTACGAAATCAAGGACATCCTGCGCGCCAATAATTTGGTGACGGTCTGCGAGGAAGCCAGCTGCCCC
>JBJMVV010000265.1:0-10274 GCA_045810505.1 Massilia sp.
CGCCCGTGGCCCGCTGGGTCAGCATTTCATACGCCGACTGGCGGTCGATGGCATGTTCGTACACGCCAGCCACCAGCGAGGAGGCAATCACCGCCTGGCGGGTCGCCGTATCAATGGGGCCGATGCGCGAGGCGGGCGGGAGAATGTAGGCGCGTTCGACGATATTCGGCCGGCCTTTTTCATCGAGAAACGAGACCAGCGCCTCGCCCACGCCCAGTTCGGTAATCACGGTGGGCGTATCCAGCGCCGGATTGGTCCGGAACGTGTCGGCCGCCGCCTTGACGGCTTTCTGGTCGCGCGGCGTGTAGGCGCGCAGGGCGTGCTGAACCCGGTTGCCCAGTTGTCCCAGCACGGTGTCGGGGATGTCGAGCGGATTTTGCGTGACGAAAAACACCCCCACGCCCTTGGAGCGGATCAGGCGCACCACCTGTTCGATCTTGTCGAGCAGGGCCTTGGGCGCGTCGTCGAACAGCAGGTGGGCTTCGTCGAAGAAAAACACCAGCTTGGGCTGGTCCAGGTCGCCCACCTCGGGCAGATGTTCGTACAGTTCCGACAGCAGCCACAGCAGAAACACCGCATACAGTTTGGGGGCGTTCATCAGCTTGTCGGCGGCGAGGATGTTGATCACGCCCTTGCCGCGCGCATCGGTCTGCAGCAGGTCGTCGATGTTGAGCATGGGTTCGCCAAAAAACTGGTCCCCGCCCTGTTCCTCGATCGAGATCAGCCCGCGCTGGATGGCGCCGATACTGGCCGCCGAGATATTGCCGTAACTGGTGCGGAAGTCCGCCGCGTTGTCGCCCAGGTGTTGCAGCAGGGCGCGCATATCCTTAGTGTCGAGCAGCAGCCAGCCATTGTCGTCAGCAATGCGGAAGGCCAGTTGCAGCACGCCTTCCTGGGTCTCGTTGAGGTTGAGCATGCGCGCCAGCAGCAAAGGCCCCAGGTCCGACACGGTGGCGCGCACGGGATGGCCCTGTTCGCCAAACACATCCCAGAAGGCGACCGGGCAGGCTGCCCAGGCGGGCTGCTCCACCTTGAGCAGCGCCAGGCGTTCGGCCATTTTCGGCGACAGCGCGCCCGGCGCCGCCAGGCCCGACAGGTCGCCCTTGATGTCGGCCATGAAGACGGGCACGCCGATGTCCGACAGCGCCTGCGCCAGCACCTGCAGGGTCACCGTCTTGCCGGTGCCGGTGGCCCCGGTGATGCAGCCATGCCGATTGGCCAGGTTGGAAAGCAGACCAAAGGCCTGGTCGCGGTCGATACTGGTGGCAATCGTCAAGAGCTTGGACATGGGACTCCGGCTTTAAAGTGACATCAAGGGAAACAGCGAATCAGGTTTGGTCAGCGCCGCAGCACTTTTTATACTTCTTGCCGCTGCCGCAAGGGCAATCGTCGTTGCGGCCCACTTTTGGTTCTTCGCGCTTGACCGGTTGCACGCCCGACTTGCGCAGCGGCAGCCAGAATTTGTAGATGGCCGGCAGGTTCGCCTCGATTTCCATGGCCAGCTTGTGGCCTTTTACCGGGTCGTCCACCTCAGCCAGTTCGGCTTCCTCGATCTCGTCGGCGCCCAGCAGGTAAATCGGGCGCATCAGGGGCGCGGCGTCGGAGGTGAAAATCGGATCCCACGATCCCGGGCGCAATTCGAGGCATTCCCAGAAACCCCAGCACCAGGCTTCGGCATCGATCAGGGTCTTGCCTTCGTGCTCGTGCTCGACGAACAGGGGCTCGAATTCCTTGGGCGCGACTTCAAACGTCACCGCCACTTCGTTCATGAAACGCATGATCAGTTCGAAAATCCGGTCGGCTTCCTTGGCGTTTTTCCAGGTCGGCTCGCCCTGGCCTTCCATGCCCCACACTTTCGGCAGCCACTCGGTCGGCAGGATGGCCTCCGGGCCGATGGCGATGGCGGTAAGGAAGCCATGCAGGGTGTCCATCGTCATGGCGTCGTCGGAGCTGCGGTCGGAGAGCAGGAAGGAATCGAGCTCGTCGAATTCCTTGTCGGAGAGGGGCTGGTCGTATTGCATGATGTTCTGCTTTCTTTAAATGAAGGTGACAGTTTAACGTGTCTCGCACTGTACGCGGGCGTGATCGCTCGGAGGTACAATGTGGCCATGAATTCCGACGCAGTCCCACCACAGCAAGCGCAGCGCGAGTTGCACCCGTTCTCGGCCCTCAATCCTGAATGCGTGCTCGATGCCCTCGACAGCATTGGCCTGCACGGGGATGGGCGCCTGCTGGCGCTGAACAGCTATGAAAACCGGGTCTACCAGGTGGGCCGGGACGACGGCGGTCCCGTGGTCGTCAAGTTTTACCGGCCCCAGCGCTGGAGCGACGCCGCCATCCTGGAAGAGCACGGGTTCGTCGCTGAACTGGCCGCCAATGAAATCCCCGTCGTTCCCGCCAACACCATTGATGGCCGCACCCTGCACGATTTCGCCGGCTTCAAGTTTGCCGTGTTTGATTGCCGGGGCGGGCGCGCGCCGGAACTGGACGATCCTGCCGTGCGCGAATGGATCGGCCGCTTCATCGGGCGCATCCACGCCGTGGGCGCCACCCGGCCCTTCATCAAGCGTCCCCCGCTTGACCCCGCCACCTTCGGCAAGACGCCGCGGGACTACCTGCTGGCCAACGGTTTCATCCCGCCACAATTGTTACCGGCCTGGACCAGCGTGGTGGACCAGGCCCTCGAAGGCGTGGCCCACTGCTACGACCGGGCCGGGCCGCAATCCCTGATCCGCCTGCATGGCGACTGCCACGTGGGCAACATCATGTGGACCGACGCCGGTCCCCATTTCGTCGACTTCGACGACGCCCGCAGCGGCCCGGCCGTGCAGGATTTGTGGATGCTGCTGTCGGGCGAACGGGCCGAACGCACCAGCCAGCTTGCCGATGTGCTGGCCGGCTACGAAGATTTCATGGAATTTGACGCCAGCCAGTTGCACCTGATTGAAGCGCTGCGCACCCTGCGCCTGATTCATTACTCGGCCTGGCTGGCCATGCGCTGGGATGACCCGGCCTTTCCGGTCGCTTTTCCCTGGTTCAATACGGAACGTTACTGGCAGGACCGTATTCTCGAACTGCGCGAGCAGGTCGCGCTGATGGACGAAGGGCCGTTGTGGGCAACATAAGTACCCGGAACTGAGCGGTATTTCCCTGCCTGCTCCTCTCAAGCGGGCGCGCCATTCCAAACGATAATCGTGTATGTTTTCCATCTTGGAAGGCAATCTTGCGAGAATGACCATGGAACCGCTGCTGCCCCACGACGACGCCAACCTGAACATCGATCTGCCCGCGCCGGCAGCGAGGGCGCCTGCTGCTGCAAAGGAAGTTGCTCCCGAGCGCGCCCAGCTGGAAATGCGCGCCATCCAGGAAGGCATCGCCCGCGTCGAGGCGGAAGCGAAAGCCTCCTGTGCCGCCGAAAGCCGGGCCCACGCCGAAGCGCGCGCCCGTTCGCTGGCCGAGGAACGTGCCGCCATGGATGCGGCCGCCGCTGCCGCCGCGCTCGAACACGCCCAGGCCTCCGAAGAAGCCATCGAAGCCAACCGCGACCGCCTGGAAACCCTGCGCGCCGCCGCCCAGGCCAGCGCCGAGCGGCTTGAAGCGGTCCGCCAGGAAACGGCCGAATTGCGCGCCCGGGTCGAAGCCGATACCCGCATCAAGCTGGCCGCCGAGGCGCGCGCCCGCTTTGAAGAAGAAGCCCGCCGCCGCGCCGCCGAACAGATCGCCCTCGATGCCGCCATGGCCGCCGCCGCCGAGCAGGCCACCCAGGACCTGGAAGCGCAGACCGAACAGGCGCGCCGCCAGGCCGTCGAGCGGGTCGCCGCCGTCCATGCCGCCAAGGAAGAAGTACTGCACATCGCCACCGCAGACGCCCGCATGGCCATCCTGGCCCGCGAACGCGAGCGCCAGGCCAAGGGCGCCCGCCAGACCGCCGAACTGCTGGCCGAAGCGGAAGCGGAAGCGCTTGAGCTGACAGTGCAGCGCGAAAAAGCCGACCAGGTGGCGCTGGCCTCCGCCTTTGCCCGCGCCATGGCCGAAGCGCGTGCGCTGGAAGAAGCGCGCGCCCTGGCCCACGTCGAGCAGGAGCGCGAAGCCATCGCCCTGGCCCAGGCCGAGTCCGAACGCATGGCGGCCCGCTCGATCCATTTGCGCTTGCAGACCGAGAAGGAATTGCGCGACGCGGCCGTCCACCGCGAACGTCTCGAACAAAAAGCCGCCGCCAGCCTGGAAGCGCGGCGTGAAGCGGAGGCGCGCATCATGGCCGCCACCGAAGCGCGCATCGAGGTCGACCGCCAGTTGCGTGAAGTGGCGCTGGCGCGCGCCATGGTTGAGGAAGAGGCCAGTGCCGAAGTGCAAAACCGCATCGCCGCCGAGGAGCGCGCTGCCGAAGCGGCCCGCCAGCGCGCCGCCGCCGAACGGCTGGCTGCCGCCACTGCTGCCGCCAAGCAGGAGCAGGAAGAGGCCGCGCGCGCCATCACGCTGGACCAGGCTGCCCTGATCGAACAGGCCGCCGCCGCCCAGGCGCGCGCCAACCAGGCGGCGCAGATTGAACGCCAGGCCTTGCAAGTGAAAGCGCAGCACGCAGCCGCAGCCGCCGAGGCCGCCGAACAGGCCGCCGCGCTGGCCGAGGAACTGGCCGTGGCCGAAGGCGCCCGCATGGAAGCGGAGCAGGGCGCGCTGGCGGCCTTGCAAAACAAGCTCGCCGCCGAGCAGGAACTGGCGGCCGCGGCCGAAGTACGCGCTGCGGCCCAACACGCGCAGGCCGATTTGCTGCGTCAAAAATCGGACGCCGAGCAGCAGGCCGCCAGGGCTCGGCTGGAGGCGAATGAAGCCGAGCGCCTGCTGGCAGGCCAGGCCGATATCACGGCGGCGCACGAGCAGAGCGTGCTGGACGCCATCGCCGCCCAGTTGCAGGCGGCCGAGACGCTGGCGCTGGCTCAGGCCGAGCGCGCTCGTATCGAAACGGAAAAACAGGCGCTGGCCGAACAGCAAGCCGCCGCTGCGGCAGTCGCTGCCAGGCAGGAAGCTGCCGCGCTGGCCCTGACTGCGCAGTTGGTGGACGCACAGCAGGAAGCTGCCACGGCCCGTGAGCAGGAAAACGCCGACATGGCCGAGCGCATCGCCGCCGAGCAAGCCATCGCCGCCGCCACCGCCGCCCGCGCCGCCGCCGAACACGAGCGCCTGGCCGTGGCGCGCGAAGTGCAGGCGGCCGAGGAAGCGGCAGCCGAAGCAATGGCCGACAAGGTTGCCGCCCAGCGCCTGCTGCTCGAGAGCGCGCAGACCCATGCCGCCCTGCAGCGCAAGGTGGCCATGACGACCCAGGCCATGGCCGAATCGAAGCAGCAACTGATCGATCTGGAAACCTCGCGCCTGGCGGCTGAACGGCGCGCGCTGGCCGCGGCCGGTGAAGCGGTGGCCCAGCGGGCCAGCGAAGCGCACCAGCGGGTTGCGTCTGAACATCTCACGCGCGAGGTGCTGGGCCGCTTGCTGACGCAGCAGTCTGCGGGCGGTGATGGCGAGAAGTAGTCGAAACGTCCATTTCAAGCATGCAGGAAACAAGGTAACATCGCGTTTTTCCAGTTACAGCGTCTGCATGATTTTTCGTCACCTTTGCGCCGGCCTGGTGGCCGCCGCAATCTCTTTCCCCGTATCAGCCGCGGACCTGGTCGTGGTGGTCGACACGGCCACCTACATGCCGATGGCCCGCTTTGACCACTTCCAGGTCAGTGACGGCATCCACAAGGACGTCGGCGAAGCGCTGGCGAACGCCCTCGGCCGTAAGGTGCGCTTCAAAGTGCTGCCCCGCAAGCGGGTGGCGCTGGCGCTGGAGTCGGGTGACGCCGATGTCACTTGCGGCTACGTGCCGGAGTGGCTCGACGGCAAATTCAACTGGAGCATGCCCTTCATGGACCAGGTGCAGATCGTGCTGACGGCGCGCGCCGCGGTGCGTCCGCCCGCGATCGGCGCACTGGCCGGCCAGCCAGTCGGCACCGTGTTCGGCTACCACTACCCGGAACTGGAGCAGGCATTGGGCGGCGCCTTTGTGCGGGTCGACGCGCCCAGTGTCGAAATCAATCTGGCGAAACTGGGGGCGGGGCGTCTTAATCACATGGCGGCCATGCAAAGCTGGGTCGACTATCACCAGCGCCAGGGCGGCATCAGCGCAGCCCTGCATCCGCCGCTGGTGGTGGCCACCCATCACACCCGCTGCGCGCTGTCTCCCCGGTCGAACGTCACACTGCGCGAACTGGACCGGGCGCTTGAACGGTTGGTGGCCGACGGCAGCATGGCCGCCATCGAGGCGCGCTACCGCTGAACAAGTCGCATAGGCCGGCTCAGGGCGTGGCTGTCACGCTGGCGACGTAATATTCGGTCTCGCCAAAACACCCCGTCGGGACGCCCTTGTGCTGTTCGTAGCCCAGCTTGACGCGCTTGCCCATCGCCTCCATCAACTGTTTTGCCACCGCATCGTCGCGCACGGAAAACTCGAACTTTTCGGGAATCGCGCCCGGCATGCTGGTGAGCAGGATTTCTCCCTCCCAGGTCTTGCAGATCCAGCCCTTGCGTGAAAATTTCTGCAGCAAGCCGGCCCGTTCGCCTTCCGCGTAGGAAATGTGCAGCGCCGCCCAGGTATAGGCGGCGAACAGCGCGATGGCCACGGCAATGAGCAGCAGGAAGATCGTTGTCACACGGGATTTGGTGGGCATGGACGCTTTCAGTCGGGAGGAGAGGGAAGTCATGGGGCGGTGAGCGCCGCCGCTTGCTGGCAGCGGCGGTAGCGGATCGACGACCACAGCGAGACGGCAATGAAGGCCACGCCGGACAAGCCGGTGAACCATTCGGGAATCTCGTAGCCGATGCTGGCGAACATGATGACGCCGAGAATGCCGATGGCGTAATGGGCGCCATGTTCGAGGTACACGAATTCGTCCAGTGTGCCCTTGTAGACCAGGTAGACCGTGAGCGAGCGCACGAACATGGCGCCGATGGCCAGGCCCAGCATGATGATGACGACATCGTTGGTAATGGCAAACGCGCCGATCACGCCGTCAAAGCTGAAGGAGGCGTCCAGCACTTCGAGGTAGATGAAACCGCCGATCGAGCCTTGCGAGATGAGTTTGCCGACCGCCGGGTCGTCCGACTCGTCCTCTTCCAGCAGACTGCTGATCCAGTCCACCCCCACGTAGACCAGTACGCCGACGATGCCGGCCGTGAGCACGGCGAGCTTTCTCGCTTCCGGCACCAGGGTCATGCCGGCGAACACGGCGCCCATGGTCAACAGCACGGCCAGGCCCTCGGTGCCATATTCCCCCACCTTCTTTTCCAGCCAGCCCAGCCAGTGCAACTCTTTTTCCTCGTCGAACAGGAAATTGAGGAAGACCAGCATCAGGAAGGCGCCGCCAAAGGCCGACACCTCGGCATGATGGGACACCAGGTTGCGCGCGTACTCGTCCGGCGTGTTGATCGCCATGTGCCACACATCAAGCAGGCCCAGTCCCGTCGCCACCGCCACGATCACCAGCGGAAACAGCAGGCGCATGCCGAACACGGCAACGACGATACCGACCGTCAGGAACAGCTTGCGCCAGAACGCGTTCCAGTTGCGCAGCACGGTGGCGTTGACGACGGCGTTGTCGAACGAGAGCGACACTTCCAGCACGCCCAGCACGGCGGCAATCCATAGCGCCTGCAGCAGTCCGGCTGCGCCATTGTGCGCATAGCCCCACCAGCCCGCCAGCGCGAGCAGGACCACGGTGACCACGATTGAAATACGAAAATGTTGCATGCCTGATAAACTTTCTTCGGTATTGGCGAAAACGCCACAATGGTCGGGAGTTTAACGCGACTTCGGCCCGCCCGGCGTTTATGCAGTCGCCCCGCCGTCGGCCATCTGCGATAATTCCGCACGGCACTTCTGCCTGGCTTTGCGGAACCTCGATGGACCTCACTTATCTCGTTACCCCTTTTCTCACCTGGCTGGTGGTGGGCCCGATCAAATTTCTGATCACCAGCGTGCGCCAGCGCCGCCTGGCCTTTGATCTGGTGGGCAATGGTGGATTTCCCAGCAACCACAGCGCCGTGGTCACGGCCATGGCCACCCTGATCGCGCTGCGCGAGGGGATCAGCAGTGGCGCATTTGGCGTGGCCATCACCCTGTGCTTCATCGTCATGATCGATGCCAACAGCCTGCGTCAGCACGTGGGCCGCCAGGCTGCCGCCATCAACCGCCTCGGCGGCGCCGGTCCGGGCGTGAAGCCCCTGCGTGAACGGATGGGCCATACCCTGGTGGAAATCGGCGGCGGCATCGTCACCGGTATCCTGATGGCGTTCGCCATCAACGCCGTGTCGCGTCATTTCATGTAAGCCGGCGGCCGGGCGGCGCCATGGTCAGACCCGGCGTCGCCAAAATTGCCGAAATGGAAATTGCGATTTGCATTTCATCGGCTCCATATGCATTTCGTCCCACGATTTCAGCATTTCAAAACAGAGCGATTGACCGGCCCGCGGCACTCCGGGATACTTCGACGCTGCCGTACTGACGTCCACACCACGACCTAACGATTCCCGGAGATTTTCAATGTTGCGACAAACCCTGCTCGTCCTTGCCATGGCCACCATGTTGGCCGCCTGTGGCAAAGGGGGCAAAGATCCCAAGGCCGACGCCAAGCCGGTCACGCTGCAGATCGCGACGGAAGACTTGATCCGGGTCGCCAGCAATTCCCTGGTGTCCGGCCCCGTCATCACCGGTTCCGTCCAACCCGAGCGGCGCGCCGACCTGCGCGCCGAGGTGTCGGCCGTGGTGCTGCAGGTATTGAAGGAAAACGGCGACCCTGTCAAAAAGGGCGACGTGCTGGTCAAGCTGGACGAAACCTCGATCCGCGACGGCCTCAGTTCCTCGGAAGCCTCGTCGAAAGCGGCCAGCCAGGCGCTCGACCAGGCCGAGCGCCAGCTCGAGCGCCTGAAAACCCTGCGCGCCTCCGGCATGACCTCGATGCAGTCGCTCGACGACGCCGAAATGCGCCGCAACAGCGCCCAGAGCGAATTGGCGGCCGCCCGCGCCCGCGCCGTGCAGGCCCGCCAGCAACTGCAGCGCACCCTGGTGCGCGCACCGTTCGACGGCATCGTCAGCGATAAAAAAGTATCGGCCGGCGACACCGCGGCGATCGGCAAGGAATTGCTGAAAGTAATCGATCCGACCAGCATGCGCTTTGAAGGGCGCGTCTCGGCCGACAAGATTGCCGCCGTCAAGGTGGGCCAGCCCGTCACGTTCCGGGTCAACGGTTACGGCGAGCAGGATTTCCAGGGCGTCGTCAAACGCATCGATCCGGCCGCCAACGACGTCACCCGCCAGGTCGAGGTGCTGGTCGGCTTCGTCAACAATATCCAGCCGAAAGTGGCAGGCCTGTATGGGGAAGGGCGGATCGACTCGGACGTGAAGTCAGCCCTGCTGCTGCCGGAGTCGGCCGTCGTCAAGGCAGGCGACCGCATCTATGTGTGGCGCCTGAAGGACAAGACCATCAGCAAGGCCAATCTGGATGTGGGCGTGCGCGATCCCCGCACCGGCAACTATGAAGTGCGCGGCGGCGTGGCCGCGGGCGACCTGGTGCTGCGTTCGCCCAGTTCGACCTTCAAGGATGGCCAGTCGGTGCAGCTGACGGGCCCCAGCCTGGCGTCCGCCGCCCCGGCGCCAGCCCCTGCCGCTGCTGCCCGCGCCGCCTCGACCCAGGAAAAATAAGCCATGTTCCTCTCCGACTTCAGTATCAAGCGGCCCATCCCCACGATCGTGCTGATCCTTGCGATGATGTGCCTCGGCTTGATGGCGCTCAAGAAGCTGCGCGTTAACCAGGCGCCGGACGTCGATATCCCCCTGATCGTGGTGACGGTGCCCTATCCCGGCGCCTCGCCCGACACGGTGGAGCGGGAAATCATTAACCGCCTCGAGAAATCGATGCAGAGCATCACCGGTGTCACCAAGGTCAGCTCGACCGCGAGTGAGGGCAGTGCGCAGATCTGGATGGAATTTAATTTCAGCCGCAACCTGATCGAGGCCGCCGACGATGTGCGCAACGCCATTGCCGCGGTGCGCTACAAGTTGCCGACCGAAATGCGTGAACCCATCTTGCGCCGTTTCGACCCATCGGCCCAGCCGATCATGACGCTGGCGCTGTCGTCGACGTCGCAAAGCCACGCGGAAATCTCGCGCCTCGCGGAAGACCAGTTGTCGGACCGTTTCCGCGGCATCGACGGCGTCTCCACCGTCACCGTCAATGGCTCGC
>JBJMVV010000266.1:0-4957 GCA_045810505.1 Massilia sp.
CCGCACCATGGAGATCATCGACGAACTGGAAAGCACCGCGCGCGGCATTTACACGGGCGCCATCGGCTGGTTCGATCCGCCAGGGCCGGATGAAACGATCGGCGACTTCTGCCTGTCGGTGCCGATCCGGACCATGACCTTGCAGCCGGCATCAAACGGCGTGCGGGCCGGCGAGATGGGCGTGGGCGCCGGCATCGTCCACGACAGCGTGGCTGCCGACGAATACGCCGAGTGTCAGCTCAAGGCGCGCTTTTTGACAGGACTTGCGCCGACCTTTGAACTGTTCGAGACCATGCGGGCCGACGCCATCGAAGGTGCACGCCACCTGGAGCGCCACCTGGCCCGCTTGGCCGCGTCAAGCCGCTATTACGGCATCGCCTTCGATGATGCTGCCGCCCGCGCCGCCGTCGCTGCCGCCTGCACCGACCTGGCGCCCCAGGCGCGCTACCGTCTGCGCCTGGCCCTCTCGCCGGCCGGCGAGTTTTCCACCAAACGTGCGCCGCTGGCGGCGCTTGCCGAACCGGTGGGCCTGTTGATTGCCGATGCGGCGACCGACTCCGCCGACCTGTTCCTGCGTCACAAGAGCAGCATGCGCGCCGGGTATGACGCGGCGTGGCAGCCTGCGGAAAGTATCGGCGGCTTCGACTCGCTGTTCTTCAACGAACGGGGAGAACTGACGGAAGGGGGTCGCTCGAACGTATTCGTGCGCGTGGACGGGCGCTGGCTGACACCGCCCCTGGCGTGCGGCCTGCTGCCGGGGGTGATGCGGGCCGTGCTGCTGGAGGCGCCGGCGTGGAAGGCGCAGGAAGGTGTCATCACGCGCGAGATGCTGGAGGCCGCCGAGGATATCGTGGTGTGCAATGCGCTACGTGGGCCGCTGCGCGCCTTTTTGTTGGATTGAAGCGTAGTCGGGGACTGGCCCTGCGGGCCTGTCCCCTTCTTGACTTTGCTTCGGTTCTGAAAATGGGGACAGGCCCGCAGGGCCAGTCCCCGGTGAATCACGACGCGAGGGCCGCTTCGATCTTGCCAACCAGCGCCTTGTCCGTCGGCTCCACCTTGCTCGGGAAGTACTCGATGACTTTGCCGTTACGGTCAATCAGGTACTTCGTAAAATTCCACTTCGGCTCTTTGCCCGTCAACTTGATCAGGTTGGCGTGCAAAGGATTGGCCGCGGCGCCCGTGACGGAGGACTTGGCGAACATGGGGAATTTCACGCCGTAGGTGTTGTAGCAGAAATCGGCGATTTCCTTGGAGTTGCCCGGCTCCTGCTTGCCGAAGTCGTTCGACGGAAAGCCGAGTACGACCAGGCCCTGCTTGCCGTATTTGGCGTACAGCTGCTCCAGGCCGGTATATTGATTGGTAAAGCCACAGTAGCTGGCCGTGTTGACGACCAGCACCACCTTGCCGGCGTACTGGCACAGGTCCTGGGGCGCTTCGTCCTGCAGGCGATTAAAACTCTGGTGCAGGATGGCGGGACAGGTTTTTGCGGCGGGCGCGGCCGGTGCGGCGGGCGCTTGCGCGTACACCGCCGGGGCGGCGCCCAGCATGGCGGAAAGGGACAGCAGCGCGCAAGCAGTGGTCTTGAACATGTTCATTCCAATAATTAAATAAAACCGATTCTAGCGCAGTCCCTGCGCCCGGGTTCACTCCACCTTGATTTTGGCAATATCCGGCTGTGGGGCCGGATAGCTGAGCTTGAGATCCTCGAGAATTTCAAGCAGCAGGCTGGAAATGAGCAGGTTGCGGTGCGTCTTGGAGTTGGCCGGGATCACATACCAGGGGGCGTGATCCGTGTCCGTGGCGGCGATCGCCTTTTGATAGGCCGCTTGATAATCATCCCACTTTTTACGCTGCACCAGGTCCTGCGGATCGAACTTCCACTGTTTAAGCGGGTCATCGATCCGGGCCTGCAGACGCTCGCGTTGTTCGTCCTTCGAGATGTGCAGGAAGACCTTGACGATGACGGTGCCCGACTCGGCCAGCATGCACTCAAAATCGAGGATGCTCTGGTAGCGCCGCTTGCATTCCTTCTCGTCGATCATGCCCTGCACCAGGGTGATGAGCACGTCCTCGTAATGGCTGCGGTTAAAAATCGTGATCTCGCCCCAGCCGGGCACGTAGGGGTGGATGCGCCAGAGGAAATCGTGGGCCAGTTCGACCGGGGTCGGCGCCTTGAAACCGACAGCGCGCAAACCCATCGGGTTGATGCCGTGGAACAGCGATGTCACGGTGCCGTCCTTGCCCGAGGTGTCCATCCCTTGCAGAACCAGCAGCACCTTGTGCTTGCGCTGGGCGTACAGCATTTCCTGCATGACGGCGATCTGTTCCGTGATCTTTATCGTCTGGGCGCGCTCGTCTTCCTTGACCTCGCTCTTGCTGTCGTCGCCGTTCTTGTCGCGCAGGGGCTTGTCGTCCGCATCCTCTTCGCGCACCTTGAAATTCTTGCCGGCCCGCAGGCGCTCGCGCAGTTTCACGCAGACTCCAGGGAGGCCAGCAGCTTGCGGTGCTCGATTTTCATGCAGTGGTTCATGACCACATCCAGACCCGCCGCGCTGGCCATGTCGGCCGCCGCCTGGTTCTCGATGCCAAGTTGCATCCACAAGGTCCCTGCGCGCGCGGCAATGGCGTCGCGCGCCACCTCGGGCACGTCCTCGGCCTTGCGGAATACATCGACCACATCAATGGCGATCCCGTCGGCGCGCAGGGCGTCGGCGGCCTCCTGCACGCTGGCGTAGGATTTTTCGCCCAGTACTTCTTTGCCCGCCAGAACGGGATTGACGGGGACGATGCGGTAGCCTGCCTGCTGCAGATAATGGGCCACTTCGTTGCTGGCCCGCTCTGGCTTGTCCGACAGGCCGACGATGGCAATGGTTTTGGCTTCCTGCAAGATTTCGGGAATGGTTTTCATGGCGATGGTGGGAGTGATGATGTAACAACAGCTTAGCAGTTTGCTGGGCCGCGCGGCGCTTGCCTGCGATGGCGCAGCGGGTCAGGATGTGGAAAGATGGCGCTCTCCTCACTGAAACTTTTGAACCATGCGCCGAATCGTTTTTTCCCTGCTGTTGTCCGCCGCCCTCATGGCGCAGTCAGCCTCTGCCGCGCCCAACGATTTGCCCGGCGTGTCGGTGATGAGCGTGGAACAATGGGGCGGCACCCCGGCCGATCCGCTCAAGGCGCGGCGCCAGACCATCAGCCACATCACCCTGCACCACCAGGGCGAGACTTATCCAGCGGGGAAGGATCCGATTGCCTACCTGCGCAATCTGCAGGCCTGGTCGCGCAACACCAAGCACTGGCTCGATATCCCCTATCACTACATCATCGACCTCGACGGCAAGGTGTATGCGGGGCGGGATATCGGCTACGCGGGCGATACCAATACGGAATATGACCCGGTGGGGCATGCGCTGATCGAGGTGGTGGGCAATTTTGAGGAGGTGGAGCCGAATGCGGCCCAGTTGAAAGCGGTGGCGGATGTGATGGCGGCGCTGGCTTTGAAGTATCACCTGCCGCTCGATGCGATTGCGGCGCACAAGGATTACTCGGCGCAGACGGTGTGTCCGGGGGAGCATTTGTATGCGTATTTGCAGGATGGGTATTTTAGAAAGGAAGTGGCGTTGCGGTTGGCGCGGGGGAATAGGTAGGTGTTCCCGAGGCGCGTGCAGCACCGGGGACTGGTCCTGCGGCCTGGGCGGCCCCGACCGTCCCCATTTTGACTTTGCTTCGGAACAGAAAATGGGGACAGGCCTGCAAGGCCAGTCCCCGATGCTGCAAACGTCAGCAATAAAAAAGGCAGCCGAAGCTGCCTTTTTTGACTGCAGACAACGCTTATTTGCGTTGGCGCAGGCGGGCGATGGCTGCCAGTTGGGCGATGGCGGTGGCCAACTCCGACTGGGCTTTCGCGTAGTCGATTTTCGAATCTTTGTTGACCATCATTTCTTCGGCCAGCTTTTTCGCTTCGTTTGCCTTCGCTTCGTCCAGGTCGCTGCCGCGGATGGCGGTATCGGCCAGGACGGTCACGCCGGTAGGCTGCACTTCCAGCAGGCCGCCGGCAACGAAGACGAACTCTTCTTCGTCGCTGCCAACCTTCTTGATCCGTACAGCACCCGGACGGATGCGCGTGATCAGCGGGGTGTGCTTGGGATAGATCCCCAGCTCACCCGACTCACCCGGCAACGCGACGAACTCGGCTTCGCCCGAAAAAATCAGGGACTCGGCCGAAACGACGTCAACGTGAATGGTATTTGCCATGTGTGTCCTAAGTTAAAGGCGCCGAATTACGCTTTTTTCGCTTTTTCGATGGCTTCTTCGATCGTGCCAACCATGTAGAACGCCTGCTCTGGCAGGTGGTCCAGCTCGCCCGAAGCGATCATTTTGAAACCCTTGATCGTGTCTTTGAGCGAAACGTACTTGCCTGGCGAACCGGTGAACACTTCAGCGACGTGGAAAGGCTGCGACAGGAAACGCTGCATCTTACGAGCGCGTGCCACGACCAGCTTGTCTTCAGGCGCCAGTTCGTCCATACCCAGAATGGCGATAATGTCGCGCAGTTCCTTGTAACGCTGCAGGGTGCCCTGGACAGCGCGGGCGGTGTCGTAGTGTTCCTGGCCGACGACGAGCGGGTCCAGCTGGCGCGAGGTCGAGTCGAGTGGATCGACCGCAGGGTAGATACCCAACGAGGCGATGTCACGCGAGAGCACAACGGTCGAATCGAGGTGACCGAAGGTGGTCGCTGGCGACGGGTCGGTCAAGTCATCCGCAGGGACGTAGACGGCCTGGATCGAGGTGATCGAACCGGTCTTGGTCGAGGTGATGCGCTCTTGCAGACGGCCCATTTCTTCGGCCAGGGTGGGCTGGTAACCCACGGCGGAAGGCATACGGCCCAGCAGTGCGGACACTTCGGTACCGGCCAGGGTGAAGCGGTAGATGTTGTCGACGAAGAACAGAACATCCTTGC
>JBJMVV010000267.1:0-36073 GCA_045810505.1 Massilia sp.
ACGAACAACGCGAGATGGCCAAGCCGGCCTACGGCGTCATCGTCGGCGCTGCCATCGCCAAGGGCAAGATCACCAGCGTCGACAAGGAGGCTGCCAGCAAGGCGCCCGGTGTGCTGGCGATCGTCACGGCGGATAACGCCGGCAAGCTCGGCAAGGGCAAGATGAACACGGCCAAGTTGCTGGCTGGTCCCGAGGTGCAGCACTACCACCAGGCGGTCGCCGTGGTGGTGGCCGAAACTTTCGAGCAGGCCACCGCCGCCGCGGCCCTCGTCAAGGTGAAATACGCTGCCGAAAAGGGCCGCTACGACCTGGCCCACGCGCGCGCCGCCAAGCCGGAAATCAAGGCCGACAAGAAAAAGCCCGACAGCCACACCGGTGATTTCGCGGGCGCCTTTGCCAGCGCCCCTGTCACGCTCGACCTCACTTACACCACGCCCGACCAGTCGCACGCGATGATGGAGCCGCATGCCTCGATTGCCCGCTGGGAAGGCGACAAGCTGACGATCTGGACCTCGAACCAGATGATTGCCTGGGGCGTGGGCGACGTTGCCCGCACCCTCAACCTGCCGAAGGAAAACGTGCGCCTGATTTCGCCTTTTATTGGCGGCGGCTTCGGCGGCAAGCTGTTCGTGCGCAGCGAGGCCGTGATGGCGGCGCTGGGCGCAAAAGCGGCCGGACGCCCCGTCAAGGTGGTGCTGCAGCGCGCGCTCATCATGAACAACACGACGCACCGGCCCGCCACCATCCAGCGCATCCGCATCGGCGCCACGCGCGACTGCAAGATCACCGCCATCGGCCATGAAAGCTGGTCGGGCGACCTCGAAGGCGGCTCGCCCGAGGAAGCGGTGGCGCAGACGCGCCTGCTGTACGCGGGCGCCAACCGCATGACGGCGATGCGCCTGGCCGTGCTCGATCTTCCCGAAGGCAATGCGATGCGCGCCCCCGGTGAAGCGCCCGGCCTGATGGCGCTGGAAATTGCCATGGACGAGATGGCGGAAAAACTCAAAGTCGACCCGATCGAATTTCGCATCATCAACGACACCAAGGTCGATCCGGAAAAACGCGAACGGCGTTTCTCGCAGCGCCAGCTGATTGAATGCCTGCGCCTGGGCGCCGACAAGTTCGGCTGGAGCGCCCGCAAGGCGACCCCTGGCCAGGTGCGCGACGGCCGCTGGCTGGTCGGCATCGGCGTGGCGGCCGCCTTCCGCAACAATATGGTGATGAAGTCGGGCGCGCGCGTGCGGCTCAGTCCCGAAGGCATCGTCACGGTGGAAACCGACATGACCGACATCGGCACCGGCAGCTACACCATCATTGCCCAGACGGCTGCTGAAATGCTGGGGGTCGGGCTCGACCGGGTCAAGGTCCATCTTGGCGATTCAAGCTTTCCGGTCTCGGCCGGTTCGGGCGGGCAGTGGGGCGGCAACAGTTCCACGGCCGGGGTCTACGCTGCCTGCGTGAAACTGCGCGAGCAGGTGGCGCAGAAGCTGGGCCTGCCGCTTGATGCCGCTTTCGCCGATGGCAAAGTGGCCGGCGGCGGCAAGAGCGCCGCTTTGCGCGAAGCCGCGGCCGGCGGCGAACTGGTGGCCGAGGACACGATGGAATACGGCGACCTCGACAAGAAATACCAGCAGTCGACCTTCGGCGCCCATTTTGTCGAAGTGGGCGTCGATGCGGCCACCGGCGAAACCCGCATCCGCCGCATGCTGGCCGTCTGCGCCGCCGGGCGCATCCTCAATCCCAAATCGGCCCGCAGCCAGGTGATCGGCGCCATGACCATGGGCGCGGGCGCCGCCCTGATGGAAGAACTCGTGGTCGATCAGCGCAAGGGCTTTTTCGTCAATCATGACCTGGCGGGGTATGAAGTGCCGGTGCATGCCGACATTCCCCATCAGGAGGTGATTTTCCTCGACGAGACTGATCCAATTTCTTCGCCCATGAAGGCGAAGGGGGTGGGCGAACTGGGGATTTGCGGCGTGGCGGCGGCGGTGGCCAATGCGGTCTACAACGCGACGGGGGTGCGGGTGCGGGAGTATCCGATTACGCTGGATAAGTTGCTCAAGGATATGCCGGCGTATAGCTAGACCGGGGACTGGCCTTGCAGGCCTGTCCCCATTTTGGCAAGCAGCAAAATTCGCCCCTGCTTTGTTTTGGCGCCGCCGCCCGCGACGTTTTCAGGTTTTGCCTCGGTTTTAAAATGGGGACAGGCCCGCAGGGCCAGTCCCCGGCCGAGCACATGCTATCGTAGCGCATGCCCAGCCGAATCCGCTCCAGCTACATCGCCACCGTCGTCGCCATCTTCCTCGTCCTTGCCGTCATGGCGACCTTGGTGACGGCGATCTGGTTTGCGCGGGCGCAGGCGGTGGAGGAGTGGCAGCAGCAAATCGACAACCTGTCGCTGGTGGTGGCCGAGCAGACTTCGCAGGAGATCAAATCGGCCATCCTGGTGCTCGACAGCGTGGCCGAGAGCATGGTGGGCAACGATATTTTCACCGAAGACCAGTTACGCGCGCAGATGGGCAGCGCGGCCTGGTTTGCCAGCCTGCGCGACAAGATCCAGGGCCTGCCCCAGGTCGATGTCGCCACCATCGTCGCCGCCAATGGCGACATCATCAATCTCACGCGCGCCCACCCGGCGCCGGCGCCGCCCATCAACGTGGCCGACCGCGAATATTTTCAGGCGCATTTGCAGCAGCCCGACCTGGGCGTGTATATCAGCGCGCCGGTGCGCAACCGCAGCAACGGCGAATGGACCTTTTACCTGAGCCGGCGCCTGAACGGGCCCAGGGGCGAGTTCCTCGGCCTGGTGCTGGTGGGCTTTTCCAGCACCTTTCTCGCCGACTTTTACCAGAAGATCAACCTGGGTGACGGCGCCACCGTGGCGCTGTACCGGCGCGATTCCATGCTGATGGCGCGCTGGCCCCATGACGACGCCCGCATGGGGCGCATCGTCGCCGGCAGCGGCGCCGCCATGCAGGCGGGACGGGGCGCGCCGTGGCTGGCCGCGCCCGCGGTGCAGGCGGCGCCGGTGGCCGAGCCGCTCGACGAGGCAGCCGCGCGCGCTGCCGCCGCTGAATTTCCCCGGCTGTCGACCTCGCGCCTGATCGACAAGTCGCCGCTGGTGATCACCGTCTCCGTCACCGACCAGCTCTACCTGGCGCAGTGGCGGCGTTTTTCGGGCGCGCTGGCGCTGGCCGGGTCGATCAGCGTGGCGGCCATCATCGCCGCCTTCCTGGTGCTGATCCGCTCGCTGCAGCGGCGCGAGTTCGACATGGAAGAGATGCGTTCGCTTAAATCCGTGGCGGAAGCTGCCAGCCGCGCCAAGTCGGCCTTTCTTGCCATGATGAGCCACGAGATCCGCACGCCGCTCACCGCCATCATTGGCTTTGCCGACATCCTCAAGCGCGATCCGGCCGCCAGCGCCCGCGATGAAGCGGCCGAAGTGATCGCCCGTAACGGCCACCACCTGCTCGACATCATCAACGACATCCTCGACATCTCCAAGATCGAGGCGGGCCGCCTGCAGCTGGAAACGGTGCCGTTTTCGCCGATGGAAGTGGCGCAGGGCGTGGCCGCCATGCTGGCCGGCCAGGCCCAGGCCAAGGGCATTGCTTTCACCCTGCACGCCGCGGGGCCGCTGCCGGGCGCCGTGCTGGGCGACCCCACGCGCTTGCGCCAGATCCTGTTCAATTTGTGCGGCAACGCCATCAAGTTCACCGAGCAGGGCCGGGTGCAGGTCGAGCTGGCCTACGATGCCGCCGCGGGCCGGCTGCGCAGCAGCGTGTCAGATACGGGCATCGGCATGAGCGCGGCCCAGCGCGCGCACCTGTTCGAACCCTTCAGCCAGGCCGACAGCGCGGTGGCGCGCAAGTTCGGCGGCACGGGCCTGGGCCTGCACCTGGTGCAGCAACTGGCGCTGCACATGGATGGGCAGGTCAGTGTCTCGAGCGAACCGGGCCGGGGCTCCGTCTTCACGGTTGAAATCGCCGCGCCGCCGGCGCCGGGTGCCCGGTGGTCCAGCGCGGGCGTCGATGCGCTGCTGCCAGCCGAGGCGATGCCCCGGCTTGACGTGCGCCTGCGCGGCAAGGTGCTGGTGGCCGAGGATGGCCCCGACAACCGTCGCCTGATCGGCGCCTTCCTGGGCAGCCTGGGCCTGGCGTGGCACGCCGTCGAAAACGGCGCGCTGGCGGTGGAGGCGGCCTTGAACGGCGCCTACGACCTGGTGCTGATGGATATCCGCATGCCGGTGATGGATGGGGTGGCGGCCGTCGAGACCCTGCGCGCGCGCGGCTACGCCGGGCCCGTGATTGCCCTCACGGCCAACCTGATGCAGGACGACCTGGCCCGCTACGCCGCGGCCGGTTTTGATCGCAGCATCGGCAAACCGATCGATTTTCATTTGCTGGCCGGCGCCATGGCCGAGTTGATGGAGCAGGCGCTGGCGCCAGCTTTGGTGGCCTCCGGCGCAAGCGAGCCGGATGCGCACACGATGGACGCGGAGATTGCCGCCATCCGGGCCGCCTTCACGGCCTCGCTGGGGCCCCGCCTGGCGGAGTTGCGTTCACTGATCGCGGCAGCCGCCTGGACGCCGGCCAGTGAACTGGCGCACCAGTTGCGCGGCGCCGGCGGCTCGTTCGGCTATCCGGGCCTGAGCCGTTGCGCGCGCCAGGTGGAGCTGGCAGCAAGCCAGGCCGACGGCGCCGCGGCGCAGGCGGCGCTGGCCGAACTGCTGGCGCTCGATGAGCTGAAGGGCAAGGTTCAGGCGCCAATTATGCAATATCGCGCATAATCGGCGGCGTCCAACATCCTCAATACGCCCAGTAACCGCGGGTCGCACCGTTTTCCAGTCCGACAAAGACGCGCCGGCCGAAGAAGAAGGGCAGGCCCCAGTCGAACACATTGCTGGCGCCGCTCTTGGCCGCGGCGCTGGGGCCGCCCACATTGGCCACGTGCACATTGTTGCCAAGCTGTTCGACGTTTTCAATCGTGAAGTTGAGCACCCGCGAGGCCAGGTTGTCGGCGCCGACGGTGGTGGCGCTCAGTTGCAGGCTGCTGGCGGGGCAATAAAATCCGGTCGACACGGTGCAGGCGGGAATCGCCGTGTCATTGAAAAAGATCCCGTTCGAGCCGCTGTCGATGAAGCTCGCCGTCATCGTCACCCCCTTGTAGATGGTGGTGAAGTTGCCCGATGCGGTGGCGCGGAATGTGGTTTCGCCGGCAATCGTGTTGTTGGCCTGGGTGTTAATGCCGAACACCAGGGTGCCGTTCATGCTGGGCAGACCGCCCGGCGGTACGGCGGGCAGATTGAGCATGACGCCGTTGTTGTCGGTCGTGAAGGCGGCCACCGGGTTGCTTACCTGCTGGGCCAGCGGCATGCGGGTGGCGGTGCAGGCGCCGCTGTCGCAGCTGTAATAAGTGGCGGTGATGGCATTGTTGGCGCAGGCGTTGCCGCAATCCTGGCGCAACAGGCCCACGCCCAGCACGCCGTTCGCGCCCAGCGCCTTGAGGGTGCCGATATTGCTGCCGATGCTGGAGCACGCGGTGGGCGCGGTGCCCACCCCGCCGGGCGCATCGCCCACGATCTGCACCGACTGTGCCGGTGCCGTTTCGCCGCCGAGTTTGACGTCGGCCTTGACCACGGAACCCCAGGTGTAGCCGGTGATGAACTGGCCGCATTCGCCGGTGGCAAGGCCCGAGGGCGCGGCCAGCGCGGGCAGGCCCAGGCTTGAGGCCTGCGAGGCGAGCAGGCGCAGGCCATACGATCCCGTATCGACCAGCACGTGGTCGATGGTCTGGCAGGTGCTGGTGCCGGGCCGGCACACGGTCACGCTGACGTAGGGCAGGTTGATCTGGTTGCCGGCGCCGGTGGGGCCGGTGTCGACCGACATCGCGACGCTATTGGCTGCAACCGGCGCCGTGACAGTGACGCTGGTGTTGCCAGTGGTGCTGCCGCAGGTCAGGGTGTAACTCAGCACGGCAGAGTTGGCCGAACCGAAGCCGCCGGCGGGTGCGGTCGCGGCAATGGTGGCGCTGCCGCTGCCGGGCTGCTGGCCGGACCAGGCGCCCGAGGCGGTGCAATCAGCCGCGCCGGTATTTTGCGAACTCCAGCTGAGGGTGATGTTCTGGCCGACGGCGACGCTGGCCGGGGTGGCGGCCAGGCTGACACTGGGGGTGGGTGCTGGCGCAGGCGTCGAGCCGCCCCCGCCGCCGCCACAGGCAGCGAGCACGGCGGCAATGCCGAGCACAGCAGCGCTGCGCAGGCGTCGCGAGACAAATCGTACGGCGGCCATCATTGCACCACCTCCGCAGCAACGCCGGCAGGCAGGGCGCTGTTGAGCCAGGCGCGGCCGCTCCAGGCGCGCATGTGGCCATTTGATTCGATCACCAGGTCACCTTGATTGACCTGCATCTGGCCGCGGCCGCGCGATTTGTCGCCGGCGGCAGCTTTCAGATCGGCAAATCTCTCGCCCAGCAGGGTGCGCAGGTCGGGCAGGAAGGGGCCGTTCCAGCTGACGCCGAACACGGTGCCGCCGGGGCCGACGTATTCGCGCACCACAGTGCCGGAGTCGAGCGTGGTTTCGGTGATGGTGAACGGGGCCGGCGCGTTGGCCGGACTGGCGCCGGGAATCGCACCAGGAACTGCGCCTGCAAGCTGGCGGGCGCGCGCCGCAGTCGGGCCGAAGTCGGACGGCGCGCCGCCCAGGGAAGCGTGGGCGCTGGCGCAGGCCAGGCCGGTCAAGGTCATCAGTACAAACAGGGCGCGCATGGGGTTTCCTTTTCTTATGAGCGTCGGGTAGTCAATGGAGCGTAAGACTGCGGGAGATTGTATCGCGCCAGCCTACCGTAAATTTGTTGGAATGCATGTTCCGCTCGCAGGAATTGTCTAGTCAATGCGAAAGCTGATCCCTCCAAACAACAAGCTGCTAGGATAATATCTATTCAAACTGCGTGTGAGCCTGGAGACGCGATGCAAACCGACCAAAATGCCGATTTCCTGACCGACCCCGAGCAGGATCACGCCATTGAAACGGGCGCTGCCGCCCTGCCAGGCAGCCCGCCAACCCAGCAGGACCAGGAGCGCGACGGCGCGGCGGCCGCCATTGCCGGCAGCCGGCGCACCCAGATTTTTCCCACTTTTACGGTGGACGAGATGGCGCGCATGGTGCGCTTCGGGCGGCGCTGCCAGTGGAACGATGGCGACTGGGTCTACCGCGCGGGCGCTTTTTGCCCCGGCGTGGTGATGGTGCTGACGGGCGCGATTGCCGTGTGCCGCTCCAACGGCATGGGCAACACGGCCATGGTCAACTGCGCCACGGCCGGCCAGTTCACCGGGGAGGTGGCGCAATTGTCGGGCCGGCCGCCGCTGGCCAGCGGGCGCGCCATGGGCGAGGTCGACGCCATGGTGTTCGATCCGGAAGCCTTGCGGGCGCTCCTGATCGGCGAGGCGGAATTGGGCGAGCGCATCATGCGCGCCCTGATCCTGCGCCGCGTGCTGCTGATGGACAACAGTGGCGGCGGCCCGGTCGTGATCGGCCCCCAGAACAATCCCGCCACTTTCCACCTGCAAAATTTTTTGCGCAGCAACTCGCATCCCTATCTGTATCTCGATCCCGCCATTGACCCCTCGGCGGCACCCGTGGTGGAACTGCATCATCCGACCGAGTCGGAATGGCCGCTGGTGATCAGCGCCGACGGCGCGGTGCGCAAGAATCCCAGCCTGCACGCGCTCGGCCTGTGCCTGGGCATGCTGCCCCGCTTCAAGGGCGACGAAGTGTATGACGTGGTGGTGGTGGGCGCCGGTCCCGCCGGCCTGGCCACGGCCGTCTACGCCGCTTCCGAAGGCCTGTCGGTGCTGGTGCTGGAGCAGCGCGCGTATGGCGGCCAGGCCGGCGCCAGCGCGCGGATTGAAAACTATCTCGGCTTTCCCACCGGCGTGACGGGGCGCGCGCTGGCCGGCCGCGCTTACGTGCAGGCGCTCAAATTCGGCGCCCAGGTGGCGGTGCCGGCGCCGGCCCTGAGCCTGCACTGCGCCGAATTTCCCTTGAAGCTGTCGTTTGGCGAAAGGGATGGCGCAGCGCCTGCCGATACGATGCGCGCCCGCGCCGTGGTGCTGGCCTGCGGCGCCCGCTACCGGCGGCCGCCCCTGCGCAACCTGTCCGAATTCGAGGGGCGCGGCGTGTATTACTGGGCCTCTCCCATCGAAGCGCGCCTGTGCCGCCAGCAGGAGGTGATCCTGGTGGGCGGGGGCAACTCGGCCGGCCAGGCGGCCGTCTTCCTGTCGCGCCATGCCAGCCGGGTGCACGTGCTGGTACGCGGGCCGGGCCTCGCGGCGACGATGTCGAATTACCTGATCGAACGGATCAAGGCGACCGACAACATCGACCTGCACCCGTTCAGCGAAATCGCCGCACTCGAAGGCAATGACGAAGGCCTGCAGGCGGTCACGGTGGCGCGCCGCGAAACCCCCGGGACGCTGCCGGGCGACACCATGACGCGCTACCCGGTGCGCTGCCTGTTCGTGTTCATCGGCGCCGATCCCAACACCGAGTGGCTCAGCGACTGCGGCGTGCACGTCGACGACAAGGGTTTTGTCTGCACCGGCAGCGACGTCGACGCCACCACGCCGGCCCTGCAGACGAGCGTGCCGGGCGTATTCGCCATCGGCGACGTGCGCGCCAATTCCACCAAGCGGGTCGCCGCGGCGGTGGGCGAGGGCGCGGCGGTGGTGGCGCAGTTGCACGGCTATCTGGCCGACCTGACGCAGCGCTGATTAGGGGACAGGCGCCAAGTCCGATTGCGGCCCAGCCAGTCCCTTCCCTCCGGTTCAGATTGCTGGGCTGCACGGCAGGCGCAACTCGGCCAGCAGGCCCGGCCCGGCGTCGCCCAGGCGCAGTTCGCCGCCGTGCGAGGTGGCAATCGCCTGCACGATCGACAGGCCCAGGCCATTGCCCGGCACGCCGCGGCTCTGGTCGAGCCGGTAGAAGCGCTCGACCACCTTGCTGCGCTCGGCCGCCGGCACCCCGGGGCCATTGTCGCGCACCGTAATGACCGCGGTCTCGCCTTCGAGCGCCGCACCCACCAGCACCACCGCGCCCGGCCCGCCATGCTTGATGGCGTTGTCGATCAGGCTGGCCACGGCGGTGGCCACCAGGTTGCGGTCGGCCTGCAGGGGCACGGGCGCGCCGTCTTCCACCCGCAGCGCCACGCGCGCCGCTTCGGCAGCGGCGTCGTACATGTCGGCAATGTCGGCGCCGATGCGGCGCAGGTCGATGTGCTCGCGCTGGGCCGCGCGGACGCCCGACTCGGCCTGGGCGATCTGCAGCAGGCGCTCGAACAGGCGTATCAGTTCATCGATGTCGCGGATCGCCGCGGCGCTTGAGGCCGCCAGGGCGGCGCTGTCGTCGGGCCGCGCCAGCGCCTGTTCGAGCCTGGCGCGCACGCGCGTGAGCGGCGTGCGCAGGTCGTGGGCGAGGGCGTTGGAGACGTTGCGGATGCCGTCCATCAGATGTTCAATGCGGTCGAGCATGCGGTTGATGTCGCGGTTGAGCAGGCCGAACTCGTCGTCGCCGGTGGCCGCAATGCGCCTTCGCAGGTCGCCCGCGGCGATGTCGGCGGCGGCGCGGCGCACGTCGCCGATGCGCCGCTCGACCAGGCGCCGGAACAGCAGCGCGCCCGCCACCGCCAGCGCCAACGCCAGCACGGCGCCCTGGCCGAGGGCGTGATACAGCAGCGGGCGGATATTGTCGCGCTCATCGGCCTCGTAGCCGAACACCAGGGTGCCACCCTGCGGCAGGCTGCGCACCATCAGGCGGGCGCGGATGGTCTCGCCCCGGCGCAGCACGGCGCGGGTGAGCAGGGTGTCGCGCAACGCGCCCGCCCCGGCCCAGCCATTGATATTGCCGCCCAGCGAACGGCCGGCGTGATCGAGCACCAGGTAGATTTCGCCGTCGGTATCACCGTCGATGCCGTTGACGAGCTGGTAGCCGATTTCTTCGGCCATCTGGGCCGGCGAACTGGTACTGATGCGTTCGGCAAGGCGGCGCGACTGGGCGTGGATTTTCTGGTCGGTCTCGGCGTCGATCATCTGCACCAGGGCCAGGTAAAACACGGCCGACGCGGCCAGCATGGAGGCCAGCGACAGGGCGCAGCAGGTGATGATCAGACGCAGTGTTATCGAGCCCCGCTGCAGCTTGTGCCTGCGGCGGGGCATGGTCTCTCGTGGCTGGTCGGCGCCTGGCACGTCAGGCTCCCGGGCCAGGGCCGGGGGCGGGGACCACCGTGACGCTGCGCGCAGCCTGGCTCTGGAGCGGCGGCAAGGCAGCAAGGCGGTAACCGATGCCGCGCACGGTGTGGATCAGCGGCACGCTGAAATCCTTGTCGATCTTCGTGCGCAGGCGGCTGATCTGCACATCGATCACATTGGTCTGGGGATCGAACTGGTAATCCCACACGCCTTCGAGCAGCATGGTGCGGGTGACCACCTGGCCTTCGTGGCGCATCAGGTATTCGAGCAGGCGAAATTCGCGTAGTTGCAGGGAGATGGTGCGTTCGCCGCGCATCACCCGCATGGTGCCGACGTCGAGCGTCAGGTCGGCCACCTGCAGGTGCAGGGCGTGACGGCCGACGCCCGAGCGGCGCCACAGCGCTTCGATGCGGGCCAGCAGTTCGCTCATGGCAAAAGGTTTACACAGGTAATCGTCGGCGCCGCCCTGCAGGCCGCGCACCCGCTCTTCGGTGGCGCTCATGGCGCTCACCACGATCAGGGGCGTGCTATGGCCCAGTTCGCGCAGCCGGCGGATCACCGCCAGGCCATTCAGTTCGCCCGGCAGCATGCGGTCGACGATGATGATTTCCCAGCGCCCGCCCAGCGCCAGCGCCAGGCCCTCGTCGCCGGTGAACGCGGCGGTGGGCAGAAAGCCCGCCTCGCGCAGACCGTTGCAGATATAGCGTGACGTATCGACTTCGTCTTCAATGACCAGGCAGCGCACATTGTTCTCCAAAGGGGCGCCGGCGCGTCCTGCGCCGGTCCAGGCACTACGCATTTGTAATGTTGCAAACACCCATCAACATTTTCGCAACAGTAATTGCTTTTGTCCAGCGCTGTCGTCCCGTGCGCGCCTTTTGGTCGCTTTTTTTGCTCAGCAGACCTTATGCATCCAGCCATGGGTGTCGGCCGCGGTGCCGTGCTGGATGCCCAGCAGCGCATCGCGCAAAGCCATCGTTACCGCGCCATTTTCGCCGCCGTTGATGGTCATTTCAAAGCCGTTGGCCTTGACGTGGCCGACCGGGGTGATGACGGCCGCGGTGCCGCAGGCGAACACTTCGGTCATGCGGCCGCTGGCGATGTCGTCGCGCCACTGCGACACCGACAGTTTGCGCTGCTCCGATGCGTAGCCCAGGTCGCGCGCGATCTGCAACAGGCTGTCGCGCGTCACGCCCGGCAACAGGGTGCCGGTCAGTTCCGGGGTGACCACGGTGGTCTTGCCCGTTTCCTTGTCCTGGTAGACGAAGAACAGGTTCATGCCGCCCATTTCTTCCACGTACTGGCGCTCGACGGCGTCGAGCCACACCACCTGGTCGCAGCCTTTCTGCTCGGCCTGGGCCTGGGCCACCAGGCTGGCGGCGTAGTTGCCGGCGCACTTGGCTTCGCCCGTGCCGCCGGGCGCGGCGCGCACATAGTCTTCGCTGATCCACACGGTGACGGGTTTGACGCCCTGCGGGAAGTAGGCGCCGGCAGGCGAGGCGAACAGCACGAACAGGTAGTTGTTGGACGGCCGCACACCGAGGAAGGGATCGGTGGCGATCATCAGGGGCCGCAGGTACAGGCTCTCGCCGATATTGCGCGGCACCCAGTTGCGCTCGAGCGCGATCAGCTTGTCGGCCGCTTCCAGGAACAGTTCGGGCGGCATCGCCGGCATCGCCAGGCGCGCCGCGCTGCGGTTGAAGCGGGCGGCATTGGCTTCGGGACGGAAAGTGGCCACGCCGCCATCAGGCTGCGAGAAGGCCTTGAAACCCTCGAAGATGGCCTGGCCATAGTGCAGCGAGGAGCAGGATGGATCCAGGCTCAGCGGGCCATACGCGGTGATCTCTCCCTGCTGCCAGGCGCCGTCACGGTACTCGATCAGGGCCATGTGATCCGTGAAGTTGCGTCCAAAAGCAAGCTTGCTCATGCGCTCGGCGCGCGCGCTATCGGACAGGACGGTGGCGGAAGGGTGGACGAGCAGGGACGGGGAAGATGGCATGGGGTTCTCTCGATCGGGGACGAAGTGTGGGGGCGCAAAAGAGGAATTGTAGCCTAGCGGGGGCGCGCTGGACAGCATGAGGCCGCGCTTTGCTTCTTCTTTGCATTGCCGCGCCGATCCTGCCCGGGACACGGCTGGCCGCCTAAATTTTCCCCGGCTCAATGCGCTTCAGACTTTGTGTAAAACCGCGCAGGCGCAATTCCTGTCGGGAATATTTACAGCTTTCCTGAGGCAAAGATGGAGCGCAGATTACATGTATTCATATTCAATTACTTGCGCGTCAGGGCCCGGAATTTGCATGGTAGTAGCAGGTGGTCTGCATGCAGCGGGCCGCGGGCAGGGGGATTTAATAATTGGCCGCCCCGCCGCACAAGCCCTCGATGAAGGGCGGCTGACGGCCAGATGGTATCCCTCCATCTTTCGCAAGCGTGCTTGCGAATATTTCTTAAGACTCCTGAAAGAGGCAAGCAAATGAAATTTCCAAGAATAGTCAGAGAGACTCTGGCGGCAGTCATGCTGCTGGGCGCGGCCGCCATGGCGCACGCGGACGTGATATACACCTTCACGGCCAAGGATGCGTCGCTTGCCATCGGCGGCGGGCCTTATGGCACGGTGCTGCTGCACCAGAACGGCACCAGCATGGACGTCACAGTGTCGCTGCGCTTCGACCTCAATTTCGTCAACACGGGCGGGCCCCACTCGATTTTCTCGTTCAACGCGATCGGCGTCTCCGCGGGCGAGATCAGCAATATCCTTTTCAATGGCGCCGTCAATAATAACGTGACGGTGGTGGCACCAGGCGCCAATCAACCGTTCGGGACGAATTTTTCCCTGATGCTCGATTGCACGGCCCAGGCTTGCCAGAACGGGGCGCCCGGGCAAACGGTCGATCCGCTGACCTTCACCATTGCCCTGGCCACCTACAACGATTTTGGCTTCTTCGCCCCCGGCACCACCGCCTCTTTCGCCTCCGACATCATTTGCGTCACCGGCGCCTGTAACGGCAACACGGGCGCCGTTGGCGTCGTCCTCCCAGGCGAAGACCCCCGCGTGCCGGGCAATAGCGTGCCGGAGCCGGCCAGCCTGGCCCTGATGGCGCTGGGCCTGGCAGGCGTTGCCGGACTGAGCCGCCGGCGCACACGGGCGCGCCAGTAGCCGCGCGGCCTTGCCCTCATGCCGTCCAGTGCGATCTGGACGGCTTTTTTACGCCTGCGCCAGCACGGCCGCCACCTGTTCATCAGGCGTGGCGGCAATGTCGAGCACGATGCCGTGTTCGTCGGGCCCGAGCGGCTCGAGGTCGCGCAACTGGCTCTCCAGCAGGCTGACCGGCATGAAGTGCCCGGGCCGCTGCCCCATGCGCGTCGCCAGCACGGCCGGATCGCCCGTCAGGTGGATGAAGCGCAGGCCGGCATCGCCGCTGCGCAGCAGGTCGCGGTAACGTCGCTTGAGGGCCGAGCAGGCCAGCACCATCGGCGTGCCGGCCTCGGCCGCCGCTTTGATGCGCCCGGCCAACTCGGCCAGCCAGGGCGCGCGGTCGGCGTCCGTCAGGGAAATCCCGGCGGCCATGCGCGCGACGTTTTGCGCCGGATGAAAGGCGTCGCCCTCGACAAAAGGGGCATCAAGCGCGGCGGCCAGGCGCGCACCCACGGCGCTCTTGCCACTGCCGCTCACGCCCATCACCACCCAGCGCGCCGCACCTGGCTTTGTAGAAATCATTCGGTCTAGTTCTTTCGGATTAGTTGCTGCTCGTCTGCCGCAGTGAAGCGGGCCGCGTCCCTGCTGCGCCGGGCCCGGCGTGCCAGGAACGCCTGCGTCGGACCCTGTCAGCACGTGGAGCTAGCCAATTGCGAAATAGCAATCTGCCGCATGAAGCGCGTATAGTAACGCCTGTTCATCCGCGCCGGCTGCCCAGCTCCGCCAGCAGCGCAGCCCATGCAATTTGTCCTGTCGAGTTTGCCCGCGCGTTCAATGTTCCGATCCGTCTCCCTCAGCCTGCGTCAACTGCTGTTCCTGTTGACATCCCTGGGCCTGCTGCCCATCGCCGTGATCGGCGCCTGGGGCATACACGCCGCCGTGGCGCGCCAGCAGGCCGACCTCACCCACTCCATCCAGGCGCTTTCCCGCGCGCTCGGCAGCGCGGTCGAGGCCGAACTCGACACGACCGTGCAGGCGGTGCGCACGCTGGCTGCCAGTCCCAGCCTGGCCGGGCGCGACCTGCCGGCGTTTTATCAGGCGACCCTGTCCGCAGCAGCTTCCCAGCCTGACTGGCGCAGCGTGATCCTCACCGATGCCGACGGCAGGGTGCTGTTCAAATCGAGCCGTCCCTACGGCCAGGCCGACCAGCAGATCAACGATCCCCAGAGCCTGCGCACCGCCATGAGCAGCCTGCGGCCCGTGGTGGGCGCTGTGTCGCGCGGACCGTCGGGGCGGGCGGCGGTGCCGGTGCGGGTGCCGGTGGTGGCAGGCGGGCGCCTGCAATATGTGCTGACGGTGGCGCTGGCGCCCGACCGCATGCTGCGCATCCTGCAGAACCAGAAAATTCCGGCCGAGTGGCTGGTGGTGGTGGCGGACGCCCAGCGTTTGCGGGTGGCGCGCTCGCGTGATCAGGACAGCACCGTGGCCACGCCGATGACCGACAGCCTGACCCGCCTGATGCGGCAGGGCGCGCCGGAAGGCAGCGGCACCACCGTCAACCCCGACGGCGAAGCGATGATGGCCACCTACAGCACCGTGCCTGTATTCGGCTGGACGGTGGCGATCGGCGCCCCCACGGCGCACTTCGCCCAGGTACTGTGGTCGACCCTGGGCGCCTATGCGGTCGCCATCGCGGTGGCGCTGTTGCTTTACGTGGTGCTGGTGGCCTTCATCGCCAAGCGCCTGGTGCTATCGATCGACCACCTCAAGGAGCAGACGGCGCGTATGGGCCGCCGCCTGCCTGCGCGCATGCTGCCCAGCCGGGTGCGCGAGGTGAACGAGATCGGCCAGTCGCTGTTGATGGCCTCGTCCGCACTGGAAAAAGGCGAGCACGAACGGGAGTCGCTGGTCGCTTCGCTGCAGGAGGCATTGGCGCGGGCCGAAAAAGCCGCCGCAACCAAGGACAATTTTCTGGCCGTGCTGGGTCATGAACTGCGCAACCCGTTGGCGCCCATCGTGATGGCGCTCGACCTGATGGATGTCAGGGCCGGCAACGAGTGCCGGCGCGAGCGCGAAACGATGCGCCGCCAGGTCAACCACATGCGCCGCCTGGTCGACGACCTGCTCGACGTCTCGCGCATCACCCAGGGCAAGCTGACCATGGCCCACGAGCCGGTCAACCTTTCGCAGGCGGTGCTGCAGGCGATGGATGCGGTGCGCCCGGCCATGGACGGCGCCAACCGGGTATTCGTCAGCAGCATCGAGGAAGTGTGGGTGATGGGCGACGAGACGCGGCTGGTGCAGGTGGCGACCAACCTGCTGTCGAACGCCCTGCGTTACGGCGGCGCCGGCAATGTCGACGTCGAGGTCAAGCGGGAAGGGCGTCACGCCATCCTGGCCGTGCAGGACAGCGGGGTCGGCATGGAAAGCGCCACGGCCGCGCTGATCTTCCAGCCGTTTTACCAGGCGCCCCAGCCGCTGGCCCGTTCCTCCGGCGGGCTCGGTCTGGGCCTGACCATCGTGCAGTCGATCGTCGAACTGATGCAAGGCAGTGTGCGCGCCGCCAGCGCGGGCCTGGGGCAGGGCAGCCGTTTCGAAGTGGCGCTGCCGGTGATGGAGCATGCCGCTGCAGCTGTTCCGGCCGAAGACGCGGCCACGCCGGCGCGGGCGTGCGCGGCCGGACGGCGCATCATGATCGTCGACGACAATATCGACGCCGCCCAGACCACCGCCGAAATCCTCTCGCTGATGGGCCACCAGGTGCGCGCCGCGCATGACGGCAAGGCCGCGCTGGCCCTGCTGCAGAAGATGCAGCCGGACGTCGCCATCCTCGACATCGGCCTGCCCGACATCGACGGCTTTGAACTGGGCCGCGCCGTGCGGCGCCAGGGTTTTCGGGGCACCATGCTGGCCCTGACCGGCTACGGCCAGGAGCGCGACCGCCAGAAAGCGCTTGATGCGGGCTTTGACCGCCATCTGACCAAGCCGGTCGATCTGGCCGAACTGCAGCGCGCCATTGCCGGCCTCGAAGGGGCCGACTCCACCCCCGCCTAGAACGAGGCGCGCCGGGGTGCGCCGCGCACCGCCCGTTTTGCGCCCTTCTGGTATCCTGAGCCTTCACTGTCGATGGAGGGCTGGGCCGATGAAGGTAGCACTGGTGGGATCGCGTTTTTTTGCCGCGTCCGTATTTGAAGCGCTGCGCCAGGAAGTAGGCGTGGAGTTTGTTGGCGTCGTTGCTCCCGCCGAGGATGACCGCCTGGCCGTGGCCGGCCGCGCCGCCGGCCTGCCGGTGCACGTGCTGCAGGACGTACGCAATGTGCCCGCCGAAGCGATCCCCGAGGGGACCGACCTGATCATCGCCGCCCACACCCACGCCCGCGTGTCCGACGCCGCGCTCGCGCGCGCGCGCCTGGGCGGCATCGGCTACCACCCTTCGCTGTTGCCCCGTCACCGCGGCATCGCCGCCGTCGAGTGGACCATCCTCGAAGGCGATCCCGTTGCGGGTGGCTCGGTCTATCACCTGGCCGACGGCTGGGATGCGGGCGCGATTGCGGCGCAGGACTGGTGCTTCGTGCTCAAGGGCGAAAACGCCCGCCAGTTGTGGGAGCGCGCGCTCGCGCCGATGGGTATCGCCCTGCTGGCGAAAGTGGTGCACCACGCGCGCGTCGAAGGCGTGGTGCCTGCCTTCCCGCAGGACCAGCGCTTCGCCACCCAGGCCAAAATGATCCGCCGCGCCGTCGTGCTGACGGAAGAAACCGCGCCTGAAACGGTGCCGCTGGTGGTGACGGTGGTGGGGCCGGACCGCCACGGCATCGTCAGCATGCTGGCCGAACGCGCCCAGCGCTACGGCGCCAACTGGGCTGCCAGCCGCATGACGCGCCTGTCCGGCGAATTCTCCGGCACGGTGCACTTCGACGTCCCGCGCGAGCATGCGGACGCGCTGGTGGCGGCGCTGCATCAACTGGCGTCTTCCGGCCTGCAGGTGGTGATTGCCAGCCGCGGCAGCGCGGTGGTGCCCCCTGGCCTGCGCTCGTTCGAACTTGAACTGGTCGGCGAAGACCGGGTCGGCATCGTCAGCCGCCTGACCGGCATGCTGGCCGAGCGGGGCGTGTCGATCGAGAGCATCCACACCGACATCCTGCGCGGCGGCGTCAGCGGCAAGCAGACCTTCAAGATTGGCGCCCATCTGCTGGCCCCTTCCAGCCTGTCGCTGGAAAGCCTGCGCAAGGAACTGGGCACCCTGGCGAACGACCTGATGGTCGATATCGCGCTCGACGAAAAAAACTGAGGAGTTATCCATGCCAGGCTTGCTGCCCGAAGTAGACCCCGACGGACTGGTCGAATTTTCCGTGGTGTATTCCGACCGCGCCCTGAACCACATGTCGCAGCAGTTCCAGGGCGTCATGCGCGACATCTCGGCCACGCTCAAACAGGTCTACAACGCCGCCGCCGCCGTCGTCATTCCCGGCAGCGGCACCTTCGGCATGGAAGCGGTGGCGCGCCAGTTCGCCACCGGCCAGAACGTGCTGGTGATCCGCAATGGCTGGTTCAGTTACCGCTGGACGCAGATTTTCGACATGGGCGCGATTCCCTCGGCCGCCACGGTGCTCAAGGCGCGCATGACGGCGGCTGAACACCAGGCGCCATTTGCGCCGGCGCCGATCGGGGAAGTCGTCGCCGCCATTGCCGAACAGCGCCCCGCGCTGGTGTTCGCGCCCCACGTGGAAACGGCCGCCGGCATCATCCTGCCCGACGCTTATCTGCGCCAGGTGGCCGACGCGGTGCACGCGGTGGGCGGCCTGTTTGTCCTCGACTGCATCGCCTCCGGCACGATCTGGGTCGACATGCAGGCCTGCGGCGTGGACGTGTTGATCAGCGCCCCGCAAAAAGGCTGGAGCGGTTCGCCCTGCTGCGCGCTCGTGATGCTCAGCGACGCCGCCCTGGCGCGCCTGCCCGCCACCACCAGCACCAGCTTTGCCTGCGACCTGAAAAAATGGCTGCAGATCATGCAGGCCTATGAAAACGGCGGCTTCGCCTACCACGCCACCCTGCCCACCGACGCCCTCACCAAACTGCGCGCGGTGATGCTGGAAACGGCCGACTACGGCTTCGAGCGGGTCAAGGCCGAGCAGCAGGCGCTGGGCGAGGGCATCCGCGCGCTGCTGGCCAAGCGGGGCTTCAAGAGCGTCGCCGCCCCCGGCTTCGAAGCGCCCGGCGTGGTGGTGAGTTATACGGACGACGACGCCATCGCTTCGAGCAAAAAATTCGCCGAAGCGGGCGTGCAAATCGGCGCCGGGGTGCCGCTGCAATGCGACGAGCCAGCTGATTTCAAGACCTTCCGGATCGGCTTGTTCGGGCTGGACAAGCTGCACAATGTGGGGCGGACTTTGCAGATTTTTGAAGCGGCGTTGGAGCAGGTGTAAGCAGCACCGGGGACTGGCCTTGCAGGGCTTTAGGTCCGGGGGACCTAAAGCGAGCCCGAAGGGCCTGTCCCCATTCTTCGATCCGCTATTACTGCAAAAATGGCGCCGGGGGCGCAGGTAAAGATTGAATGGGGACAGGCCCGCAGGGCCAGTCCCCGGTACTCACGCTGCCTCATCACCATCATTCCAGCTGTTTTTCTCACTCTCCAGCGCCGCCAGATCCCGCGCAAACATCGCGTTCAACTCCTCGCGTGACTGCCGCGCCAGCGAAATGAACTGGTCCTGATCCTTATAGTACGGGTACACATCCAGCAGCGACTGGATGTTGTGGCGCTTGAACTTCTGTGCGGCCTGGCGGGCGCGCCACGCGCCGAAACCCAGGTGACGCAGCACGCTCTGGCCCAGTTGCAGGGCGCCTTCGAACATCTCGCGCTCGATGATGGTCACACCACGGTCCATAAGGTCGTACAGGTGGGTGACGTTGCGGGCGCGCGCCATGATGGGCAGGTCGGGGAAGTTGCGGCGCACGGCGTCGACCAGGGCCAGGCTTTCATCGACGCCGTCGATGGCGATGACGAGGGCGCGGGCCTTGCCGGCGCCGGCGGCCTTGAGCAGGTCGATCCGGGTGGCGTCGCCATAAAACACCTTCATGCCGAATTTGCGCAGCAGTTCGATCTGGTCGGGGTCATGGTCGAGCACCGTCAGCGGCACCTGGTTGGCGCGCAGCAGGCGGCCGATGATCTGGCCGAAGCGCCCGAAGCCGGCAATGATGACGTGGTCTTGCTGCGTTTCGATGATATCGTCGGGCCGCTTCTTGCGGGCCTTGATGTCGCGCCAGCGGGGCGCGATGACGTGGTCGTGCAGCAGCAGCAGGAGCGGCGTGATCACCATCGACAGGGCCACCACCAGCACCAACGTCGAGGCGATGCGCTCGTTGAACACCTTGGCCGTCTGCGCCGCGCCGAACACGACGAAGGCGAATTCGCCCCCTTGCGAGAGGATGAAGGCAAACAGCGCCTGCTGGCTGCGCGGCACGCTGAAGGCCTTGGCGAGCAGGTAGAGGACCGTCGTCTTGAGCACCAGGAACAGGGCCACCAGCCCAATGATCAGCATGGGCTGGGCGCGCAGCACGCCAAAGTCCACCGACATGCCCACGGCCGTGAAGAACAGGCCCAGCAGCAGCCCCTTGAACGGCTCCAGGTCGGTCTCGAGCGCGTGGCGGTATTCGGAATCGGCCAGCAGCACGCCCGCCAAAAAGGCGCCCAGCGCCATCGACATGCCGACCCACTGCATCAGGAGCGCAATCGAGATAATCAGGAGCAGCGAAAAGGCGGTGAAGATTTCGCGCAGGCCCGTGCCGGCAATGAAGCGCAGGACCGGGCGCACCAGGTAGCGCCCGCCCAGCACCAGGCCCACCAGCACAGCGGCCACGCGCACGGCGCGCAGCGCACCCTGCTCGCTGCCTTCCGCCACCGCCACGCCCAGCACGGGCACCAGCGCAATCATGGGAATGGCCGCGACGTCCTGGAACAGCAAGATGGAGAAGGCGGCCGAGCCGGTGGGGGCAGCAGTGAGGTTGCGCTCGTCCAGCGTGGCCAGGGCGATGGCGGTCGAGGACAGCGACAGGCCGAGCGCTGCAATCAGGGCCACTTTCCATTCCACCCCCAGCAGCAGCGCGGCGCCGCACAGCACCACGCTCACGGCGCCCACCTGGGCGCTGCCCCAGCCGAAGATCGACCGGCGCAAGGCCCACAGGCGCTTCGGTTCGAGCTCCAGGCCGATCATGAACAGCAGCAGCACGACGCCGAATTCGGAGAAATGCAGGATGTCCTGGACGTCACTGATCAGGCGCAGGCCCCAGGGACCGACTGCGATGCCGGCGATCAGGTAGCCCAGCACGGCGCCCAGGCCAAAGCGCTTGGCGATCGGCACGGCCAGGACGGCCGCGCCCAGGTAGAACACGGCGTTGAGAAGGAGGCTAGATTCCATGCAGTGCTCCGCCGGTGAGGGAGGGCGCGCTGGCGCCGCTGGGGTCGTTCACAAGGTTGATCGCGGCTTCATTTTGCACATACGGGATGCCGGCCAGCGCCTGCAGGTCGGCCGTGAAGCGGGTCACGTGGGCGTCAACGGCGGCGCTGTCGACCTCGTGGGCGCCGTGCAGAACCAGCGGCTCGAGCCACTCCATGGCGCACACCCGCGCCATCTGCTCGAACGGCGCGAGGTAGTCGGCGAAGGGGCGGCCGTGGCGCCGGCCGGGCGCGAAGTCGGCTGCGGCGCCGCCGGTGCTGGTGACGATCCAGCAGCGCAGCGCGGCAGGGTTGCCGGGCAGGCCGCGCGTGCTGAAGCGGTCGCGCTGCCAGGCGTCGCCGAGCACCACGTCGATCCATTCCTTGAGCAGGGCCGGGCAGCTGTACCACTGGGTCGGATACACCAGCAGCAGGGTGTGGGCGCTTGCGATGAGCTTGCGTTCGCGGGCGACGTCGATATAAAAATCGGGGTAGGTCTCGTACAGGTCGTTAACCCAGACCCCATCGATCTGCGCGGCCGCATCGACCAGGCGACGGTGCACGCGCGAGCTGGACGTGGCCGGATGGGCCAGCACCATCAGCACCCGGCAGCCGCCGGCGCGGACCGGACCGCGCAGAACGCTGCAGCTGTCGATATTGAACTTCTCGCTGAAATCGGCTGGCAGCGGGCTTGGCGCTGGGGATGGCGCGAGGGGTGGCAAATCGGGCGGCACGCTGTGCTCCTGGCAACATGAATGATGCCATTCTACTAGCCCATCGCCCCGCAGGCGCGGCGCCGCCTGCCCGGCTGCCGGCTCCTAGTGTGGCCTGCGCGTGCGGCGCGCGCGCCAGGCCGTCCAGGGCAGGGGCGCCTGGCGTCCCAGCAGGTACATGGCGGTGGCGGCCAGGCCGGCGGCAGCAAACAGGGCGGGACGGCGCCAGTCAGGCGCGCGGCGGGTAGGGAAGACGGTCACAGGATGCATGGCAACTCTCTACAAAAGTGGCGGTGTGCTGACGGCGGGCGCCTGGTGTAATGCAACACGGCAACGTCGCCAGCAGCGACAAATCATGAAAATCCGCCGAATACTACCAGTGTGCGCCCAAGCGCGCCAACGCCTGCGTCATGGCCGCGCAATCGTGCGCGGCGCCGTCCTCGCCTACACTCTCATCAAGGAGGTCGATTATGCCAAGCGCCGCGCTGGCCGTGAAAGCGGCTCAGCCACGACTGAAACACAAGATGCACACTGAGGTGGCGTTCCAGGCCATCGCCACGTGCTGCCTGGCGCACATGGCGGCCAATGGCGAGGGCGTTGTGGCCGGGGACGGCGAAAGCGTGCACCAGATGCGGGTCGGCCTGCGCCGCTTCAAATCGGCCTGCCGCCTGTTCCGCAAGCACGTGCAGATGCCGGCGGACCTGTCCCCCGAATTGTCCCCGCAATTGGCCGCTGAAGTGGCGTGGCTGGGCGATGTACTGGGCCCCGCGCGCGATTGGGATGTGCTGGCCAACAGCACCTTGCCCGCCATCGCGAGCCACGCCCCGGACCAGCGCAGCCGCAGCGCCCTTGCCAGCCTGCAGCAACGCGCCACGGAGACGGCCCGCCGGCAGTGCGACGCCGCTGCGGCGGCCGTGGCCAGCGCCCGCTTCAGTGATCTCATTGAAGCGCTGGAGGACTGGACCGGCCAGCTTGCGGCAGGCGCTGGCGTGGTCCCCGTCAGCGTGTTCGCCCGCGCCGCCCTTGCACGTGACCGCAAGCGCCTGGCCAAACGGGCCCGTCACCTCTCCCACGCCGACCCGCCCGCGCGCCACCGCCTGCGCATCGCCGCCAAAAAAAGCCGCTACGACGCCGAGTTTTTCCTCTCGCTGTACAACACCCGATCGCAGCGCCGCTACCTGCGCCGGCTCGCCGCCCTGCAGGATGTGCTGGGCGGGCTGAACGATGCCGCCGTCGCCAGCGCCTTGCTGGCGGATCTGGCCGACCTGGGCGATGCGCCCGTTATGGCCTTGGGCCTGGGCTTCGTGCAGGGCTATCTGAGCGCGGGGCAGGAGGAGGGGGTGCGCAAGGCGGGTCGGCTGTGGCGCAAGCTGGAGCGGGCGTGAAGGGAGCAGTGGAGACCTGACCTTGCCCATGCTGCCTGGTGATAAACTTTCTGTTTTGCATAAACCGGACGCACCAGCGGGATTTAACCTGGGGCTGTGCTTGGGCGTCGCCGCAGGCATCGCATTCGCGCGCGTTAGTTTGCGAAGCCTCGGGTGATGGGGGAATGCAGTCGCGCACTAGCTGCCTGAAGATTGGGTTGCCGGCCTGTATCTGGAGGGGATTGATTTGGAAAAAACGGCAATGCATGGTGGGCCTGGACTCGGGCCTGGACTTGACCCAAAGTGGCAGGCTGGCTGGGGCTTGCACTTCAAGCGAAGGGTGAAATGGTTCGAGATCTGCGACCCCTTGATGCGGCAGGCGCTCGAATACTATGCATCCACCGGGAGGCGCGTGCCGCGGCCGCCACAGGAGGAAGACTGTCCGGGCTATCTGCAGTGGGAGCGCTATCTCGGCATCGACCTGAGCCTGTATGCTTTCCTGCGCGAGTTCGAAGTGGAAGCCGCGGGACGGCGCGAAAGCACTTTCAATGCCGCTGCCGCGGCCTCCGCCTTTGCCGGCGCCAGGCTGTCCCAGCTGATCGACCTGAACATCCATATCCGCTCGCCGGAGCGTGTCGGCACGCGCTTGTCTTCGATGGACATCACCATGATGCCGTTCAACGCCCTCGGTGTCTTCATTGGCGATGCAAGGGCGCTGCCGCTGGCCCGCTTGTTGATTGCAGCCGCTCGCCGGGGCTGGTTCCAGCTCGATGAGCGCTATCCCATTTACATTTTTATGCTGTTGTTGCTGGCGCGGTTTCTCGAGGAACCACTCCCTGTAGCGCTCATCGCAAGCTTGCGCAATACGCTGTGGGGGAATTTGCTCGATTGCTGGGACCACCCGCAGGCGCAGAGCATCGCGGCCATGTGCGCTGCGGCGTGCGACGTCCACACGACGCGCTGCAATGTGCGCAAAGATCTGGATTTCTCGAGTGGATCGTGGTGCTACATACCGATTGAACTGATGCTGCTGATGCGCTTGCGTGCCATGCGCGGACTGGGTCAGCCTCAATTCGACCATCCATTGTGGCTGCCGGCGTTTTGCTGTGAACCGATTGCAATGAAACTGCCTGGCGACATCGTTGACGCGGTAGAGCAGCGAATGGCGGGCGATGGCTTTGACGAGGCATGGATCACGGACCATGTACTGGAAGGCGAACAGTGAGCATCGCGGATATTCGCCAGAGACTCGCGACGCTGCGGCGCTGGTATTGACCGGTAAGGAGCATGAACTGCGCCGCATGTTGCCACGACATGGGGCGCGGTCACCCGCCTTGCCGTCTGCCGCCTTCCACGCCGAGCACGACCGGGTCGCCGCTGGCCACCACCCGGTTGCGCCCCTGGTCCTTGGCTTCGTACAGGCCCTGGTCCGCCGCTTCCACCAGCAGGCGGGCGGCCTGGCCGCGGGCGGGGCGCATGAAGGCCACGCCGGCGCTGAGGGTGACGAGGGGGAAGCTGCTGTCGCCGTGCGGAAGAGCGCGCTCGGCCAGGGCGTGGCGGGCCGCTTCGGCCACTGCGATGGCGCCGTCGCGGTCGGTGTCGGGCAGCAGGATGGCAAATTCCTCGCCGCCGAAGCGGGCCGCCAGGTCGGCCGGGCGGCGCAGGCTGGTGGCGATGGCGGCGGCCACCGCCTGCAGGCAGGCGTCGCCCTGGACGTGGCCGTGCAGGTCGTTGTAGCGCTTGAAATAATCGACATCGAACATGATCAGGGCCAGCGAGGCGCCGTCGCGCATGGCGCGGCGAAATTCCTGTTCCAGGCGCTGGTCGAAATGGCGGCGGTTGGGCAGGCCGGTCAGGCCGTCCGACAGGGCCATTGCCTGCAGCGATTCATTCTTTGCTTCCAGTTCATTTTTGGCACGGCGCAATTGTTCCTGCAAGCGGTCGCGCAGCACCAGGTGGCGGATCATCGAGGTGCCCAGCAGCAGTAGGGCGACCAAGAGTGCGCCCGCACCAGCCGCACCCAGCCAGGCCGAGCGGCGCCAGCGCGCCAGCACTTCCCGCTGCGCCACGCCGATGCCCACCAGCAGGGGATAGTTGCGCAGGTGTTGATAGGCGTAATGGCGCACGATGCCGTCCGGGCCGCGCAGATCGGCGCTGCCGGCCAGGCCCTGCTTTTGCAACTGGCTCAGCATCGTGTCGGCGCGGCCGGCGCCGGCAATGTCGCGTGCTTCGAAGGGCCGCCGCATGATCAGGCGACCATCGTCATTGCCGAGCATGATGACGCCGTCATCGCCAATGTCGAAACGCTCATAGTAGTTGCGGAAATAATCGTGGGTGACGGTGGCCAGCACCACGCCGGCAAAACTGCCGTCGGCATGCTGCAGGCGGCGCGTGACGGGGATGATCCACACCCCGCGCGAGCGGCTGCGTACCGGCACGCCGACCCGGCTGCCGCGGTCGGCGTGGCTGCGGTGGTAGTCAAAATATTCGCGGTCGGCATTATTCGGCGGCGGCCCCGGCAGCGGGCGCTCGAGCGAATTGAGCACCCAGCGGCCTTCCGCGTCGTAAATGAACAGGTCCTGCACGGCGCCCGCCTGGCGCGCCGTATCGACCAGGTACTGCTGCAGGCGGGCCCGTTCAGGACCGAGGCCGCCGTGATCGATCTGCTCGACGACGCTGGCCAGCACGGTGTCGACCAGGTCGAACACCCCTTCGGCGTGGTCGGCCATGGCGCGTGCCATGTTGACTGTGGACACGCGCGATTCGGCCAGCGCGGCGAGGCGGGCGCTGTAGATGCTCCAGCCTTGCACCACCGCGAGCGACAGGCAGACCAGGATCAGGAACAGCGAGGCCATGCGCACGGGCGAGCGCCGCTGCCGCTGGCGCACAGCGGCGGTAGCGGAAACAGCGAGCTTCTCTTTCGTCATGGCGGGGCGCTCGGACCAACACACTGTGGGACTGAAGGAACTACCAGCGGTCATCCACGCCATCACCGTGAAAGGCCAGTGAAGCGGCGTGGATGGGCCGCCAGCTTATGCTACCGTAGTTCAGTGACAATGCGTGATATTTCCTGCGGGAAGCGGTTCAGGTCGGCCTAGAACAGTGAATCTGTTGTCGGCGCCGGCGCAACAGGCTTCCTGCCGCGCGGCGCCATCGGGTCGGCCGCCGCCACCAGGCGCTCGGCCTCCCAGGGCCGGTAGACGGCCGGATCATTGACCAGTTCGCCTGTCAGCCAGCCCTCGTACTGGCCCGGATCGAGCAGCACCAGCATGCGCTTTTCATCGTCCGGCTTGTGAAAGCGCTGCATCAGCGGATGGCCGTCAGCATTGATGGTCAGCATGGAAAACGAGAGCAGGGGCAGACCGTCCGGGCCCGCCGCCTTCCAGTCCCAGATGCCGGCAATGCCGAGTTGCGATTGATCGGCCGCGGCAATGCGCCAGCGCACCGGTTTGCCGCTCTCATAATTGGGCTCGTAAAAATTCGCCGCCGGGACCACGCAAAACTGATTACGTTTCCAGGCATTGCGAAACGAGGGCTTGGTCGCCACCGTCTCGGTGCGGGCGTTGTAAGTCTGGCGCGCGAGCTTGGTGTCGGCCCAGTGGGGCACCATCCCGAACATGGCCGGCGCCACTTCAAAACTGCCGGCCACCTCGTGCGATTCGCGCAGGACCGGCGCCAGGTAGCCGGGAAAGGCCTCCGGCGGATAATCGAAGATAGCCCGCTCGAGCACCCGGTGCTGGCTGATGGCGTCGAGTTTCGAGGGGGTGTAGTTGGCACACATGGGGCTGCCGGATCAGCCGAGCATCCTGGCCAGGCGCGCCACTGCCGCCTCGATGCGCGCCAAAGAGGTCGCATACGAAAAGCGCACATGGCGTTCCGGGGCGGCGAAGCCGAAATCGGCGCCCGGCACGATCGCCACGCCGGTTTCGCGCAGCACGGTCATGCAGAAGGCGGCGCTGTCGTGGGCGTCGGGGTGATTCAAACCGCTGATGTCGGCGTAGACGTAAAAGGCGCCATCCGGCATGACGGGAATCCCGAACCCCAGTGCACGCAGGGCCGGCACCAGGTAATCGCGGCGGCGCTTGAATTCGAGCCGGCGCGCTTCGTAGATGGCGAGCGACTCGGGCGCAAAGCAGGCCAGCGCCGCATGCTGGGCAATCGTCGACGGACAGATGAACAGGTTCTGCGCCAGCTTCTCGAACACGGGCACGAGGCGCTCGGGCACCACCAGCCAGCCCAGGCGCCAGCCGGTCATGTTGAAGTATTTGGAAAAGCTGTTGACGGTGATGACCTCATCATCGAAGCGCAGCGCCGTCTCGGGCGCGCCGTCAAACGACAGTCCCTGGTAGATCTCGTCGACAATGGACACGCCGTCCCGTGCCCGCACGGCGGCGAGCATGTCGCGTAACTGCGCGGGGCTCATCGAGGTGCCGGTGGGGTTCGAGGGCGAAGCGACGATGACGCCGCGGGTGCGCTCGCCCCAGTGTGCGCCAACGTCGCCGGCGTCCAGCTGGTAGCGCTGGGCGGGGTTTGAGGGGATCAGGACCGGCTTGCCGCCGAAAGCCGTGACGAAATGCCGGTTGCAGGGATAGCAGGGGTCGGGCATCAGCATTTCGTCGCCTTCGCCCACCATGGCAGCGCAGGCCAGCAAGAGGCCTGCCGAGGCGCCGGCGGTGACGACGATGCGGCGCGGATCGACCTCGATGCCGTAGGCGCGCGCGTAGTGGCCGGCAATCGCGGCGCGCAAAGCAAACAGCCCGAGCGCATCGGTGTACTGGGTGGCGCCGGCGCGGATGGCGGCCACCGCAGCGTCGGCGACGGCGTCAGTGGCCGTGAAATCGGGCTCGCCCACGCTCATGCTGATGACATCGACACCACTGCGCGCCAGTTCACCGGCCGCCTTGACCACTTCCATCACGTGAAAGGGTTCGATGGCGTCCACCCGCGCGGCGGCGTGCAGGGCGTCGCCGATTGCGGCAAGCTGGGAAGGAAGGCTGGCGTGGTCTGGCATGCTGGTCCTGAAAAAATATGGCGGCGGGAAGCGAAATGTACCACCAAGCCGCGCATTATGCAGGCGCAGTGTCAGTGCACCTGGCGCTTCTCGCACAGCGATTTGCTACCTTTGATGCCGCAGCGGTTACGCACCTGGCCGTCCAGGTCCCACACTTTGACGTCCCAGCCGTCGGCGCTGGTGCGCTCCATCGTCATGAAGCCGAAGCCGTCGACCCAGGAACTGAGCGCTTCGACCACGGCGCCGGGCGCCGGCTGGGCGCCTTCGGGCACCTCCTCGGGCAGCGGCACGATGTCTTCGGCGGTGCCGGAAAAGCCGCTCACCAGCTGGGTGGGATGGGCGCTCTTGAAGCTGACCTGCTCCCACAGGTGCACATGGCCCGACAGCAGCACCTCGACGTTCGAGGGCAGCAGCTTTTTGGCGTCGACCGCGAAGAAGGCATCCTGCAAGCCCTTGTCGCCATCGAACAGGGTGACCAGTCCCGCCTTGTCGCGCAGTGCGCCGAAGGCCAGGATGGGCTGGTGGTTGATGACGATGGTGTGGGGCGCGCGGGCCGACAGCGCCGCCATCTTGCGGTAGGTGTCGGCGAACTTCGCCATGCGCGGGTCCTGCGGCGCCAGGCCCTTGTAGGTGGTGGCCGAGGTGTCGATCACGACCAGCTGGGCGCCTGCGCCCAGCGGCACGGCATACGGATCGCTGAAGTCGCCGGCGGCGTCGTCTTCCTTGCGGTTGCAGTCGCGGCCCGCCATGAACGGGCGCGGATCGAGGAAGCGCCACCAGCCCTGGCCGGCGCGGTTGCAGGACTCGTGGTTACCCCGTGCGACCACCCACGGCGCCGCCGCCAGCAGCGGGGCGCCGGGGCCGAAGAAGTCGGCCTGCCAGGCATCCCAGCCATAACCCCAGGGACTGCCGGCGCAGCCGGGACGGTCGAGCGGGCAGGCGTTTTCACGGTAGTGGTAGTCGCCCACGTGGATCACCAGGTCGGGGCGCCATTCGGCGGCCTGGCGAGCGATGGCGGCAAACGGAAAGGCGGCGGGGCGGTTGCAGTCCTGGTAGTCGCCATTGTCCTTCAGGCGGCAACCGGTGTCGCCGATGACGACGATACGGCGCGGCGCGCCTTTCGGCAGGGCCAGCGGCTCCGAGCCAATCTGCGCCTGCACGGCGCCGGCGGGAATCGCCGCCTCGCATACCAGCACGGGGAAGTCGCTGGGCTTGGAATTGGCCGGGGGCGAAACGGTCGCGCGCAGCGGCAGGGTGGCGGGCGCCGCGCGCACGGTCATGGCGCTCGCATGCGCGTCGATCGTGACCGAAGGGCAGGCGCGGGCGCTGGTAATCACCCGCGCCACGGCGCCGCCGTCCTCGCCGATCACGACAAACGCGTTCTGGCGCGGACCGGGCTGGATTGAGGCACATGCGCTCAGTAGCAGCACGGATGTTGCGGCGGCGAGGCGAAGCAGGGAAGACGAGACGGACGATGCTGCGGGGCGGCGGACGGTGGACATGAAGTTGCGCTGTTAAAAAAGACACAATTTATCATACCGGCCGGCGGCTTCCAAATTTGCCAGTTGAGGGCGGCGCGAACAGGTGCGTCAAGCTGAACCGGGTAGTTTCCGGGCCTCGGATATACTTGCCGCGAGGATTAACTATTAACGTTGAAACAATAAATTGGAACAAGCATCGTGAACGAACACTGGAAGCGCCTGCGCGAGCGCCTGGCCACCGCCCTGCAAGGCACGCGCGGCAAGGCCGAACACCGTTACGCCCATGCGCGCAGCTACCTGATGCGCCAGCCGCCCTGGGCACGGGTGGTGCTGGTCGGCCTGTGGGCTTTCATGGCCTTGTGCCTGCTTCTGCTGGTGTACGTGCTGATCCTGATTCCCGTCACGCCCGGCATCAAGGACCTGAAGCAGGCCCGCGCCGCGCGCGCTTCCACCATCGTCGCCGCCGACGGCAAGGAGCTGGCCAGTTTCGACATGGGCCTGCAGGAACGGGTCAAGCTGGTGCAGATTTCGCCCAACGTCATTAACGCCCTGATCGCCACGGAAGACAAGCGTTTCAGGGACCATCACGGCATCGACTTCAAGCGCACCGCCGGGGCCATGTTCTACAGCCTCAAGGGCGACGCCCAGGGCGGTTCGACCATCACCCAGCAGCTGGCGCGCAATATGTTCCCAGAAGATATTGGCCGCTCGCGCAACCTCAACCGCAAGCTCAAGGAACTGATCACCGCACTGAAGATCGAGTCGACCTACAGCAAGGACGAGATCCTGGAAGCCTATCTGAATACGGTACCCTTCCTGTACAACACCTTCGGCATCGAGATGGCGGCCCGCACCTATTTCGACAAGCCGGCCGCCAAGCTCGATATCCTGGAGAGCGCGACCCTGGTCGGCATGCTCAAGGGGACCAATTACTACAACCCCGTCACCAATCCCCAGCGCTCGGTGGAGCGGCGCAACGTGGTGCTGGGCCAGATGGTCAAGGCCGGCCTGATCGACGATGCCCGTTTCAAGCAACTGGCCAAACGGCCCCTGCGCGTGCACTTCACGCGCCAGGCCGAACGCCCCGGCACCGACAGTCACTTCACGGCCTATGTGCGCAAATGGGCGATCGACTGGGCCGATGAAAATGACTACAACCTGCAGCTGGACGGCTTGGTGATCCACACCACGCTTGACTTCGCGCTGCAGCAGGCGGCGCTGGCCGCCGTCGAGCGCCAGGCCAATGCCCTGCAGGCGGTGGCCGATGTGGAGTGGGCGCAGGCCGGCGTGTCGGGCGCGGCCAACCTGGCCGGCTACGCCGCCGCGCGCTCGAGCGTCAAGCCCTTCCAGTATTTCTGGCAGTCGCACGCCGCGCTGTCGGACGCCTTCATCCGCGAGAGCGGCGAATACCGCAAGGCGGTCGAAGGAGGCGAAGCACCGGCCGTGGCCCTGAAGCGCCTGAAAGCAGACCGCGACTTTGTCGCCAGCCTGCACGCCGTCAAATCGCGCCTGGAAGCAGGCTTTGTGGCGATGGACCCCGCCACGGGCGAAGTGCGCGCCTGGGTCGGCAGCCGCGATTTCCAGCGCGACCAGTTCGACCACGTCGCGCGCGCCACGCGCCAGCCTGGCTCCACGTTCAAGCCGTTCGTGTATGGCGCGGCGATTGAAAAAGGTTTGACACCGGATCACCCTTACCGCGACGCCGTCATGAACATCAAGGCCGGCGACGGCACCACCTGGCGGCCCACCGACATGACCGGCACCACCGGCGAGACCATGACGATGCGCGACGGCCTGGTGTTTTCAAAAAATACCATCACGGCCCAGGTGATGCAGGACACCGGCCTGCCGGCCATCGTCAGCCTGGCCAAGTCGCTCGGGGTCAACCAGAGTAAACTCCAGCCGGTGCCCTCGCTGGCGCTGGGCACCAGTCCCGTGACCCTGCTGGAAATGGTCAACGCCTACGCCAGCATCGCCGCGCAGGGCGAATACCGCAAACCGATTTACATCACCCACATCACCGACCGCGACGGCAAGGAACTGGCGCGCTTTTCAAGCAGCGCCCCGGCCCGCGCCATGTCGCAGGCGGGCGCCGTGACCCTGATCGACATGATGCGCGGCGTCGTCAACCGCGGCACCGGCACGGCGATTCGCACCCGCTTCGGCATCACCGCCGACGTCGCCGGCAAGACCGGCACCACCCAGAACAACACGGACGGCTGGTTCATCCTGATGCACCCGAACCTGGTGGCCGGCGCCTGGGTGGGTTTCAATGACAACCGCATCGCCATGCGCAGCAGCTACTGGGGCCAGGGCGGCCACAACGCCGTGCTGCTGGTGGGGGACTTTTTCAAAACCGCCATCGACGCCGGCAAGGTCGACGCCAGCGCCCAGTTCCCCGGCGCGCCGCCTCGCGTGGCCGTGCCGCGCGAAGAACCTGCCGAAGAGGTGATGGAAGAGGGGGGCGACATGGAGCAGGACGGCGCCCAGGGCGCCACGCGCGAGGCGCCGGCCGGACCCGTGATCGACGAACAGGACCCGGGCCAGTCGCCGCAAGCCGTGCCACAATATCCGCCGGCGGACCGTGGTGATGACCGCGACCGTGACCGCGAGCGCTATGGCCGCGCCGTGCGCGACGCCGAAGTCGACCGCCAGATCCGCGAAGAGCGCCAGCAGGAAATCGACCGCCAGCAGCAGTACGAGCGCCAGCAGATCGAGCGCCAGTTCCGCCAGGAGCGGCAGTACCAGGAGCCGCCGCCGCCACCGCCGCCGCCGCCGCCGGACAGCAACTAAACACGCGGAAATTAGTGACGCGGAAACAACGCCCAGGCAGGGCTAATCATTTTGGAAACAAAGTTTTCCTTGAGCATCATTCTCTGATCGTTTAAAGTTGTCTTAATTGACATGAACTTGATCGTGACGGAGTATTGATGGCCCTGTTGTCCCAGTTGTTCAGCCGTAAACCCAAGAGCCAGGCGCTGGTGGCGCAGCGCGCCGTCGCGGTGATCGACCACGTGATCTACGACGTCGGCGTGGACGCACTGGTGGGCGGCACCTTTGTGCTCGACAAGCGCTTTCGCCTGCGCTTCGTGGGTCCGGCCATCATGGTCGGACCGAACGTGCACGCGGCCGTGCGGGTGGCCGAGATCGCCGAGAGCGAACTGTTTCGCCAGCTGGGCTACGACAGCCCGATCGAGTCGGGCGCGCTCAAGGCCCATGGCGTCGCACTGGCCCAGGCCGTGGTGCGCGAACTGGGCTCGCGTTCGGCAGCATTCGGTGCGCTGCCCCTGCAGCACTGAGCAACACTGAGCAACACTGAAACTCAGGATGCCGGCGGCGCGGCCGGCGCCGTGTCTGCGGCGGCGCGCCACGACGAGCGCAGCGCAGCCGATTCGAAATAAATCGTGTGGATGGCGGGGTTGTGGGCGTTGACGGCGCGCTCGACCCGCTCGATGGCGTGCTCCACTTCGTCGATGGTCATGCCCCGCTTGAACTGCACGGCGGCCGTCACCAGGATGTCGTCCGGCCCCAGTTGCATGGTGGCGAGGCGGGCGACGGTGTCGATGGAAGGATCCGCATTGATCACGGCGCGCAGTTTCGCCACCGCTTCCTTGCCCATCCCTTCGCCCACCAGCAGCGCCCCCGTCTCGCGCGCCAGCGTAAAGGCGGCGCCCATCAGCAAGAGGCCAATCAGGATCGACGCCGCCGGGTCCCAGCGCGCTTCTCCCGTCCACTGGGCCATGCCGATGCCGGCCGCCGCCACCAATACGCCCAGCAGGGCCGCGCTGTCTTCGATGAACACGGTGAAAACGGAGGCGTCCTTGCTGGCGCGGACTGCCTGCCACAGGTTGTCGCCCGGTTTGCGGTATTGGTTGAGGCTTTTCCTAGACACGTTCCAGCTGTAGCCCTCGAACAGGAAAGCCACGCCCAGCACGACGTAGTTCCACAGCGGTTCCTCGACCGGCTCGGGCTCGATCAGGCCGTGGATGCCGTGGTTGATGGACAGCCCGCCACCCAGTGAAAACACGGACAGCGCCACGATGAGGGCCCAGAAGTAGACCGATTTGCCGTAGCCGAAAGGGTGCTTGGCGTCAGGCGCGTGCTGGCTGCGCTTTTCGCCGATCAAGAGCAGCAACTCGTTGCCGCTGTCAACCGCCGAATGGATGCCCTCGGCCGTCATGGCCGCACTGCCGGTGATGGCGGCGACGACGAATTTCGCCACCGCGATGCCGATGTTGGCGGCAATCGCCGCGTAGATCACCTTCTTGGTCTCGGCCGCCTTGTCGTCCTTATCTGCGGCCTGCTGTGCCCCTGCTGTCGTCATGGCCGTCCCTGCTTGATAGGCAAAGCGACAGTGTAGGCAAACGGGACGGACTTGGTAGCACGGCTGGCCGGCTCCCCTGGCAACTACCTTGGCCTGAAGCGGACGTCTTCCTGCACCACCGGCGCATTGCCCGCCTGTTTGGGCTTTTTCGGCTTCTTCGGCTTCTTGACGATTTCACCGCGCGTATCGGTGACGGGCACGCGGTGTTCGGGCGCGAAGCCCGGTTCCTCGATGCGCTTGATGGTCTGGCGGGTCAACACTTCGATGGCGGCCAGTTGCACCACTTCGTCGGCGCACACCAGCGAGACCGCTTCGCCCGAGGCCCCGGCGCGCCCGGTGCGGCCGGTGCGGTGCACATAATCCTCGGCCACGATGGGAAGGTCGAAATTGACTACCAGCGGCAGGTCCTCGATGTCGAGCCCCCGTGCGGCGACGTCGGTCGCCACCAGGATGCGCGCCTCGCCCGCCTTGAAGCGGTTCAGGGCGCGCAGCCGCGCCGGCTGCGGCTTGTCGCCGTGGATCGAGTCGGCGGCAATGCCCGCCTGCTCCAGCGTGTCGACCAGCGCGTCCACCCCTTTGCGGGTTTTCACGAACACCAGCACCTGGTCCCAGCCGCGCTTTCTCAGGAGGTGCATGAACAGTTCGGCCTTGCGCTTTTTATCGACCGGCACCAGCGACTGTTCGATTGCCTTGACGGTGGTGTTGTGCGCGCTGACGGCGATCTGCACCGGGTCGGCCAGGAGGCGCGCGGCCATGGCGCGGATGGCGTCGGAGAACGTGGCCGAGAACAGCAGGGTGCGGCGGCGCGCGGGCAGGGCCGCAAACACGGCGTCGAGTTCGCGCGCAAAGCCCAGGTCGAGCATGCGGTCCGCTTCGTCGAGCACCAGGGTGCCCACCTGGTCGAACTTGACGGCGTTCTGGCGCTGCAGATCGAGCAGGCGGCCTGGCGTGGCGACCAGCACGTCGAGGCCCTTCCTCAGCTTCATCATCTGCGGGTTGATGGAGACGCCGCCGTAGGCCACCGCCGTGCGCAGCGGCAGGCCGGCGCCGTAACTTCTGAAACTCTCGTGGACCTGTTCGGCCAGTTCGCGCGTGGGCACCAGCACCAGCGCGCGCACGCAGTTGGGGCTGACCTGGCCGGACATGGTCAGCATCTGCAGGATCGGCAGCGCAAACGCGGCCGTCTTGCCGGTGCCGGTCTGCGCGGCCGCCATCACGTCGCGCGCCGCCAGCACAGCGGGAATGGCCTGCGCCTGCACGGGCGTGGGTGTGCGGTAGCCGAGCGCATCGAGGGTGCGCACGAGGGGATCGATCAAACCGAGGGAAGCGAACGACATGGACAGCCTGTGAGAACAAAACAGGCGGTAGTGTAGCGTGCCTGGCCGGGTTTGGTTACTGGAGCGCGCTGACGGCGGCAGTTACGGTGGGCTTGACGGGGTTCTGCTTTTCCTTGCAGCCGCCGAGGCTGGCCGCGAGCGTGCAGGCGGCAAGCAGTAAAACCAGCAGTTTGGGGGAGAACATGGCAGCCTCCTTGCAGTCGGTCGAGCTGTCATCATAGGCCGATTGGCGAAACAAGGCGCGCGGCAGTAGGCGCTTACGGCAGGACCAGATCGCGACCGGCGAGCGAGTCACCCGCCTCGCCCATCACGACGGCGCGCTCGGCCCCGCCGGCGCGCAGGACCCAGGCGCCCGCGAGCACGGTCGGAAACAGGTAATAGCCGTCCGGGCCCGTGACGGTGCTGGCGGCGATGGCGCCATCGGCGCCGACCAGTTCGACTTTCACGCCGGCGGCGGGGCGGCGCGCCGCGCCAGGCTGGTACACGCTGCCGTCGATATCGCCGCTGATGGAGACGGCCAGGTCGATGCGGCCCACCGCGCCGGCGCGCGCCACGAGGCGCACGCCGCGCCCGGCCGTGGTCCACTGGGGATCGGCCAGGCTGTCCGGATCGATGGCCAGGTCGAGCGGCGCGCCGGCGGGCAGGCGCTCGAGCAGGGCGACGCCACCGGGGCCGGTGCGGGCGTTCTGGCGGGCGCCGTTGATGGTGAGGGCGGCGTTAGCGATGGGCGTGTCGGCGCCATCGAAGCGGCCATTGCCGTTGCGGTCGAGATAGGCCCGTACCGAGGCGGCGCCGGTCCCCGCCGCCGGCTGGGCGCTGGCGTGCCACAATCCCGCGCGCGGTTCGCGGCCGATCGCCGTGAACAGGCGCAGGCCCGCACCGATTTCGCCCCGGCTGGAGTAAAAGGCGGACACGCCCACGGCCACTTCGCCCAGGCTGCGGTTGTAGCCGGCGCTGAGGCGGTAGCGGCCACCTTCCAGGCCGTTGGCAAATTCCCGCGTCAGTCCCAGCGTGGCCAGTGCACCCGGACCCACGCTG
>JBJMVV010000268.1:0-2900 GCA_045810505.1 Massilia sp.
CCCAGGAAGAAAATCCCTTCCCGTGGATGAGCGAAATGATCGACATGAAGAAAGAGCGCAACTTCTTCGAGACCCGCGTCACCGAATACCAGACCGGTGGGGCGCTGAACTGGGAATGATCCTTGCAGTCCAAAAACGAAACCCGGCACGCGCCGGGTTTTTTTTCGCCGACGCGAAACGTAAGGGGGACTGGCCTTGCAGGCCTGTCCCCGATGTTGGACCGCGGCCCGAACGCAATCCGTCGGTGCTCAATTGCGGCGGAGGCATTTCGAGTGGGACGCATTCGCACGCGAATGCCCTTCGGCGTCAGTCCCATCCGCAGCATCGTTGCGCTAACGAGACGAAAACCGTTTCATTTGTCAGCTTATCCGTACATCGTCGAGTCGCTCGGCCTGGACGAGTCGAAAATTTTTAACGCGTACAAGGAAGTCAAGTCGATCCGTCGTAGACATAGGGGACGAGTTCCTCATTCCTTTCATCAATACGCTCACCGACCCTGAATTCAAGACCGGCACCGTCGAGTCCGACCAGACCCTGCTGAAGTCCCTGATCGTGTTTGCCTGCCTGATGGAAGGCCTGTTCTTCTACGTCGGCTTCACCCAGATCCTGGCGCTGGGCCGCCAGAACAAGATGATGGGCGCCGCCGAGCAGTACCAGTACATCCTGCGCGACGAGTCCATGCACTGCAACTTCGGCATCGACCTGGTCAACACGATCAAGATGGAAAACCCGCTGCTGTGGACGCCAGCCTTCCGCGAAGAGATCAAGCAGCTCTTCCTCAAAGCCGTCGACCTCGAATACGCCTACGCCGAAGACACCATGCCGCGCGGCGTGCTGGGCCTGAACGCTTCCATGTTCAAGGGCTACCTGCGCTTCATCGCCAACCGCCGCTCCGTCCAGATCGGCCTCGAGCCCCTGTTCCCCCAGGAAGAAAATCCCTTCCCGTGGATGAGCGAAATGATCGACATGAAGAAAGAGCGCAACTTCTTCGAGACCCGCGTCACCGAATACCAGACCGGTGGGGCGCTGAACTGGGAATGATCCTTGCAGTCCAAAAACGAAACCCGGCCATGCGCCGGGTTTTTTTATCGTTGGCGCAAAACGGAGGGCGGGGACTGGCCCTGCGGGCCTGTCCCCGATGTTGGACCGCGGCGCGCACACAATCTGTCGGACCTCAATTGCGTCGCGGGTTTTTAAAAATGGGGACAGGCCCGCAGGGCCAGTCCCCGGTGCTGCACGCACCATCGTTGCGCCAACGAGACGAAACCCCGCCATCACAGCACGCGCGCACCGCAAACGACGCGCCATCGACGACGTCGCCATCACCGCGATTTCGATCACTTCGCATACACCCCATACCTAAAGGCGCTATTCAAAATACGCAAACGCAAAAATCCGCAGCGACAGCGCTGCATCCGCATGCACACGCCACCACGCACTGCGTTTTCACCGCGCGCGCGCACCAATTCGAATCACGCGACGCACCTCATTTGAAAAAAGCATGCGAATTTATTAGTGCGGCAGTTGCGCAGTGTTAAGGTTTTCGTGTAATTTACGTGATTGAATTTGTCGCATCGTGCAGTCGCCGTTTTTTTCGCGCACACGATGCCAATAACACCGATCAAAATGGGAAGCTGATTCACACAGATATGCACTGGACCTCACCGCAAACCGCAAGCCGCACTGCCCGATCCGGATCAGGCATGGCGGCTTTTTCGTTTCGGGTTAAGGCAATCGACAGATGAGAACAGATTCCAGATAGTCCCAATTTTGTCGTCGCAGAAATGCGATGACGACGGCTGAAGTGCTGCAATCGTGAGGAGTTGCAGCAGTTCAGCTGGTGCCGAATTCATTAGCGCAAACCGAGCGCCTTGTTTGTGCCGATGAATAATTCGCTCGACCGAACCAACGCTGGTCGAACGGGTTTCAACCTTGTAGCGTATTTTTTCATCGCAGATGAAGGAGAACTCAAATGGCAACAGCAGCAAAAAAACCAGCAGCAAAGAAACCGGCCGCCAAAGCCGCCGCCGCTAAACCAGCAGCCAAGAAAGCTACCGCAGCAGCAAAGCCAGCGGCCAAAAAAGCCACCGCAGCCGCTAAACCAGCCGCCAAGAAGGCCGTAGCGGCCAAGCCGGCAGCGAAGAAGGCAGTTGCAGCAAAGCCGGCAGCGAAGAAGACCGTCGCCAAGGCAGCAGCCAAGCCAGCAGCGAAGAAGACCGTCGCCAAAGCAGCAGCCAAGCCAGTAGCGAAAAAAGCAGCGGCCAAGCCAGTAGCGAAGAAAGCAGCAGCCAAGCCAGTCGCGAAAAAAGCAGCAGCGAAGCCGGCAGCGAAGAAGGCGACGGCAAAAGCAGCCGCCAAGCCAGCAGCGAAAAAGGCCGTGAGCAAGTCGGCAGCCAAGCCAGCCGCCAAAAAAGCGACCAGCAAAGCAGCAGCCAAGCCAGCAGCCAAAAAAGCCACCAGCAAAGCAGCCGCCAAGCCAGTCGCTAAAAAAGCTGCTGCCAAGCCCGCGGCAAAGCCAGTCGCCAAGAAAGCTGCAGCAAAGCCCGCGGCAAAGCCATCCGCCAAGAAAGCAGCAGCCAAGCCAGCCGCCAAGCCAGCTGCAAAGAAAGCCGCAGCCAAGCCAGCAGCGAAGTCCGCCGCCAAGCCAGCCGCAAAGAAAGCGACCACCACCAAAGTAGCAGCTAAGCCAGCAAGCAAGACCGCAGCCAAGCCAGCAGGAAAGACGGTCGCGGCTAAGCCAGCAGCAAAAAAGCCAGTTAAGGCTGCGGCAAAGCCAGCAGCCAAGCCAGCGGTAGCTCCAGCGGCAGCGCCGGCAGCCAAGCCAGCGGCCAAGCCAGCAGCCAAAAAAGCTGCAGCGCCTAAGAAGGCAGCAGCACCGAAGGCAGCAGCACCGGCAGCAG
>JBJMVV010000269.1:0-4657 GCA_045810505.1 Massilia sp.
AGGGATGCCGGCAAAATGCCCCGCGACAGCACGCGCCTGCCCCTGCCAATGGGCGCCCGCCGGGTTGCCATCCTGATCGGCCATCAAGGCGTTCAACAGTCCTCGACGCGACAAGGCCGCCAGGGACGGCGCCGCCAGCCCGCGCATGCCGAACGGCAGCGCTTTCAAGGCGTTGGCGGGGCTGGTTTCCCGCTCCAGCACCAGCACGGATGCGCCACCGAGGCGCAACTCGCAGGCGAGCAACAGCCCCACCGGACCGGCGCCGGCAATGACGACATCGTAATAAGAAATAACGGACATGAACGCTCCTCGCAAAGTCATTCGACCGGAGCAATTCATCAGGATGAGAACCACACGGACGAACGAACAGACACACCAACAGGATGTCTGGGGTTCGTCGTGGGGAACCGTGCGTGGGCGGGAACAGAGCTCTCGTTTCCGAAAGTACTTGGGCTTACCAAACCAAGCCTGCCTTTTTCGACTGGCTGAATATAACGTGCGATCGGCGCTGGAGCAAGGGTTTTGGATCGAAGGCGCCACATCGGCGGCCGCCACGTCTGTCCCGGCAAAAATGACAAAGCTGTCATTTTGCCGTCATCTTGCCGTCCCACCCGGCTCGCTACAGTGGCTTCACTTCCCGCAGATGCGGCAAGCCACTTTCAGCCAACCAAAAAAGGACGCCATCATGAAACGCTTTCACGCCACCTTCGCCCCCTTTGCCCTCGCCACCGTGCTGGCTGCTTCCAGCGTGGCCGCCCACGCCGTCACCATGTCCGATGAATACGGCAGCGCCGCCACGGGCGGCGTCTCCAACCGCACCATCGTCGTCGATGGCAGCACCCGCTACATCAATGTCATGCATGGCGAAACCGTCACCATCCGCAACGGCGACGCCAGCGTGACCTGGTACTTCGACGGTATCGCAGGCGCTTTTTCGCTGTCAAAGATCCTGCCCGCGGCCAGCCCCGCTGTGGAAATCTACGTTGCGCCGGAACTGATCGGCTGATTTGCAAGCGCACACCAACCAGGAGCCGCCCATGAAACAAGCCATCCGCACGCTGGCGCTCGCCGCGGCTTGCGCGGCCAGCGCCGCCGCCAGCGCCCACGAAGGTCACCAGCACGGCGCGCCAGCTGATCCCGCGGGCGCCGCACCGGTGTTCGTCGCCAGCACCGCCAAGCCCTTCGCTGCGCTGATGGACGATGCCATGGCCGTCATGGACTATGGCATGCGCCAAGCGCCGATGAACGGCAACGCCGAGCACGACTTCGTCACCATGATGCTGCCCCATCACCAGGGGGCCGTCGACATGGCCAAGGCCGTGCTGCTGACGACGCAGGATGCCGAACTACGCAACCTGGCGCAGGGCATCCTCGCCGAACAGCAGATTGAAATCCAGACCATGCAGCTGTGGCTCAAGCGCCATCCGGCCGCCGCTGCCGCTACCACCATGAAAGCCATGCCATGAAATCGCTGAACATGCTGCGCCTGTCGGCGCTTCCCCTTGCGCTGGCCACCGGTCTTGCCTGCGCCGCGCCGCAGCCGGGCGACCGCGTCTACACGGCCGACCAGAACACCAACACCGTCTCCGTCATCGACCCTGTCAGCAATGCCCTGCTGGGACAGATCGTGCTGGGCAATGTGCGTCCGGACGTCCTCTCTCCCCTGTACAAGGGCGAAATCAATGTGCACGGCATGGGCTTTTCACCCGATCACAAGAGCATCGTGGCGGTGTCGAACGGCTCCAATTCAGTCACCTTCATCGACACCGAAACCAACGCGGTCAAGGGCCGCACCTACATCGGCCGCTCGCCGCACGAAGCGTTTTTCACCGCTGACGGCAAACAGGTCTGGGCGGTCGTGCGCGGTGAAGACTACATCTCCGTGATCGACGCCGCCACCTTCAAGGAAACGGCGCGTATCCCGGTGCCGAACGGTCCCGGCATGGTGCAGTTCACGCCGGATGGTCAACGCGCCTTCGTCGTCTCCAGTTTTACGCCCGACGTGGTGGTGATCGATGTCGCCTCGCACCGCATCATCAAACACATCCCCGTGGTCAGCCCCTTTTCTCCTTTTCTGCAGTTCACGCCCGGCTTCAAGGAAATGTGGATGACCCACAAGGATGTCGGCAAGGTGACCCGCATCGACACCACCACCTATGAAGTCAAGCAGGTCATCGACACCGGCCTGATTACCAACCACCTGGCGTTTGCCCGCACCGCGCGTGGCGTGCTGGCGTATGTGTCGGTGGGCGGCGAGAACGTCGTCAAGGTCTACAGCACTGGCGCGGTCGCCGCGCTGGTCGACACCATCCCCACCGGCGCCCTGCCCCATGGCATGTGGGCTTCCGACGACGGCTCGCGAGTGTACGCGGGACTGGAAAACGGCGACGCCGTCGATGTCATCGACACGGCCACCAACAAGGTGATCAAGCAGGTGCCGGTAGGCCAGGCGCCGCAGGCGCTGTTGTATGTGTCGCATGCGGTGCAGGGCAAGCAGGGCGGCATGCACCTGGCGCCGCGCGTCAACAGCGACTCGGTCAACGTGGCCTTGAAGCCGACCGGCAAACAGGGCACCGGCTTCGTGGTGGTGCGCAGGCTGGGACTGTTCGATTCAATCGAGAGCTTCCTGTTCAAGCTCAAGCCGAACACGGTCTACAAGGTCTGGGTCAGCGGCCAGCCTGCGCCGATCGGCGCCTTCACCACCAACGACAAGGGCATGGCCAACGGCACCGCCATCGGTCCGCTGCGCGAGGTGAGCGACCAGGCGGGCAAGGCATCGCAAGTGTATGTGACCGAAGCGGGCAAGGATGGCGTGGCAGACGCCGTCCTGCGCAGCGAATAAGGTCCGCCGCGCGATTGCGGTACAGGATTGCGGTACAGTACAGTGCAGCAGAGTCAAGCGAAGGAGAGCGCCATGCGCATACTGGTGGTGGAAGACGAACGTAAGGCGGGCGACTACCTGCTGCAAGGCTTGAGTGAAGCCGGTTACGTCGTCGATCTGGCGCGCAATGGCGCCGACGGCCTGCACATGGCGCTCGAGCTGCCCTACGACGCCATTGTGCTCGACGTGATGATGCCGGAGATGGATGGCTGGCAGGTGCTGCGCCAGCTGCGCGAGCAAAAGGATGTCCCGGTGCTGTTCCTGACCGCGCGCGGCGAACTGGAAGACCGCCTGAAGGGCCTCGACCTGGGCGCCGACGACTACCTGGTCAAGCCATTTTCCTTTGCCGAATTGCTGGCCAGGCTGCGCACCCTGCTGCGGCGCGGGCCCGTGCGCAGCGCGGCGACGCTGACGCTGGGCGACCTCCAGATCGACGAGTTGAAACGCCGGGTGACGCGCGGCGCCACCCGCATCGCCCTGACCAACAAGGAGTTCACGCTGCTGCAGTATTTTGTCACCCACCAGGGCGAAGTATTATCGCGCTCGCTCATTGCCTCCATGGTGTGGGACATGAATTTCGACAGCGACACCAACGTCGTCGATGTGGCCGTGCGCCGGCTGCGCCAGAAGATCGACGACCCGTTTCCCCATGCGCGCCTGATCCACACGGTGCGCGGTGTGGGCTACCGCTGCGAGCTCGAAGCGTGATCTGGCGCTCACTGACAGCGCGGCTGGCATTGATGTTCGCCCTGCTGGCCACCGGGCTGCTCGGCGCGGTCGGCCTGATGCTGTACCGCGGCCTGGAGACGCAGCTGACCTTGCGCGATGACGCGGCCCTGGTCGCCCGGGTCGAGCAGATCCGCACCCTGCTGCAGGACAGCGACGCCCTGCGCATGGTGCACGACAAGCCCCATCTGTTCGAGAACATGCTGGGCAACCGCGAAGCGCTGCTGGTGCTGCGCTATCCGGGCGAAGCGCCGCTGATCGAAGTCAATCCCGCCCACATCGCCGTGCCGGATGTGGCGCCGGTGGCCGCCGGCGACAGCCTGCGCATCGACGCCGTGCGCCGCTCCAGCGCAGCAGACGGCACCCCGTTCTCCGCCGTCGCCGCCGACATGCGCACCCGCGTGCCAGGCAAGGAGCTGCGCATCACCGCCGGACGCCTCATGAGCGAGCGCACGCGCATCCTGGACAACTATCGCCGCCAGATCATCTTCATGGTGGCCGTGGCAGGCGCGCTGGCGGCGCTGGCCGCCTTCCTGCTGGTACGGCGCGGCATGCGCCCACTGGCGCAGTTGGCCGCGCAGACAGCAGCGATCAACACCGCCAACCTCGATGCGCGCCTCGCCACCCAAGGCGTGCCGCGCGAACTGGCGCCGCTGGTCGAATCCTTCAACGCCATGCTGCAGCGCCTGGCCGCCAGTTTTACCCAACTAAGCCAGGTGACCGCGGACATGGCCCATGACCTGCGCACCCCGATCGGCAATCTGCTGGGCCAGACCGAAGTGGCGCTGTCCCAGCCGCGCAGCGTCGACGCCTACCAGGAGCTGCTGGCATCGAACCTGGAAGAACTGCAGCGCATTGCGCGCATGAGCGACAACATGCTCTTCCTCGCCCGCGCCGAACACGCCCATCTCGCCATCGAACCTGCCTGGCTCGACATCGCCGCCGAATTCGCGCGCATGGCCGACTACTTCGAAGGCCCGGCCGAAGAGCGCCAGCTACGCATCGTCTGCCGCGGCGACGGCAAGCTGTGGGCCGATCCCCTTCTCCTGC
>JBJMVV010000270.1:0-9367 GCA_045810505.1 Massilia sp.
ACACCGCCCACCTCGACAAAGGTGCCGCGCGCCGCATTGTGCGGATGTGCGGGCGCCTCGGCCATGTCCAGCACCGGTGCAAAGCAGACGTCGGTCGACTCCAGCAGTTCGCACCACGCATCGCGCCCGCGGCTTTTAAACAGGCTGGCAAAACGCTCGCGCATGGCCGGGTAGCTGGTGCTGTCGGCCTGGCTGAAGGCGGGATCGCGCACGCCGGTCAGCTCCAGCAACTGGGCGTAGAACTGCGGTTCGAGCGAGGCGATGGTGATGAAGCGGCCGTCGGCGCAGGCATAGCTGTCGTAGTACGGCGCGCCGCCGTCGAGCATATTGGCGGCGCGTTCATCGCGCCAGCTGCCGAAGGCGCGCATGCCGTAGATCATGGCGCCCAGCAGGGCCGAGCCATCCGTCATGGCCGCGTCGATCACCTGGCCCTGGCCGGAGCGCTGCGCTTCCAGCACGGCGCAGACGACGCCGAACGCAAGCAGCATGCCGCCGCCGCCGAAGTCGCCCACCAGGTTCAAAGGCGGCGCGGGCGGCGTATCGGCGCGGCCCATCGCGGCCAGCATGCCGGACAGCGCAATGTAATTGAGGTCGTGCCCGGCCGCCTGGGCCAGCGGGCCATGCTGGCCCCAGCCCGTCACACGGCCGTACACGAGGCGCGGATTACGCGCCAGGCACACATCCGGACCGTAGCCGAGCCGCTCCATCACGCCCGGCCGGAAGCCTTCGATGACGACGTCGGCCTGGTCGAGCAGCGCCAGCAGGGTGGCCGCCGCTTCCGGGTGCTTCAGGTCGAGCCCCAGCGAGCGGCGCCCGCGCGCCAGCACGTCGCAGGGCGTGCCCAGCATGGGATAGGGATTCACGCCCGCGCTCTTGCGGTCGATGCGGATCACTTCCGCGCCCATGTCGGCAAGCAGCATGGCGGCAAACGGGCACGGGCCCAGTCCCACCATCTCGACGACTTTAATGCCTTGTAATGGTCCGGCCATCAGCACTTCCTCACAAAGATCGGGCGATGATTTCTTTCATGATTTCGTTCGCGCCGCCATAAATGCGCTGCACCCGCGCGTCCACATACATCTGCGCGATGGGATATTCGAGCATATACCCATAGCCGCCAAACAGCTGCACGCACTGGTCGACGACCTTGCACTGCAAATCCGAAATCCAGTACTTCGCCATCGAGGCGCGCACCGTGTCCATGCGACCGGCCAGCATGTCCTCGATACAGCGGTCAATGAAAATGCGCGCGATGGTCGCCTCGGTTTTAATCTCGGCCAGCACGAAGCGGGTGTTCTGCATCTCGATCAGGGCCTGGCCAAAGGCGCGCCTCTCTCTCGTGTGCTCGACCGTCAGCGCAAGGGCCCGTTCGATGGCGGCCACGCCGGCCACGCCGAGAATGGTGCGCTCGTACGGCAGCTCCGTCATCAGCTGGGCGAAGCCCTGCCCTTCGACGCCGCCCAGTACATCGTCGAGGCCCACGTGGGCGCCGTCGAAAAACAGTTCGCACGTGTCCTGGCCCTTCTGCCCTACTTTTTCAAGGATGCGCCCGACCTTGAAGCGGGGGTTGTCGCGCGTTTCCAGCAGCAGCAGCGAGACGCCGCGCGTGCCGGCCTCCGGGTCGGTCTTCACCACCACCAGGATCAGGTCGGCCAGGTAGCCGTTGGAGATGAAGGTTTTCGAGCCGTGCACGCGGTAGCCGTCGGCGCCTTTGACGGCGCTGGTGCGGATGCCCTTCAGGTCGGAGCCGGCGCCCGGCTCGGACATGGCGATCGCGGCAATCATCGAGCCGTCGGCCAGTTGCGGCAGGTACTTCTGCTTTTGCTGCTCGGTGCCCTGGTTGAGGATGTAGTGGGCGACGATGGCGTGGACGTGCACGCCGAAGGCCATGTCGCCCGCGTAGCCCAGTTCTTCGAAGACGATGGCCTGGTGGGCGAAGCTGCCGCCCGAGCCGCCATAGGCATCCGGGATGTCGGCCAGCAGGATGCCCAGTTCGCCGGCCTTGTGCCACAGGGCGCGGTCGACGTGCTGCTGCTGGCGGAAGCGCTCGGCGTGGGGCGCCACTTCGGCGGCGACGAATTTTTTGACGCTGTCGCGAAAGCTCTCCAGTTCCGGCGTGTCCCACGAACGCGGGATCACCGCGCAGTCGGCGCTCATGCGGCCTGGTACAGGGTGACCACGCAGGCGCCGCCCAGGCCCAGGTTGTGCTGCAGCGCGACCTTGGCGCCGTCGACCTGGCGCGCGCCGGCGCTGCCGCGTAACTGGTGGGTCAGTTCAAAGCATTGCGCCAGCCCGGTCGCGCCCAGCGGATGGCCTTTCGAGAGCAGCCCGCCCGACGGGTTGGTGACGATTCGCCCGCCATAGGTGTTGTCGCCATCGCGGATGAATTTGTCGGCGCCGCCTTCTGGGCACAGGCCCAGCGCCTCGTAGGTGATCAACTCGTTATGGGCGAAGCAGTCGTGCAGTTCGACGACGTCGAGGTCTTCGGGACCAATGCCGGCCTGCGCGTACACTTTATTGGCCGCCTCGCGGCTCATGTCGTAGCCCACCACGCGCATCATGTCCTGGGCGTCGAAGGTCGAGGGACGGTCGGTCGTCATGGCCTGGGCGGCGATGAAAACGTCGCTGCGCAGGCCCCGTTTTTTGGCGAAGGCTTCCGAGACCAGCACGGCGGCGGCAGCGCCGCAGGTGGGCGCGCAGGCCATCAGGCGGGTCATCACGCCGGGCCAGATGGCGGGCGCGTCGAGCACGTCCTGCACGCTCACTTCCTTCTTGAACAGCGCCAGGGGATTATTGACGGCGTGGCGGCTGGCCTTGGCGCGGATGCTGGCAAAGGCCGACAGGGGCGTATCGTATTTCTGCATGTGGGCGAGACCCGCGCCGCCGAAGTAGCGCAGCGCCAGCGGCAGTTCGGGCTTGCCGACCAGCGCGGCGGTGGCCGCGTCGAAGGGTTCAAACGGGCTCGGACGGTCGTTGAATACATTGCCGAGAGCCCCGGGGCTCATCTGCTCGAAGCCCAGCACGAGCACGCAGTCTGCGGCGCCGCTGGCGATGGCCTGGCGCGCCAGAAACAGGGCGGTGGAGCCGGTCGAACAGTTGTTGTTGACGTTGACGATGGGGATGCCGCTCATGCCGACGGCATACAGGGCTTTCTGGCCGCTGGTGGAATCGCCGTAGACGTAGCCCGCGTAGGCCTGCTCGATCTCGTCGTAGGCAATGCCGGCGTCTTCGAGGGCGAGGCGGGCCGCCTGGGCGCCCATCTGGTCGTAGGGGGCGGAAGCGCCCGGCTTGGCGAAGGGGATCATGCCTACGCCGGTGACGAAAACGGGACGGGTCATTGCGCGCTCCTGGCTAAATGGAGTGGCAATTATATGCTGAGGTGCCGGCGGGCCTCCCCCATTTTGCTTGATGTTCAAACATGGGGACAGGCCCGCAGAGCCAGTCCCCGGTGCTGATTAGACCGCCGAACCTTCACACAGTTTCAGGGAAGCTCCGCGCCCCCCATGCAACTGCCCCATCAGCAATTCGTGGCGCTCTTCCAGCAGCGCAAACACGGCATCCTTCGACAGCACATACTGGTCGAGCAAGGTGTCCTTGATCGACTCGATGACAGCCTTGTAGTCACGGATCGCGCCCAGGGTGTAGCTGTAGAGCTCGTCCGATTTTTCCTCGACCTGGCGGATCGAGTGCTCGCCCGTGTGTTCCTGGCCCAGCTGGGTGTAGTCGATCTTCGAGCGCGAGTACATCGACAGGCGGTTGACCATCAGATTGAGCATCTTGGTGGCCTTCTCGATGTCGTTCTGGCTGCCCACCGAGATGCCGCGGGCGCCATAAAACAGCTCCTCGGCCGCGACGCCGCCGTACAACTGGATCACGTCCTGCTCAAGTTCTTCCAGCGTGCGCAGCGAGACATCATCGCCCGACTGCAGCACATAGCCCAGGGCGCCGATTTTCGAGACGGACTCGGTGGAGATCTTCAGCAGGTGCGACTTTTCCTTCACTTCTTCCAGCGACATCCCCTGGCGCAGATAGGGGTCGATCTGCATGAAGAAGTGGCCCAGTTCGTGCAAGGCGACGCGCTCGCGCTGCTTGTGTTTTTCCGCCGTGGTGGCGCGGTCGGTCAGGCCGATGGTGGCGCGCTCGAAGGCGCGGAACATCAGGTCCGTGTTGATGATGGTTTTTTCCTGGATCGAGATCATGGAGGCGCGCTCAACCACGGTTTCCAGCAGGGCCGGGCTGAGGTTGGCCGTCATTTCGGCAACCTGGCCAAGATCGAGGTCGTTCCAGTCGACCAGGCCTTCTTTTTTACGCGACAGGAAACTCTTCAGCAGTTCGCCCCGCTCACCCTTGTTGGGCAGGCGGAAATTGATCTTGACGGAGAAGCGGCGCAGCATGGCTTCGTCCATTTCCGACGAGGCATCGTCGAAGTTCGACGCGACCACCCAGATGACGCCCGCGCCCTTGTCGCTTTTCACGCCGTCCAACAGGCCAAGCAGCGTGTTGGCGGTGTCGTCTTCCCATTTCTTTTCGCCGCGGCCGCGCGGCATGAACAGGGTCTGGGCTTCGTCCAGGAAAATCATGCAGTTGCCGTGGGCGCAAGCCTTGCGGTACAGGGCGTTGAGGGCTTTCGAGCCGCCGCCGACAAAGCCGGATTCCAGCGCCGAACCGGAGGCCTGGATCAGGGGCACGCCCAGCTTTTTGGCCAGGTAACCGACCAGCTTGGTTTTACCGGTGCCGGCGGGGCCGGTCAGCATCACATTGAAGGGCTTGTCGATATTGTGCGATTTGTACTCCGCGCGGTTGCGGATCATGTCTTCCAGGTGCAGCACTTCCTGCTTGATGTCTTCCATGCCGATCAGGTCGTCCATGCTGCCCTTGAGCTTGTCGGGCGAGATAACGGAGGCGTTCATGCCCATGCCGGGGATGCCGAATTTGAGGGCGTAGATGATCAGGCCGATGAGCAGGATGTCGAGCGCGTGGCGCTTCAGGAAACCCGTTACTTCAGCGGCGGTGGAGTTTTCGCCTTCGTCGAGCAGCACGGCCTTGTGCGAGGCGAGGAAATCTTCCTTGGCGATCGAATAGGGAATGGCGTTTTTCAGCAGCACTTCGCGCTCGAGGGCGAAGTGGGAGGTGCTGGGGACCTTGACGACGTGCAAGGCCGCTTCGTTCTTGAATTTGAAGACGTAGCGGGGCGACTCGGACAGGGGCCGGGCCACCAGGAGGTAATCGAGCTGATCCTTCTTCGCCGCCAGACTGGTGATCTCTGCAATGTTTTGCGAATGGATCAGGGGACTGCTGTCCTGGGCGACGTCGCCACGGAACATGAACAGCCACACAAGCGCAGCGACGAGAACGCCGGCGCCGATGCGGACATACATATTCTTGAAGGCGATCTGAAGTTTGGCGAGATAGGGCATATAAAACTCTTTGATGTGTGGGCGTGGTGCGTGCAGCAAACAATCGTGGAGCCGGCGAAGTCGGGGCGCGGCGCAGGGAGGGCAGATGGGAGCGGCCACCCTGCGCGGGCCGCCCAGTTCATGACCATCTGCCATCAAATTAGTGCTTGAGGGCAATAACGATATGGAGACTATACCGGCAAAAAAAACCTCGGTGCAAATAAATTTGTGTAAAACATCGTGTATCGCAACAATTAGTGCAATACAGGCAGGACCAGCGTTATGACCCTGCCACAATTGATGATTGAATTGATAAAAACTGGCGGACAAGGCGCGGCAGTCTTATCAATCCGCTCATTATCGAAATGGAAAAAGATGTTTAAAATCATAAGCTTCCGATCTTGCATAAAATGCACGGCTTATGTTCGATAACGCTGACGCGAGTGAATCGATCGATGAGATTGTAAATCGTTTCCGCAAAAGAGATGAGCCAGGCTGTGAAATACAGGCTGGCTCATGCAACGATGAAAACGTTGAGAAAAGAACTGACTCAGCTATTCCCACATAAGGCGTGCAATTTAATAAAGGTGTTCCAGTTGCGCGAGGTGGTGGCCTCGCCCAGGAGCTTGCTCACTGTCATCGTCAGCTTGCTGTCGAGCACGCCGCCGGGGCAGGACACATAGGCCGCCAGCGGGCCGATCTGCAGGCGGTCCTCGCCCCATTCCTGCTCCAACAGGGGCGCCAGCACATCGCGTTCGGCCTGGCCCGGCAAGGTGAAACCGAGCAGGCGGGAGTGATCCACCGTGTCTGCCGCCAGCGTATTGCCGGCCACGATGGCCGCCAGCGTTTCCGCATCCAGCACGGTGACGCGCGAGGGCACGCCCAAGCGCTCAACCAGGGCCGCTTCTATCAGCGCGCCCGCCTTGGCCGTGCCGTGCACAGGACTACCGAACACGACATTGCCGCTGTTGAGCAGGGTGCGTGGCTCGCTGAAACCCAGTTCCGTGAACAGGGCGCGCAGATCGGCCATGGCAATGCGCTTGGCGCGGCCCACATTGATGCCGCGCAGTAGTGCGACGCCCTGATGGAAGCCCTGGCGAGGCGCCATCAGTTGAGCAAACCTTCGTCGCGCATGGCTTGCTGGACGGCGGGACGGGCAGCGACACGCTCCCTGAACGATTTCAATGCCGGCCACCTGGCCAGATCAAAGCCCATTTTTTCCGCCCAGGTAAGGGTGACGAACAGGTAGCCGTCGGCCACGCTGTAACGGTCGCCCACCAGGAAATCGTGGCCGTCGAGCAGATCGGCGATCTGGCCGTAGCGCTTTTCCAACTGGGCCCGCGCCATGTCCTTGGTGTCGGGGCTGCTAGCCGGGTTGAACAGGGGGCCAAAACCCTTGTGCAATTCGGTGCCGATGAAATTGAGGCGCTCGATCAACTGGTAGCGTTCCATCGTGCCGGCCGGGGGCGCGAGCCGCTTGTCGGGCGCCTGGTCGGCAATGTACTGGACAATGGCGGGGCCTTCGGTCAATACCTCGCCGTTTTCCATCTCCAGTGCGGGCACGTAGCCGCGCGGATTGATGGCGGTGAAATCGGCGCCGCCCGCGGTTTTCTTTCCGCGCAGGTCCACTTTTTCCGTACTGAATTCCAGGCCCGCTTCGAGCAGGGCGATGTGGGGGGACAGCGAGCATGCACCGGGAGCAAAGTACAGTTTCATGAATTCCTCTTGAGCTGACGAACTGAAAATAAAAGCCGGGCCCGCGGGCGCGCGGCAGCGGAGATGGCGAGAATATAACAAAACATGGTGCGCCCCTTATGCGTGCGCAAGCGCCTGTGCTGGCCCGATTTTGCTGTTTCTCGTGTTATTCATTGGAGCAAACTGTTGCTGGTTTCATTAATCGCGGCAGTCGCTTCGCCACCTTGCGGCGTCACCCGGGGAAAGCGCAGCAAAAATTGCGTGCCCTCTCCCACCGTGCTGCGCGCGCTGATGCTGCCGTTGAACTGTTTGACGACCAGGTTGTACACGATGTTCAATCCCAGGCCGGTGCCGCCCTGGCCGCGCCGGGTCGTAAAAAACGGATCGAAGATACGGTCGATGATCTCGGGCGCGATGCCGCGGCCATTGTCGGCCAGGTCCAGTTCCACCATCTCGCCGCGCAGGCGCGTGCGCACTTCGATGCGGCCGGCGTGGCTCGCGTCAAAGGCGTGTTCGACGCAATTGAGCAGCAGGTTGGTGATGACCTGGGCAAAGGCGCCCGGGTAGGAATCGAGCACGATATCAGCGGCGGCGGCGCCATTGTCGGCCCCCTCCTGGCGCAGCACGATCTCGGTGCCTTTCAGTTTGGGGCGCAGGCTGGTGACGATTTCGTCGATGTAGGCCGTCAGCGCAAACGGGCGCCGCGCTTCGCTGGTCTGGTCGACGGCGATCTGCTTGAAACTATGGATCAGGTGGGCCGCCCGCCAGGCGTTGTTCATGATCAGGCGCGCGCTTTCGGCGGCCGTGTCCAGGTAGCGCAGCACGGTGGATTTTTTCAGGCCATCGGCGGCGACGGCCGCCTGCAGTTCGTCGGTGGCGTCTTTCAGCACCGAGGCGCTGGTGAGGGCAATCCCCACCGGGGTATTGATTTCATGGGCGACCCCGGCCACCAGGGCGCCAAGCGAGGCCAGCCGTTCGGCCTGCAGCAGCGACTCCTGGGTCAGGCGCAGGTCGGCCAGCGCCTCGGTGGTCTGGCGGGCCGACTGGCGCGCCGCTTCCTCGGCCTGGCGGGTGCGCTCGATGGTCGATTTCAGGCGGCGCTGGATCTGGTTGAAGCCGCGGATGACGTCGCCCAGTTCGTCCTTGCGGTGCTCGGGCAACTCCTCGACTTCGCCGGTGCCGCGGGTGGCAAGTTCAAACAGGCCGTCGCGCAACTGGCCCAGCGGGCGAAACACCACCCGCAGCGACAAGGACAGCGCCAGCACCAGGATCACGTCCAGGATCAGCACCTCCAGTAGTTTGCGGGCCAGTTCGGCGGCCAGCGCCGCTTCGATACGGGCGCGGCTGAAGTACACCACCACTTTGCCGACCGATACGGGGCGCATGGTGGCGCCGCTGGTGCTGGCGTCACGAAACACCAGTTCGGCTTCGACCGGCGCGCCGGCCGGACGGGGCGTGCCGGCCGCGGCCAGCAAGCGGCCATCGGCGCCGTGCACCTTGCCGGCGAACAGGCCGACCGCGCTGTCGTACACATAAATGCCGGCCACCTCCGGCGGCAGCATTTCGGCCTGGAGGATGGTGTCGACCTTGCTCTTGTCGAGGTCCCACAAGGCTGCCGGCAAGCTGATCTGCAAACGGGTCAGCACGCCTTCGCACAGGCGGCGGTAGCTCAGTTCGAGGTCCTTGCCGAGGGAATATTGGGCATAGGTGCCGGAAATTGCCAGCACGGTCGTCACGATGACAACAAATAATAGTTTGAGCCGGCTTTGGATACTGAACATCGGTCGCGGTCGGTGTGCTCTGGTCAGTCAATCTGCGCCGGGGCGTGCGCTGGGCGGAACCCGTTCAATGTACGGGATGAAGTGTTGCTTTGCAAGCAGCGGAATATTTCGCTACGGACTGAAGCAATGGTAAGCTTGCAATGAAACAACACGGGGGACGCAATGAATTCACCATACCAGCATCTTTCCCTAGCCGACGTCCGGCCGGGCATGGTGCTATCGGACGTGCTGCTTGACCGCCAGGGTCAGGTGCTGTTGCCCCAGGGCGCGACCCTGACGGCGTCCATCATTGCCCTGCTGCCCCGCCACGGCATCGACCGCCTGCCGATCCTGCGCAGCGTCAACGAAGGCGAGGCGCCTGTGCCAATCGACGAGGCCGCTGTCACTGTGCGGCTGGCGCAACTGTTCCGCCGCATCGATCCTGCGCTGGAGACGAGCAGTGCGTCAGCCGCCCTGCACGCCTACATGCTGGATTACCGCCTTGAGCGCGAGATC
>JBJMVV010000271.1:0-4574 GCA_045810505.1 Massilia sp.
AGACATCGTGGTTCGATAACTCATTGAAACTGGCCCATTGCCATTCGATCGCTGGTGCTGATTGACTCATGCTGCGGTTTCAAACCCTTCGAGAACGTTGACGACATTGATGCCGATTTCGGCGACGGCGTAGCCGCCTTCCATGACAAAGACGGTGGGCAGATTAAGGGCGGCGATGCGCTCGCCCACCCGCAAAAAATCGCCACTGGCGAGGGAAAAATGCGACAGCGGATCGCCAATGAAGGTGTCGACGCCGAGCGAGACCACCAGCGCATCGGCGCCGAACGCGGCCAGTTTATAACAGGCGGTCTCGAGCGCGGCGAACCAGGCGGCGGGCGTGCTCCCGGCCGCTAACGGGATGTTCATGTTGAAGCCGGCGCCCGGCCCTTCTCCCGTTTCATCGGCGTGCCCCAGGTAAAACGGAAACTCGGTGCTCGGGTCGGCGTGAATCGAGGTGAACAGCACGTCGTTCCTCTGATAAAAAATGCTCTGGGTGCCGTTGCCGTGGTGGTAGTCGATGTCGAGGATGCCGACTTTATGGGCGCCATCGTCGAGCAGGTGCTGGGCGGCCAGCGCCGCGTTGTTCAGGAAACAGTAGCCGCCGAAAAAATCCGCCCCGGCGTGGTGGCCGGGCGGGCGGGTCAGGGCAAAGCTGCTGCGTTCGCCGAGGCGGAGGGCGTGGGCCGCATTGACGGCGCAGTCGGCGCCCGTCTTGGCGGCGATCCAGGTGCCGCTTGTCAAGGGCGTGCCGCTGTCCATCGAATACAGGCCCATGCGCGCTGAAAAATTCTCCGGTTCGATGTCGTGGCGCAGGCTGCGGATGGGCCAGACGGAGGGAAAGGCGTCGCGCGCGGCATTGTCCGGATCCAGCGCCAGCCAGTCGCTCCAGGCATTGCGCAGGAAGTGCAAGTAGCGGGGCGTGTGGATTTTTTCCAGCGACATCAGCGGCACGCCGTGTGGGGTGACGATCTGGCCGAGGCCGCGCCGGCCGAACTCGGCCGCCACCATGTCCGCCCGTTCCGGCTTTTCAAACGCGGCGACCTGCACGCCGCGGAACATCTCGTGCTTGCCCCGATGCTGGGCGTGGTGTTCATTATAAAAAGCCAGCATGGGGAGGTTCGCGCGGTAGTTGACTCAGGAAATAGTATGCCTCAGTTCACTCGCAGCACAGGGTGCTGGTGTTGTACGCCGCCACATAATCATCGAAGGCAGGACCGGGCGCCGCTTCAATGGCGGCCTGTTCCGCCAGCGAGGTGGCCGCCATCTCGTCGAACAGCGACAGTTCCGCCGGCATCAAGGGATCGTTGCGGAAGAAGGCTGCGTGCAGCTTGCTCTGGCGCAGGCCAAAGGCCGACGAGGAACCCAGCGCACGCACCTCCTCCAGCACGCGGGCCGAGGGCGTCAGGGCCGGGTTGTCGATCTTGGCCTGCTGCGCCGCCATCGAGGCGGCATGCACGCCGCTGTCATTGTGCTGCACGTCCAGCAGGGCCGCCACCGGGGCGATGCGCCCCATCAATTCATTGGCCCATTCGGTCAGGCTGACGTCACTGCCATTGCGCGTCAACATCAGGCCAGGACGACGGCCTTCCTTGACGGTGCGGCCAAAGTTGCTGGCGTTAACCGCGCTTTCAGTGACGTTGACGAGCGGACTATCGTCGAGCGCGCAGAACAGCAAAAAGGCGTCGAGGAAGCGGCCCGTTTCCAGGCTGATGCCGACCGGTTCAAACGGATCGACGTCCATGCACCGCACTTCGATGTACTGCACGCCGCGCCGGCACAGGGCCTGGATGGGACGCTCGCCCGTCTTGATGACGCGCTTGGGGCGGATGGTGGCGTAGTACTCGTTTTCAATCTGCAGCACATTGGTCGACAACTGGATCCACTCGCCCTCTTTTTTCGTGCCCAGTTGCTGATAGGGCGCATAGGGGCGGTTGACGGCGTCCATCAAGGTGGTGACGTAGCTTTCCAGGCTGTTTTCATGCGGCGTCAGGCCCGACTGGGCGTCGTTCTGGTAACCCAGGTCGCTCATGCGCAGGCTGGTGGCGTAGGGCAGATACAGAGTGTCGTCGGACAGGGAATCGAGCTGGTGCGCACGGCCACGCAGGAAATCTTTAGAAAGGGCGGGAGAGGCGCCAAACAGGTACATCAACAGCCAGCTGTAGCGGCGGAAATTGCGAATCAGGGCAATATAGCTTTCCGACTGAAAATCGCGCATGGCATGGCGGCGTTCCTGGGGCACTCCTTCGTGGGACGAAAGCAATTGCCACAGCGCTTCAGGCAGCGAGTAATTGTAGTGAATGCCGGCGATGCACTGCATGGCTTTGCCATAACGCAGGGCCAGGCCGCGCCGGTAAACGTGCTTCAACATGCCGATATTCGAAGTGCCGTAGTTGGCGATTTCAATTTCCGGCTCGTCCGGCAGTTCGCACGGCATCGACTCGCTCCACAGCATTTCGCCGTCCAGCTTGGTATAGGCGTAACGGTGGATGGCGTCGAGTTTGTTCAGGGTGATGCTGATGTCGTTTTCGGCGGGCGTGATGAATTCAAGCAGCGTCTCGGCGTAATCGGTGGTGATCTGCGGGTGCGTCAGGGCCGAGCCGAGCGCGCGCGGATGGGGCGTGTGGGCCAGCTTGCCGGCCTGATCGACGCGCAGGGTTTCGCGCTCGATGCCGCGCAGGCCCTGGCCGAGCAGGGCGCGGTGATCGTCGTCGTCAAGTAGTGCCAGGCGGCGGGTCAAGAGGTTCGGCACGGGTACATCCTTTCAATTGCTGCTTAGATAATTGGTGCAGAGATTAACCGATATTGGCCAACTTCGCCGGACCCGCCTCAAAACTCCGGCTCATCCGGACGGTGGCGGTTTGACGGGCGCGGCCGCCGTGCGAATCCAGCGTTCCACCTGCTGTTCAAGCAGTCCCAGCGGTAGTGGGCCGTTATCCAGCACGGCCGCATGAAAGCGCCGCGCATCGAAGCGCTCGCCCAGCGCCGCCTGGGCCTTTTCGCGCAGAGCCGTGATGCGCATCTGCCCCAGTTTATAGGCGAGCGCCTGGCCCGGCATGGCAATGTAGCGGTCCAGCTCGACCTCGTTGTCGGCGCCCCCATTGGCGGTGTTGGCGGCCAGATAGTCGATGGCTTGCTGGCGGGTCCAGCCCATGGCGTGGATGCCCGTATCGGCCACCAGGCGGGCCGAGCGCAGCAGGTCGGAATTGAGCCGGCCAAAGGCGGAAAACGGGTCGGCAAAAAAGCCCAGTTCGCCACCCAGGCTTTCCGCATACAGGGCCCAGCCTTCGCCATAGGGCGTGTACCAGCCGTAGCGGCGGAACATCGGCAGATCCTGCAGCTCGCGGGCGCGCGCGACCTGCAAGTGGTGGCCGGGAATGCCCTCGTGCAGCACCAGGGTTTCCGTTTCCCACAGGGCGCGCGTGTTCAATTTCGATACGTTGACGACGATGGCGGCGGCGCGCCCGTCGCTGGCCGCTTCATAGTAGGCGGCGCCCTGGTCGTCGCTGCCGTCCTGCATGGCGCGCACGGCCAGCAGTTCGGCGGGCACATTGTCGAACAGTTTCGGCGCCGCTGCGCTGGCCCGGCCCAGCTGGCGCCGGTAGCGGTTCAACAGGCGCGCCGCGTTGCCCGCAAACAGGCGCGGATCGCTGTTGGCGAACACGGCGAACTGGGCAAACGAACCCCTGAAGCCGGTGCGGGCAATCGCCGCTTTCATCTCGCCGCGGATGCGCGCCACTTCCTTCAAGCCCAGCGCGTGGACGGCCGCGGCCGTCAAGTCGGTGCTGTCGCTGATCAGGAACTGGTAGTACTCGGTGCCGCTGGGCACGGCGGCCATGGCGATGCTGTCGCGCGCCGCGGGCAGGGCTTCCGTGCGCACATAGTCTTCCAGTTTCAACAGGGCTGGTGCAACCCGGTTGCGCAGGGTGGCCGCGCCGGTGGCCACCAGTTCTTCGCGCGTGGCCTTGAGAATCGCCGCGGGCACGGCCTTGAATGGTTGCTTGAGGGGACCATCATTCAAACTTTCGCGCAGCTGGCGCAACTGGGCGGGGACCAGGCGCAGCGCCGTTTTTGGCGCGCTCCAGCCCAGCTTCTGGGCTTCGCGCATCTGCTCGATCAGGCCGTCGACATGACCAGGTACGGCATCAAGCCGCGCCAGGTAGATGCGGTAATCGGCCTCGGTCGCAAACGGCATCTGCGCCACCAGGCGGGGCAGGGTCAGGTGCAGGCCCTGCTGGTTCGTCAACGGCGCGTAGCGGTAGGGATAAAAGGCAGCGGCTTTGACCTTTCGCTCTTTCTGCTCGATGAACATCTCCAGCGAAAGGCGGTCAGAGGCGTTCAAGGCCGCCCCATCGAGCTGGCGCGCCTGTTCCAGCACCGCCTTGTCGTGCTCATTGGCGGCCAGGCTGGCAGCCAGGCTGGTGTCGCTCAGGAAGGCATTGAAGCGCCCGTCACCGAGCGCCGTGGCCAGTTCCGGCTGGGCCTGCATGCGCCATTGCCAGTCGCTGGCGAACAGCGCGCGCGCCTTGTCGTCGGCATTGTCCCCGGCGCAGGCAAGATTGCACGCCGAAAGCAGC
>JBJMVV010000272.1:0-3865 GCA_045810505.1 Massilia sp.
CGCTGAGACCGCCAAGGGCGCCAAGGCAAGCAAGACCCCGTCGAAAGACATCAAGATCGAGCAGATCCGGCAACTGGCCGACTTCATGAACATCTCCACTCACCGCCAGGGGCTGCGGGTGGTGGTGCTGTATCCGGCCGAGGCGCTCAACACGCCGGCCTCGAACGCCTTGCTGAAAACGCTGGAAGAGCCGCCGCCGGGCACCGTATTCCTGCTCGCCTCGAATAGCCTGGACCGCCTGTTGCCGACCATCCTGTCGCGCTGCCGCAAGTTTGCGCTGCCGCTGCCCGGGCAGCCGGAAGCGCTGGCCTGGCTGCAGGAACAGGGTTTGTCGGCGCAGGATGCGGACAGCTGGCTGCGCGAGCAGGGCGGCGCGCCGCTGGCGGCCCTGGCCCAGTCGGAGGCGGGCAATCGGGAGGAACTCGAACTGCTGCTGGCGGTGCTGGCCCGTCCAAGCGCCGAAATTGCCCTGAAACATGCGGATAAATTGAGCAAGACCGGCTTGGCCACCCTCGTGTCTTGGCAGCAACGGTGGCTCTACGATGTGCTCTCGTACAAAATGTCCGGCAGTATCCGTTATTACCCCCGGCATCAGAAGGAAGTTGCAGGTTTGGCCGCCGCAGTGCACACTGCTAAATTGTTGCAGGCGATCAAGAATACCAACGAGCGCAGGGCAACGGCAGACCATCCGCTGTCGCCAAAATTGTTTGTCGAAGCGATGCTGCTTGATTACACTGCATGTTGCACATGAGGCACCTGAGGCACCTGAGAGGAAATGAATGACCGGCAATCCGACTGATCCGAGCGCACCGACCGCCCCACGGCCATCGGTCCTGTCGCTCGCCATCAAGGAAAAGGCGGCCCTGTATGCCGCCTACATGCCCTTCCTCAAGAATGGCGGCGTGTTCGTTCCCACCAACAAACCCTACAAGCTGGGCGACGAGATCTACCTGATCCTCACCCTGATGGACGACCCCAACAAGTACCCGATTGCCGGCAAAGTGGCCTGGATCACGCCATCGGCCGCCAACAACAAGGCCCAGGGCATCGGCGTGCACTTTCCCGAAGACGAAACCGGGCAGCGCGCCAAGCTGCGCATCGAGGAAATCCTCGGCGCCGCCCTGCGTTCCTCCCGCGCCACCCACACCCTGTAAACATTACTTCTTGTAACCATTCATTTTCCGCTGCTTTGCGCCCCGCCATGCCGTCCTACGTCCACCGCCTTGCCCGCCGCGACGACCTGCCCGTCATCGTCGACATCTACAACTCCACCATTGCCTCGCGTGAAGTGACAGCCGACACCGAGCCGGTCAGCGTGGCCTCGCGCGAACCCTGGTTCGACGCCCACGAACCGGAGCGCCGCCCCCTGTGGGTGATTCACGACGCGGCCGATACGTCTGAGGCGCCCGCCGTGATCGGCTGGATGTCGTATTCGAATTTCTACGGCCGGCCCGCCTATTCCGGCACGGCGGAAGTATCGATCTACATCGCCGAAGCCTGGCGCGGCAAGGGCATCGGCAAATACTGCCTGGAGCAGGCGATCGCCTACGCCCCCAACATCGCCGTGCACACCTTGCTGGGCTTCATTTTCGGCCACAACGCCCCCAGCCTGGCCCTGTTCGGCAAGTTCGGCTTTACTACCTGGGCCAATCTGCCCCGCGTTGCCAACCTCGACGGCGTCGAGCGCGATCTGATCATCCTGGGCAAGCGCGTCGTTCTAGATTAGTGCAGTGCTTTTCGAGGCGAAGCTTGATCTGATACGGATTGGCGTCACCCTAAAATCATCCGGCTCTGCCGGTGATTTTTGCCTGACTGTCCGTGCGCCGGTAAGCCGGTGTTATCCTTGCTCTTCTGACTATTTCCAAACAAAAGTAGGGTTTTACTTTTGTTTGATACATCATGTTTATCGATTCCCACTGCCATATAAATTTTCCCGAGCTGGCTGCTCGCATGGCCGAGATCCTCGGCAAAATGGAAGAAAACCAGGTCACCCACGCCCTGTGCGTCTCGGTCGACCTGCCCGACTTCCCCAGCGTGCTCGCCCTGGCCGAACAATATCCGCATATCTACGCGTCGGTCGGCGTCCACCCCGATTACGAAGATACCCCTGAACCTTCCGTGGACCAGCTGGTCGAACTGGCAGCGCACCCGAAAATCATCGCCATCGGCGAAACCGGGCTCGACTACTATCGCCTGGAAGGGGATCTGGAATGGCAGCGCGAACGCTTCCGCACTCACATCAAAGCTTCAAGAATCACGCGCAAGCCCTTGATTATCCACACAAGATCGGCCAGCGCGGACACCATCCGCCTGATGCAGGAGGAGGGCGCCGGCACCGATCAGGGCGGCGTCGCCGGAGTGATGCATTGCTTCACCGAATCCCTCGAAGTGGCAGAGGCCGCACTTGCCATGGGCTTTTATATTTCGTTTTCGGGCATCGTGACTTTTAAAAGCGCCAAGGACTTGCAGGCTGTCGCCCGCGCCGTGCCGCTCGAGCGGATGCTGATCGAGACCGATTCGCCTTATCTGGCGCCGGTGCCGTTCCGCGGCCGGGTCAATGAACCGGGCTACGTGCGCCACGTGGCGGAGTACATCGCCACCCTCAAGGGGGTGCCGCTGGAGCAGGTAGCAAAGCAGACCACGGACAATTTCTTCAATCTTTTCAACGTAGTGCGCTAAACATCTCATGTCAAATATGATGAAAAAATGCCTGGCTTTGTGCGCCCTGGCCCTGAGCGCCGCGCTGGCCCAGGCAGCTGAGCCCGGCCAGCCCCCCGGCACCAATGAGCTGACCAGGTATTTCCGCGCCGTGCAGATGGACGACGTCACAACGGTCAGCAAGATGATCGCCGGCCGCATCGTCAATCCCAACCAGTTCGATCCCCGCAGCGGCGAATCGGGCCTTATCCTGGCCTTGCGCGAAGGCGCGCCGCGCGTGGTCGACGCCCTGATCGCCTTGCCCGGCCTGGACCTGGAGCAGCGCGCGCCAAACGGCAACACGGCGCTCATGATGGCGGCCTTCAAGCACAACTTGCCGGCGGCCAAGGCGCTGCTCGACAAGGGTGCCCAGGTCAACCGCGATGGCTGGAACGCCCTGCATTTTGCCGCCGCCGCCGGCGACGACGAGATCACCAAATTGCTGCTGGCGCGGGGCGCCGCGGTCGACGCCCGCGCCCCGGCCGGGTTCACCGCCCTGATGCTCGCTGCCCGCGAAGGCCAGCAGTCGACCGCCATGGTGCTGCTCGAGGCCGGCGCCGACGCCAGTTTGGTCAATAGCGAAAAACTCGACGCCGCCCAGATCGCCGAGCGGGCGGAAAAGCCCGCGCTGGCCCAGGCGATCCGCACGCAAGCGCGGAAGTGAGGCATAAATCCGGGATAGCTCGCCCGATCGAATTCAGGGTGTGCTAGGGATAATGTGTCTGGAGCATGGCAAGTTGCCGTGCGCTATTTCCTGCCGCCTGGACCAGCCTGGCGGCGCGCACCACCGGAGACCTCATGCTGAACGAACGCGAAATCGAATCCTGCTACCTGGGCCAATTTATCCCTGTCCACTACCATCACAATATGCTGATGGACCAGAACCGCATGCACGGTTTCAAGTCGGCCATCAACTATGCCGTCAAGCCGGGCGCGAAAGTGCTGGAACTGGGCGGCGGCACGGGCGTGCTGTCCTGGTTTGCGGCGGCAAAAGCCAGCAAGGTGTGGTGCGTCGAGTTCAATCCCGACATGGTCAAGGAAGCGCGCAAGATGCTGGCCATGAACCCGAACGGCGAAAAGGTCGAGGTGGTGCACGCGGACGCCTTTGAATACCTGCCGCCTGAGCCGATCGACGTCGTCATCTGCGAAATGATCCACGTGGCCATGC
>JBJMVV010000273.1:0-7571 GCA_045810505.1 Massilia sp.
AAGTGACGGCGCTGACCACCATCAAGGGCGTCGCCAGCACCGCGCGCTGGTCGCCCGATGGCGCGCGGCTGGCGTTTCTGGCCACGGTGGGCGCGAAAAAAATGACGGGCGCGACTGAAGCGGGCGCCGCCCAGGTTGGCGAAATCGGCACTGTCGAGGACGAGCAGCGCATTGCCATCGTCGCCCGCACGGGCGGCGAAGCTCGTCTGATCTCGCCCGCCGACACCTTTATCTATGAGTACGACTGGACCCCGGACGGGCGCGGCTTCGTCGTCACCAGCGCCAAGGGCAACGGCGATAACAACTGGTGGGTGGCGACACTGGGTCACGTCGATGCCGCCAGCGGCGCGCTGCGGGTGCTGGCTGCGCCAGCGATGCAAATGAATATGCCGCGCATGTCGAAAGACGGCAGCACGGTCGCCTTCATTGGCGGCCTGATGAGTGACTTCGGCTCGGTCGGCGGCGATGTCTACACCGTGCCCGCCGCTGGCGGCACGCCGGTCGACGTCACTCCAGGCTATCGCGGCTCGTTCAACGGCCTGTCCTGGCAGGGCGGCCAGATCGTCGCTTCGGCATTGGCGGGCAGCGACCAGACCATCGTCGCCATCGACCCGGCAGCGAAGACCCAGCGCACCCTTTGGTCGGCGCCCGTGTCAGCCTCCGGTTCGCGCGACGGGCGTTTTGTGTTCAGCGAGAACGGCGCCATTGCAGCGGCCGTCACCGAAGACTTCAGCCACGCCGCGCGCATCGTCGCCGGCGCTTTGCCGAACCTGCTGCCCATCACCCATGAAAACGATGGCCAGCAGCCCCAGGTCAGCGGCCGTTCGATCAGCTGGACCAGCGACAAATTCAATGTGCAGGGCTGGCTTCTGTCGCCGTCGAAAGTTGAACCCGGCAAAAAATACCCCATGATCGTGATGGTGCATGGCGGCCCCGCTGCCGCCGCCACGCCCCGTTTCGTGGCGCAAGGTGAGGGCGGCAACGCTTTGATCCGCGAGCTGACCAACAAGGGCTATTTTGTCTTCATGCCCAACCCGCGCGGCAGCTACGGACAGGGCAGCGCCTTCAGCGGCGCCAACAAGCGCGATTTCGGCGGCGGCGACTGGCGCGATATTCTTGCAGGCGTGGACGCCGTGGAAAAGGCCGCTCCTGTAGACGGCCAGCGGCTCGGCCTGATGGGCCACTCCTACGGCGGCTTCATGACCATGTGGGGCGTCACCCACAGCAATCGTTTCAAGGCAGCAGTGGCGGGCGCCGGCATCGCCAACTGGATCAGCTACTACGGCCAGAACGGCATCGACCAGTGGATGATTCCCTTCTTCGGCGCTTCGGCTTATGACGATCCCGCCATCTACCGGGCCGCGTCACCGATTGAATCGATCAAACAGGCCAGGACGCCCACCCTGATCTATGTCGGCGAGCGCGATGTCGAATGTCCGCCGGCCCAGTCGACCGAATTCTGGCACGGCCTGAAGGCGATGAATGTGCCGACCTCGCTGGTGATTTACGACGGCGAAGGCCATTCGATCCGCAAACCGGAGCACCAGCGCGACCAGCGTGAGCGCACCATTGCCTGGTTTGACAAATACCTGCGCTGATCAGCGCAACACCTGGGTAGCAGGATAAGGACCGGGGCAGGGCGGTAACGCCTTGCCTTTTTTCTGCCCTGGGCGCCGGAAACTGCTGTGGCGACCGCCCCTATTTAACGCTCAAAGCGCCCGCGCCGCCGGGCGCCGCAGGCTGACGCTCCGGATACAGCACCACCTGCGCATACTGGTCCAGCCGGAAATATCGCTGCGCCGCCGCCTGCACATCTGCCGCAGTCACTGCCCCGATCCGCTGTTCCACCGTGAGGATGTCAGCCGGGTCCGTGCCATACGTCACCGCCGCTTGCAGCTGACGCAGCCAGTAATTGTTCTCGCGCATGGCGCGGCGCTGCACCTGCACCCAGTTCTGCTTGACCTTCTCCAGGTCTGTCTGCGCAGGGCCGTTCGCCTTGAGCCGCGCAATCTCGGCAAAGGTCGCGGCAACGACTTGTTCGACCTTGTCCGGTCCGGTGGGTAAATTGGCGCTGATGGTGTAGTGCTCGTAGGGGATACGGGTCAGGCTGCCGCCCACGCCGCCGCTGTAGATCAGCGCCAGTTGCTCGCGCAGCACATCGGTAATGCGGATATTCATCACTTCCAGCAGGGCCTGGAAGCGCATGTTTTCTTCCTTGGAATACGCCGCCGGTCCCGTAAAGGTCAGCGACACAACGCTCTTGGGCTCGCTGCCGCTGTACACCGCTTGCTTGATGACGCCGCCGGCGGGGCGCAGGCCCACGTCCTTCACCGCGAGCGGCAGGGGCGGCGTGGGCAGGCTGCCGAGATAGGTCGCCAGCAAAGGTTTGACCGTCGCAAGGTCGAAGCTGCCGACCAGGATGAACGTCATGCCGCGCGCACTGGCAAAACGCTGGCGGTACTGGGCGATGCTGCGGTCGAGTTCGAGATGGGTAAAGTCGGCAGGACGTGGTGCACGCGCCACCCACGGGCTGTCACCGTACAGCGCCTGGGTGAGCGCATCGCCAAACACGGCCTGCGGCTGCGCCATCACGTTGCGCGCCCCTTCCGCCTGTTTGCCGACATACGACTGGTACAGTTCAGCATCGCGGCGAACGCCTGTAAAGCGCAGGTACAACAGTTGCAGCATGGTCTCGATATCGCCACTGGCCGCGCTGGCGCCCACATTGTCGCTGTACTGGCTGAAATCGAGCCAGACATTGGCCGCCTTGCCCGCCAATACTTTCTGCAGATTGACCGGCGACAGGGCGCCGGCGCCCATGCTCGCCACCACAGAATTGGCGTAACGGGCGTCCGCCACCTCGCTGGCGTCGAACTGGGTCAGGCCGCCCGGACGCGAAGCGCTCAGCACGACCTGGTCGTTGACGAAATCGGTGGGCTTGAGCAGCACCTTGACGCCGTTCGACAGGGTGAGCGTGGTGGTGCCCAGGGCCGCGTCGCGTGTTTCGGCGACGATGCTGCCGGCCTGGGGCGGCTGCGCCAGCAGACTTGCAGCGAGCTGTTCCTCGGCGCGGGGACTCACCTCGACCTTGGCGGCGGCATCGGTCCAGGCCAGCAACTGGGGCGGCGCCGGGGTCGCCATGCCGGCCTTGTCCGATCCCGTGTAGATGACCAGTTTGCCGGCGTCGGCGGGTATCGTCACTGCGGCAAAGCGGTTCACCTCGCTCAAACTGATGCCCGGCACCAGCGCCAGCGCGTAGCGGTATTCATTGTCGATGCCGGGAATTTCTTCGCCTTCCAAAAAGTGCCGGGTGTACTCCGCGACGAAGCCGGCCGAGTTACTCTTGTCGCGTTCACTGTAGATGCGCTCGTATCCCCGCAGCAGATCCTTCTTGCTGCGTTCCAGTTCGGCCGCCGTAAAACCGTATTTGCGGGCCCGCGCGTTTTCCTGCACGAGGGCGGCGATGGCGGGCGCGGCGCCATCCTTGCCCAGGGTCGCGCTGGCGCTGTAGGCTTCGTAGTGTGGGGTCAGCCGGCTCAGGCCGCTGGAGGCGCCCATGAACGGCGGCGCCGCCTGCTGGGTCAGATCCTGCAGCCGCTGGGCAAGCATGGCCGAGAACAGGTTCTCGACCAGCTTGGCGCGGTAGTCGGCAAAACTGGCGTGGGGCGGGGCAGCATGCACGGGGTAGCGGATCAGCACCGAGTTGCCGGACGCCTCTGGATCGGTCACCACCAGCGCCTCGGTGGCCGAACGCGCGGGAATCGGGTAAGCCGGGCGCGGGCGCTCCTTGGCCGGATTGGCGAGGGGGCCAAAGTGGGCCTTGATGAGCTGTTCGGCGCGGGCCGGGTCGATGTCGCCCACCACCACCACCGCCATCAGGTCGGGCCGGTACCAGTCGCGGTAAAAGCGTTGCGCCGCTGACGGCTTGAAGGTCTTCAGGATGGTCTCGTCGCCGATTGGCAGGCGGCTGGCGTAACGCGATCCGTTGTAGAGCTTCGGCAGCAAAGCCCGGTTCATGCGCTCGCCCGCGCCCTTGCCGTTGCGCGCCTCTTCCAGCACGATGGCGCGTTCCTTGTCGATATCGGCGTCGTCCAGGGTGAGGCCATGGGCCCAGTCTTCCAGCACCAGGAAACCCTTGTCGATGTTCTCCGGCTGATCGGTGGGAATCGGCAGCATGTAGACGGTTTCATCGAAGCTGGTGTAGGCATTCAGGTCGGCGCCAAACTTGACGCCAATCGACTGCAGCCAGGAGATCAGTTCCCACTTCTTGAAATGGGCCGAGCCATTGAAGGCCATGTGCTCGGTCAGGTGGGCCAGGCCGCGCTGGTCCTCGTCTTCCAGGATCGAGCCGGCCTTGACCACCAGGCGCAGTTCGAGCTTTTTCTCGGGCCGCGCATTGCGTTGTATATAGTAGGTGAGGCCATTGGCAAGCTTGCCCACCTTGACCTGGGGCCCGATCGGGATGGGATCGGACAGCTTGATGACAGCGGGCGTCGGCGTTGTACTGGCGCCCTGGGCAGCGGCGGCGGCGAGCAAAGCCAGGCTCAAGGGCAGCGCGAAACCGAGCACGCGGGCGGGGCGAAAGGTGGAAAACAGGCGAAGTGGGAGCATGGGAGGCTGCGTCGGCCAGACAAGGAAAATCCGAGTCTAGCAGCAATGCTTGCCTGTACGAGAGGCAAACACAAGCGTGGATCAGGCTTTAAGGCAGCGTTAAGCCGGTCGGATGTCGGCAAATCCTTTAAAATAGCGGATTGCAAAATATTCGCCCCGTCTCAAAGGAAACTGTATGTCGATCGCCTCCACTCCCGAAATCGTCGAAGAACTTCGCGCAGGACGCATGGTCATCCTGGTCGATGAAGAAGACCGCGAAAACGAGGGCGATCTGGTGCTTGCAGCCGACTTCGTCACGCCTGAAGCGATCAACTTCATGGCCCGCTACGCCCGCGGCCTGATCTGCCTGACCCTGACCGCCGAGCGCGTCGAGCAACTCGATATCGGCATGATGACCGCCCGCAACGGCACCTCTTACGGCACCAATTTCACCGTGTCGATCGAAGCGGCAGAGGGCGTCACCACGGGCATTTCGGCGGCCGACCGCGCCCGCACCGTGCAGGTGGCCGTCGCCAAGCAGGCAAAACCGTCCGATATCGTCCAGCCCGGCCACATTTTCCCCCTGAAAGCCCAGAAGGGCGGGGTGCTGATGCGCGCTGGCCATACCGAGGCCGGTTGCGACCTGACCGAGATGGCGGGGCTGACTCCGGCGTCTGTAATCTGCGAGATCATGAACGAAGACGGCACCATGGCGCGCCTGCCCGATCTGCTCGAGTTTGCAAAAGAACACAATTTGAAGATTGGCACCATTGCCGACCTGATTCACTACCGCAACCAGACCGAGTGCCTGGTCGAGCGCGTGGCCGAGCGCCAGATGCAGACGGTGTTCGGCGATTTCCGCCTGGTTGCCTACCGCGACAAGCCGAGCGGTTCGGCCCACCTGGCGATGGTGCATGGCGACCTGGCGCCCAACCTGGAGTCGCTGGTGCGCGTGCACCAGCCAGTGTCGATCCTGGACCTGCTGGAAAGCCGTACCACCAATCACTCCTGGACCCTGGCTTCGTCCATGAAAGCCATTCAGCAATCCGAGCGCGGCGTCATGGTCCTGCTCAATTGTGGCGAATCGGCCGAGCAGCTGTTTGCGCAGATCGAGGCCCTGGAAGCCCCGCCGGCCAAACCGCAGGGCCGCGCCGCCAGCATGGACCTGCGCGACTACGGTATCGGCGCCCAGATCCTGCGCGACCTTGGCGTGGGCAAGATGCAATTGCTGGCCAACCCGCGCAAGATGCCGTCGATGACAGGTTTTGACCTGGAAGTGACCGGATACCGCGCCGCGCCGGACGCCTGAAGCGTACTATTGACCCACTACCCACCATTCTAAGAGGCCAGTCATGACTGTAGGAACTTATGAAAGCAATTTGACCGGCAACGGCCTGCGTATCGGCATCGTCCAGGCGCGTTTCAACGCGGACGTCGGCCACGGCCTGCTGTCGTCGTGCCTGGCTGAACTGAAGCACCTGGGTGTGCAGGATGAGGACGTGCTGCACGTCACCGTGCCTGGCGCCCTTGAAATCCCGCTGGCCCTGCAGAAAATGGCCGAAACCCAGCAATTCGACGCCCTGGTCGCCCTCGGCGCCGTCATCCGCGGCGAAACCTACCACTTTGAACTGGTGTCGAATGAATCGGGGGCCGGCATTACCCGCATCGGCCTCGATTACGGCATGCCCATCGCCAATGCCGTGCTGACCACGGAAAACGACGAGCAGGCCGAAGCCCGCATGGCCGAAAAGGGCATGGAGGCAGCGCGTTGCGCGGTCGAAATGGCCAACCTGCTGCTGGCGCTCGAAGAGCTGCAAGCCGACGAAGACTAAATTTTAAGAACAGGCACTACCACCATGACCGACAAAATCCTGCACGCCAACCCGAGCAAGAACCGCACCCCGCGCCACCGCGCCCGCGAGTTCGCCCTGCAAGGCTTGTACCAGTGGCTGCTCAATAATGAAGACGCGACCACGGTCGTCAACAACATCCGCGCCGCCCACGGCTTTGAAAAAGCCGATGGCGATCACTTTGCGGCCCTGTTGTACGGCGCCATCAAGGATTCAGTCTCCCTGCGTGAAGCCATCGCTCCCGTGATCGACCGCCGCGTCGACGAGCTCTCGCCAATCGAGCACGCCGTGCTGCTGATGGGCGCCTACGAGCTCAAGAACAACCTCGACATTCCTTACCGCGTCGTCATCAACGAAGCGGTGGAACTGACCAAGTCGTTTGGCGGCATCGACGGCCACAAGTACGTCAACGGCGTACTCGACAAGCTGGCGCCAAAACTGCGCGCCGAGGAAGTCGCTGCCGATACGCGCCGCTGATTGCTGGGCGTGTAAGCGACAAGCCAACGAGACGGTGGCTTTTTTAATGGGCGATGCAATTGTGGCCAGACGAAAAAAAGCCACCATCGCTGGTGGCTTTTGCCTGGATCAAGATTTGCCTACAGACCGGCGATACCCTCATGCGTCACCGGCGCCTCGATCTTCGGCTCCGCTGGCGTGGCTTTCACAACCACGGGCGCCGGCGTTGGTGGGGTGAAGGTCGGCACATTCTTGCCGGTGGCGACCTGCTTGAGCTTGCGGTATTCGGCCAGCACGCGCGAGCCGTAGCCCGAGTCGTTTTCAAAGGCGCCTGCACCGACATAGGTCTTCAGGCCGGCTTCGACGGAGCCGCCACGGTTGACGTAATCCTTGAGGATCAGCGCGCCGACACGGATATTGGCGACCGGATTGAGCGCCGCCTGCACGCCCCCCAGGGGCTGGAATTTCTCGTGGTGGACCTTGGACATGACCTGCATCAGCCCTTGCGCGCCGACCGGGCTTTCCGCGAACGGGTTCAGGCCCGATTCGATGGCCATCACTGCGAGGATCAGCAGGGGATCGATCTTGACATCTTTTGCCGTCACGTACGCAGTCGATACCAGCATGTTGGCGGCATCGCCGGCCACGCGGTAACGCTTGGACAGCCACGAGGTC
>JBJMVV010000274.1:0-13178 GCA_045810505.1 Massilia sp.
AATTTGAATGAAGAGCAGGAAAAAAAGCTGATCCTGAGGGAATACCGTTCCCTGTTGCGTGCGCTCAAGTCGCGGATCAAGCCCGGCGACCGGAAGCTGATCCGCACCGCCTTTGAAATGGCTGCCGAAGCCCACAAAACCATGCGCCGCAAAAGCGGCGAGCCTTACATATTGCATCCGCTGGCCGTGGCCCGCATCTGCGTGGAAGAGATCGGCCTCGGCGTGCGCTCCACCATCTGCTCCCTTCTCCACGATACCGTAGAAGATACCGACGTTTCACTCGAAGACGTGCAAAGGGAATTTGGCAGCGAGATCTCCAAGATCGTGGACGGGCTCACCAAGATCTCGAACGTGATCGACGTGAATGCCTCGCAACAAGCCGAGAATTTCAGAAAGATCCTGCTGACACTCACCGACGATCCCCGCGTGATCCTGATCAAGCTGGCCGACCGCCTGCACAATATGCGCACGCTCGACCACATGGCCCCGGCCAAGAAGCGCCGCATTGCCGCCGAGACGATGGAAGTGTATGTGCCCATCGCCCACCGCCTCGGCCTGAACAATATTTACCGGGAATTGCAGGATCTGGCCTTTTCGCACCTGCACCCGATGCGCTACCGGGTGCTGGGCAAGGCCGTCAAGGCGGCGCGCGGCAACCGCCGCGAAGTGGTCAAGAAAATCCTCGAATCGGTCAAATCGACCCTGGCCAGCGCCAGCCTGCCGGCCGAGGTGTATGGGCGCGAAAAGACCCTGTACGGCATCTACAAAAAGATGCGCAACAAGCACCTCTCGTTTTCGCAGGTGCTCGACGTGTACGGTTTCCGCGTGGTGGTGGACGATTTTGCCCAGTGTTATGTAGCGCTGGGCACCCTGCACGGCCTCTACAAGCCGATGCCGGGCAAGTTCAAGGATTACATCGCCATCCGCAAGCTCAACGGCTACCAGTCGCTGCACACCACCCTGATCGGCCCCTACGGCACCCCGGTCGAATTCCAGATCCGCACCCAGGAAATGCATCGCACCGCCGAGTCCGGCGTGGCGGCGCACTGGCTGTATAAAAACGGCGAATCGAATCTGTCGGATCTGCAGCAGCGCACCCATAGCTGGCTGCAATCGCTGCTCGACATCCAGCAGCAGACGGGCGATTCGGCCGAGTTCCTCGAACACGTCAAGGTCGACCTGTTCCCTGATTCCGTCTACGTGTTCACGCCGAAGTCGAAAATCATCGCCCTGCCCCGCGGCGCCACGGCGCTCGATTTTGCCTACTCGATCCACACCGGCATCGGCGACCATACGGTGTCCGTAAAAATCAACAATGATGCCCAGCCACTGCGCACGGAATTGCGCAATGGCGATATCGTCGAGATCGTCACGGACCCTGCATCGCGTCCCAGCCCCACCTGGCTCAGCTTTGTGCGCACCGGCAAAGCCCGGTCCGCCATCCGTCACCACCTGCGCACAGTGAACCTGAACGAGTCGGTTGAACTGGGACAGGAATTGCTGGCCCAGGCCCTGCGCGCCCTCAACATCAATCCCGAATTGCCCGACGCGACCATTGAAAAACTGCTCAATGAGTCCTCGGCCCGCTCGATGGATGAGTTGTATGCGGAGATCGGCATCGGCAAGCGCATGGCCGCCCTGGTGGCCCGCCACATCTTTGGCCTGGTCGACGACGACTTCGGCATGCTGCCTTCCGAAGCGCACGCCACGACGGCCGAACTGGACCCCGTCACCATCTACGGCAGCGAAGGCGTGTCAGTACAACTGGCGCCCTGCTGCCTGCCGATTCCGGGCGACCAGATCATCGGCCAGCTGCGCCGCGACCAGGGCCTGGTGGTGCACACCTCCGACTGCTCATCGGCAAAACGCTTGCGCATGAAGGAACCGGACCGCTGGATCGCCGTGCAATGGGGCGCCGAGCTGAACCGCCGCTTCGACTGCCGCATCCGCCTGTTGATCAACAACGAAAAAGGCATCCTCGCCCGCGTGGCCGCCCAGATCGGCGAATCCGACGCCAACATCAGCTATGTCGGCATGGACGAGGACGAAGAGCACGTGATGACGCAGCTGCGCTTCACGATCCAGGTCAAGGACCGGGTCCACCTGGCGCACCTGATCCGCAACCTGCGGCAGGTGCCGGGCGTCAACCGGGTCGAGCGCGAGCGCGCCTAGCGCTCACATCGGCCAGCAGGCCGGACAAGGCCTGGAAGTCGACCGGTTTCAAGAGATGATGATCAAAGCCCGCCCCCAGCGAATGGGCGCGGTCCTGTTCCTGCCCATACCCTGTCACGGCAATGATGACGGCGTGCGCCGTTTCCGGCTGGCCGCGCAGGCGCCGCGCCAGTTCGTTGCCGTCGATTTCGGGCAAGCCGATATCGAGCAGGAAGACGTCGGGCCGCAGCGCCGTGCTGTGGGCCAGGGCGCGCAAGGCGTCGTGTTCGATGCTGACCTGGTGGCCGGACGATTCGAGCAGCATGCCCAGCATGGCCGCAGCGTCTGCGTTGTCGTCGACCACCATGATGCTCAGCGACTGCGGCTGTTGCGCCTGCCGTGCCGCATCGTCCTCGCCGCCACCGCCGCGCTGCCCCTCCCCTTCGCCCGCCATGCGAGGCAGGCAGATGGTGAAGGTGCTGCCCTGCCCCTCGCCGGCGCTGCTGCAACTGACCGTGCCGCCGTGCAGTTCGGTGATACTTTTCACCAGCGCCAGCCCCAGCCCGAGTCCCCCTGAAGAACGGTCCGAGGAGCGCTCCGCCTGCGCGAACAGGTCGAAGGCGCAGGCGATCAGCTCTGCGCTCATGCCGATGCCATCATCGGCCACCTTCACCAGCACCCGGTCGTCGAGCACCTCGCTGTACACGGCGATATGGCCGCCTTCGGCCGTGTACTTGCCGGCGTTGTTGAGCAGATTGGTCAGCACCTGCACCAGCCGCTTGCGGTCGCCCATCACGACGCTGGCCGCCGCCGTCATCTCCAGCGCCAGCTTGTGGTGGCGGGCGCGCAGGATGGGCGAGGCCTGCTCGATGGCTTCCGTGATGATCTGGTTGATGTCGAGCGGCGCCGTTTCAAGCGTGACCAGGCCGCGCGTGACGCGCGAGACGTCCAGCAGATCATCGACCAGCGCCGTCATGTGCCTGACCTGGCGGCCGATGATCTGGCTGGTCTGCTGCACCCGCTGTTCGTTCAGCCGCCCGATCTGCAGCAGCTCGGCGGCGGCGCTGATGGGCGCGAGAGGGTTGCGCAATTCATGGGCCAGCATGGCGAGAAATTCGTCCTTGCGCCGGTCTGCCTGGCGCAGCCGCTCCTCGCTCTCGCGCAGCGCTTCCTCGATGGCCTTGCGCGCGGTGATGTCGACCGCCGTGCCGATCATGCGGATACACTGGCCCGCCTCGTTGAACAGGCCGCGGCCCTTGGCCGCCACCCAGCGCACCAGGCCGTCCTCCTTGCCGATGGTGCGGTATTCGGCGTCGTACTGGATGCGCAGAGCTGGATCGGCCGCCCGGGCGAATGAGGCCAGGGTGCGCTCGCGGTCATCCGGGTGGACCCCTTCGTAATAATCGGCCAGGATCACGGGCCGGTCGGGCGAGATCCCGAACATGGCCTTCACGCGCGCCGGCCAGAACATGGCCTGGGTCGCCATGTCCACATCCCACTCGCCCACATCGGCCGCATCGATCGCCAGGCGCAGCATTTCCTCGCGCGCGCTGATGGCAGCTTCCGCCAGCTTCTGCTCATGGACATCGGTCGAGGTGCCGAACCACAGGGTCTGCCCGGACGCCGGATCGGTATGGGCGTCGGCGCGCACCAGGAACCAGCGGTAGTCGCCCGTGGCGGAACGGATGCGATGCTCGACCACATAGGTATCGCCGCTGGCGCTGGCCTGGGCCCAGGCCTGCGCCGTGACGGCCCGGTCGTCGGGATGAACGAATTCCCCGATCACGTCATCGGGCGCCATTGTATCGAGCGCCACGCCCGTATAGTCGGCCCATTGCCGGTTGAAGTAGGTGCCGCGGCCACTGCTGTCGATGATCCAGACGATCTGGGGAATCGCATCGGCCATCAGCCGAAACCGCAGTTCGCTGGCGCGCAGCTTTGCTTCCATCTCCTGCTGGGCCCTGGTGCGCGCCATGACGCGCTGCTCCAGGGTGGCGTTCGATTCGCGCAGGCGCTCGTTGACCGCCTCGATTTCAAGGGCCTGGTCATCGATCCGCGTGGCCAGTTGCGTACTCATGTCGCGCGTGCGCACGAACTCCGTCACATCTTCCGCCTGATGGATGATCCAGGCGACCGCGCCGGCGGCGTCCAGCACGGGGGTATTCCTGGGACTCCAGTAGCGCTCTTCGAAACTGACTGCGCCAGGCGCGCCGACGGGGATATCGTATTGATGGATCGGCATCGTGTCGGCGACCTTGCACCGGATCACCCGTGCCAGCGAGGCGCGCAGATTCGCCATTCCGCTGGCGGCAGGGTCGCCCGGATTGGCCGGGAACACCTCGAACACATCGCGCCCGACAATCTGTTCGCGCACCGTCCCGGTGGCGGCCAGATAGGCCGCGTTGACGGACACGATGCAAAACTCCCTGTCCAGCAGCAGATAGGGCAGCGGCATGGCGTCGAACACGGCGCAGAAATCGGGTGCGCGCGTGTTCAGGATGTGGCTGTTCGATTCCAAGGCTTTATCGCTGGTGGCCGGATCTGGCGATACTCACCCCTGCTTCGCCGCGAGTTCAGCTCGCATCTTCTCTTCCTGCTCGCGCAGTTCCGGCGTGAACTCGGCGCCGAAGTCTTCGGCTTCGAAAATCTGGCGGATCTCGATGGAAGCCTTGCCGCTCTCCATCGGCATCGGCACCTTTTTGACCCAGTCGATGGCCTGCTGCTTCGATGTGCATTGCCAGATCCAGAAACCGGCCAGCGGCCCTTCGCTCAGGGGAATCGGCCCTTCCCTGACCTCGACCTTGCCATTGTCAAACACCACCGTGGCGCCCTTGGCGGTCGGGTGCAGGCCCTCCCCGGCCAGCATGATGCCGGCATCGACGAGTTGCTGATTGAAATCGCCCATGTCGCGCAACAGCTGTTCACTGGGCATCTTGCCGGCCTCGGTGTCCTGGTCGGCTTTCAAGAGAATCATGAAGCGCATGGTGTTTCCCTGTTTTTATTGAGACAACAAACTTATCACATATACAGGGCGGGTTGCGCGCTGCTTGCCTGGCGAGCGCGGGGATGGGGAGGCGGGGGCGTTGGCGGGCGTGGGCTGCTTCCGATACCGCCTGCGCGCACGGCATACCGTGGCCCACTGCGCGGCAGAGGGCCGACCCTGACGACATCAGTAAGCGCGGTCACTGATGTCGCCAATGCTGCGTGTTTTGCGCACGCAGTCAGCAGCGCTCAGACGCCGCGTTGCATCGCTCCTTTCCAGCTACTTCGCATCGTCGCCGTATTTGGCGCTCTCAGCGGCTTTGAACGGCGCTTTGGCGCTGGAGATCAGGCAGTTATAGGTCTTGTCACTGCCGAAAACAAGAAATGTACTCTTGGGGTCGGCGTATTTCTGGTTCACCGAAAACAGCACGGCATAGGCGCCTGGCAGGCTGGCCGGGCGGAAGCTGCCAAACGAATAGGAACCAGCAATGCCGAGTGGGTTCATATCGACAGCGAGTTCCAGCGGCTGGGTGGCAACCGGCGATGGAAAACTCGATTTCGCCGACATCATCAAGGTCTTCGGATCGATTGAGTACTTCGTCGCAACGGACATGCCGAGGTATTTCGATTGCACGCTCGATAGCTGCGACTTGCAAGCGGCATCGTGCGCTGGATCCGGGGATCCGTTCGGCTGGGTCGCATAAACATGCTGCAGTTTCACCGTCGCTGCGCCTGGGTGGACAGTGCTCGCCGCGGCCGCAATGGCTGGCGCCACGCTTGCGACGCAGCCATAGCCCATCAGCACTGCCGATATAACGAATCTCATGGTATGCATATACTTGCTCCTTTTTGTTTGCAACAGACCAACGACGGGATGGCGAACACGCGCTTAAAGCCCAGCGATGCCCGGCCGGGAAGCGTGTTTCCACCGAAAGATCCCAAGGTAAGACAGAGTAGCCCTCGAATTAAAGCTATCAAAAGGAACTGGGCTGGATGCGCTTACCCGTCAAGGTTTGGGGGGCAGGTCTCAAAAAGATGCATGTCTTCTTTTTCGGACGGGCTCCAAGGCGGACTTATGGATGGCTGTGAGGCCTCGGCCTTACAGCCATCCTATATAATTGTTTTTCGCCCAAGCAAATGGTATTTCCGAATCTGGGAAAGTAGCGGTTCCACGCCGAGCAACAGGAACGAACAAAGCACCTGAGAGCCTTTTACGGAGCACCGGACGGCTGAACTTGCATGTTTTTTCCGGCTTCATCCTTCGCCGTCGACATTCCGCAATTTATCGATCGAATCCATGAACAGTTCACGCATTTCACTATCTTTGACTATCTTGGCTGGAATTTTGATAAATTCCAGCGCGCGTGCCAACGATTGCAAGCTTATAACTCATTATTGCATTAAGTTGCCCGCCGGATATTCGTTGAAAAACATTACGCCTCCTGCCGCCGACTTTGAATTGCTTGAGCTTTACAGATCTAAAGATCGCAACGAAAAGCTGACGGTCTATTTCGGAAATGCTCCATCCTTTCCTGTCTATGATTGGGGCAATTCATCGCCCATGCAAAAACGGCATGAGGTTGCCAGGACGTGGTTGGAATATGACGGCAAGAATGGCGCCATCGAAGGGGTCTTGAATTTTTCCGGACTTTCTTATCGCGGTTCGTCGCAGTCGCCATATTCGCAGGTTCACTACTTCGGCCGGGGGCTGGACGCGGAATCGGGTGCTCAATTAAAGGCAATAATCGTTTTGATTACAGTTTTTAAGCCGATATTGGATTGATGCCGGCAAATGTAAAAACGCAGCATTTGATTTCGCCAAATTCACCAGCGGTAATCGTCCAAGCGGATCCGCAATCCAGCTCAGGGGCATCGAGGGTTAAGTCTGGCAAAAGGTCAGAGGCTCGACCGTAATGAGACGGGCCCGGAGTCAGGTCGCAGAAACATACATGAGTTCGTTTTCCGCCTCGCACTAAAGCGGACTTATGTATGTTTGTTAGACGTGCCCCTCAGATTCCCGCGCGCGCCCTGTGCTCCAGACTATTTATTGCTGTTTCCGATGTATGTGGCAATAAGGAATGCGACTCCTATGGCAATCCATGAAATCAAATCGAACTTGGGCGAAGAAAAAGGCAGCGCAACAATGTTATAGACAACACCGAAGAGTATCAAAATTACACAGATGGCCGCTAAAAATTTCTTCATCGTTTTCATGGTTCCACGCAGGGAGGGAAAGGTCAAATCCTAAAAACGGACACGAAGAGAGCATTAAGTAGCGGTCTAACAAGCACCAAACGGCTGAACTTGTGTCCTTTTTTCGGACTTGACCCTCCCCCTCTTCGCGCCTACTATGCCTACGGCGAAAAAGTGCTGGCCGTCGCCGACGCCAAAGTCGTCGCTGCCCGCGACGGCTTCCCGGACAACATCCCCAAGACCGGGGCGGGCTTCGAGACCTCCGTGCCGATCACCCCCGCCACCATCGGCGGCAACGAGGTCATCCTTGACCTGGGCCACGGCCAGTTCGCCGCCTACTTCCACCTGCAGCCCGGCAGCGTCAAGCTCAAGCCGGGCGACCGCGTCCGCCGCGGCCAACTGATCGGCCGCATCGGCAACTCCGGCGACGCCCGCTGGCCCCACCTCCACTTCCAGCTCACCGACCGGCCAGATGTGATGGCTAGCGAGGGCCTGCCGCAGGTGTTTGAGAGCTACCGGATGAAAACGGCCAGTGGGCAGTATTCACAGCGGCGTGGCGAATATCCGATGGGGGAGGTGGTGGTGGATTTTGGCAAGGATGAGGGGCGGTGAGGCAAGCGTGTGGGAGCTTGCGGGGCGTTATGAGGCCGGATGGTATTTGACCCCGGTTTCGCGCTCTGCGGATTCAAGATACTGTTTAGCCTGCCAGCAGCCTAGCTCGGCAGACTGTTCCATCAATGCACGGCGCTCGGGATCATCTGTCCCATACAAAAACAAAGCGGAGTAGTAAAGCGCCTTGGGATACTGGGACCTGGTTGCCTCTTCCAGCCACATCAACTCCCTCTCGGGGTCAATCTTCTGATCGCACTGGCCGTGAGCGAATATTCGGGAAAGATGGAATTGGGCTTCTCCGCATCCTTTTTCGGCTGCGCTCCTGAAGGCGGAAAATGCTCGAGGAAGGTCAATTGCAGTCCCATCACCGTATTGGAGGATGTATCCAAGCTGAAGCTCGTAAAAAGGGTCTCCCGACTCGGCCAATTCCTCCATGATTTGAACGTAGCGGCGCTTATACCGAACTGACCGTAACTCATCCTTCGGGACGCCATCGCCTTCGCCAAATATTAGCGAGAGATAAAGAAATGATTCGGCGCAATTCTGCTCAGCTAAAATCATGAATTGCTCGGAAGCGGCGAGAATATCACCGCTCTCGTAGCTGGCAATCGCTTTAGTCAGGCCTTCAAGAAAGGGGTGTTGCGACTGAGTTAGCATAATTATTAGTAACAAACTTCATCAAGTTTTCCTTCGAAATCTTTCGCACACGTTTCCTCGAAGCTATTGGACATCAGCGCACCAAAAATTGTGCCGGCAGCCGTCAGATACCGACCTTTTAACTTCGGCAATCGCTCCGGGCGATGGTGGAAGACCGCTTTCGTCGCGCCATTAAGGTATGTCCGTTCACCGGCACCCAAATTCCTGCACACCTTCAGTTCTTTCGCAGTGAAATTACTTTCCGGGTCTAGCGGCAGATTGTTTGTAACGTCCCAGCGTTTGTTCGGATGGTCGTTGACATGTACGTGGTATGCAGTTTTACCGTTAGCCTGCGTTGTGTGCTCGCCATAATTGGAACCACCGTCAGGCTTAGGATTCGCGTGAAATTGAACACCATCCTTCGTGAATATCCGTTCTAATCCAACGGATCGTAGAAGCTCAACGGGCTGCCACTTACATAGCTGTAGGTATTTAAGCCGCCTTCCAGCCCTATCGGATCACTCTGCACATACCGCCCCGTCTGCGGATCATAATCCCTATAGTAGTTGTAGTGATTATTCGTCTCCCTGTCAAACAATTGCCCCGGAAACCTTGGATTGTAAGCAAACGTCCCAGCACCAGCAGGAGACTCATCCGGCTGCCCCACCCCGAACGGATCACTCAAATCCCACCGCCACACCATGGTGTTATCGCTGCTGCGCGTAATGGCGCGCGGTGTATTGATATGGTCACTGTAGACGTAGAACACCGCAAGCTGGGTATCGGGCGCTACGGGAAGCTTTAAGATCGCAACCGGCATGTCGCCCAGGTACACAGTCTCCTCGATGGCCGCGCCGGTGGCGTCGTACTCTCCGATGAGTTTGCCTTGCTCGTCGTAGAAGAAGTGGTTTGCTCCCGTTGGCACCGTGGCGCCCTGCTTCGACACGCGCTGCCCGAGGCCGTTGTACAGATAGCTGACAGTGACGCCGGCATTGCTGATCTGGCTCAGGCGGCCACGGGCGCTATAGCTGTAGCTCACCGTGCCGTCGCTGGTGAGATTGCCGGCGCCGTCGTACAGATTGGACCTGGCTGGATACGGGCCGGTGGTACTGGTCAAGGAGCGAGGGAAGAGGGTCAAGTCCGAAAAACGGACACGAGCAGAGCATTAAGTAGCGTTGCAACGAGCACCCAAAGGTTGAATTTTGTGCTTTTTTCGGGGCTGACCGTCCATCCTTCTTCGAGCAGAGCATTAGGTATCGGCAAACGGGCATCCAATGGCTGAACTCGTGTCCTCCCTCCCTTCCCTTTGTTATTGACATAGAAAAGCTAATGGATGGCCCCCGGCTGCCCTCTGCCCCGAACTTGGCTCTCTGTCCCGCCGCATCGACCGCTCCGCGCCCGATCAGGCCTCACAACCAACATCAGCAAGAGTGTTCCCGAAATAAAACAATGAATAACTTTCAACTGTGTCGATGCAGTTCACGCCATCCAACTCGATACGAATCCCCTCGCCGAACACAAGAGTGAGTCCGCCATTTTCGTTAACAATACTGGCAGAGACAACAGACCTGCCAACCAAGCATTGAAGTCCAGAAAGCATCGGTCCGTTTGCTTCATTGCTGTCGTAACAAGTGCAGATAGTCCGATTCTGGTCGTCCAGAAGGCGCCATGGCGATTCTTTGACGAACACCACAAACTCTCCATCAAACTCCCGTTGCTCAAGGGATAAAGTCTGATTTTTCAGTGGTCTTTCTCTCCGAAACTTTTCTCCAAGTGCCAAAGTAAACATCGATCCTGTCCCCGGTCCAGCAATAAGAGACCAGCAACTCTGTCCGATTAATCCATTAAAGAATTCACGGGCGGCATTTAGAGAACGGTTAGTATCCGCCACTTGCAATCTCCCTAGCAATTTCCATTATTTCATGCAGCGGCGCGGAGTCAGGTCTCACAAACATACATCAGTGCGCTTAAAGGAAGTGCACTGACTCCGGTCGCAGGCGAGCTTGTGTATGTTTGTGACACCTGACCCCGAGCGTGCTTGCCGAGCGTGCTTGATCTACGGTGGGATCAGTAGTTGCAAGCCATTCGGCGCAAATTATTCAGCGAAAAGGCTTGCCATTCAAGACGGTATCTGACCCCGAGCGCGATGCTTATCTAATCCCCGCAGCTTTCCGACTTGACCATCATGCCCTGATCAATCCCCTGCCCAAAAACGCACTTCAGCACTTTCATCATTTTTAAGCATTTGCAGTATTTCCCTTGCCCTTGCCCGACGCTTCATTCCCGTGAGGGCAAAGGCAACGCACGAACGCACTTCGGCCGACTTATCCCATGCGGCGCCGATCAAGGCATCCAGAGCGTCAACTGCCTTCAAGTGCCCCAGCGCCGCAGCTGCTGCCGCCCTAACCGCGCTGGATTTATCCGAAACTAGCCGTTCAGTAATCAATGGGACCGACTCGGCTTTGTACGGATAATTTGGCGTGCCGTGCTGGCCCAAAATAAAGACGCCAATTTCCCTCACAAATGCTCGCTTATCACCCAGAAGGCCTATCGCAAAATTAAATGACTTCTCACTTCCTTGAATTTGAACTTGCCGAGCAGCGGTAGTTCGTACAATAGCATTTTTGTCGTCCAAAAAAAGGTGAAGGCTATCAATGGGATACGCGCGTAGCGATTGCGCGAGCAACATCCGCAGCGATTCACCATCTTGATCAACTCCAATATCAATCATTCTATCGACCTCTCCCACCTCTGCTATGCCGCGAGCCTCTACAACCCCAAGCCTTCTCTGTTGCTTTCACTGCCGCTGGCGGATACTTGCTTGCATTCTTTGCGAGCCATTCGCACCCATCGTCGGGCTTTTTGCCATCTAACCTGCATTGGCCAGATTCCTACCATAATCTTCAGTAATTCGAGTATCTGCGACGTTACCTTGCGCGGCTGCCATCGGGTCTCTGCCGTCGGCAAGCGCCGAAGCCTCTGCCATCATCATTTGGTAGACGGCCCAGTCATTCCGCCGCCTCAAGTCTTCCGCTTGTTTTTGCTGCCACCAAAACGCGCCGAGTGCGACTGAGGACCGGCAGGGCCTGACAGCGAGGGCACCACCTGCAATCCTTTCGGGTCGCTGTAAGTCAGTGGATTCCCGCTAACGTAAAAGTAAGTGTTGACACCGCCTTCGAGCCCAATCGGGTCTGATTGAAAAGGAAGAGGGTCAAGTCCGAAAAACGGACACGGGCAGAGCATTAAGTAGCGTTGCAACGAGCACCCAAAGGCTGAATTTTGTGCTTTTTTTGGGGCCTGACCGTCCATCCTTTTTCGAGCAGAGCATTAAGTATCGGTCGAACGGGCATCCAATGGCTGAACTCGTGTCCTTTTTTCGGACTTGACCCTCCCCTCCCTTCGAATAGCCTACGATAGGATACGGGTGAGATACAGAAAGGGCACAATCGGGATACGCCTCGCGCCAACGTGCCCAGCAAAGCTTACTTTGATGGTCGCTCTGTCCTCCGAAGTGCGACCTCTTCGGAAGCCGATTCCCCCTTTTTTGCGTCAATCTTCTTCAGAGAAACCAACAGGTCGTCAATTTCGGCGTCATTCTCCGGCTTCCGAAGTATTGTGATGAGACCGACCAACGCGTCGGCATTCTGACATTTCGCGGCCAAACGGAAATATTTTTCCGCCTGCTGCAGCTCCAGCGATGAATACAAATGATATTGCGCGAGCCTATATGCTGAAACGCAATTGCCTTTTCCGGCTTCGGCAACAAGTTGAGATAAATCCCGCTGAGTAAGGTTAAACGGTCGATCTCCACGCTGCTCTTCATCTGCGGGGATTCGTGACTGCTGAAAATAAACGGCGCATCCAATGGCGAGCAACGCAATAATTGATAGCCCTGTCGCTATTAGCCCCCCCTTCCGTCGGTGAAAGGTTCTCAATATTTTCTCCCTTTATAGTTCGGATTTGGGGGAACGTTGTGCCAGATCCCGCCCTCACCACTTGGCGGAATTTTCTCAAGATTGCCACGTGTCGGATATGTAAAATCGCCAGCCGCCGTTACAGTCGTGCCAAGATAGTTTGCAAGGCGTTCTGCGAAAGGCGGCTCGCCCGGAGTTGGCCCCTTGCGATTGGTATTACAAGATCCAAGAACAATCCTTTGACCATGGAAATTCGGGTCTTTTCGGATCATTTCCGCCAATTCATGCGGCCACAAAGAGTCAACTACGGGGGTCAGTGCCCACATTCAAACACGTGCACGACATTGAATGCACATCCGCTTCATTAAGGCTGAGCTTGTGTTCGAATGTGGGCACTGACCCCGGCTTCTCTTAATCTTAAGGCTGAGCTTGTGTTCGAATGTGGGCACTGAAGCCGGCTTCTCCGACCCCGGCTTCTCCTTGCTGCCACCGTCGCTAGCTCTCGGATTTGAGTGAAACTCAAAAATAGAACTCGCTCTACAAGAAATCAAGAGGGGGCGCACCGAATCCGGATCCTTGGCGAAATCCACCCGATTTGGGTGTTATTCAGGTGGCGATAAAATGCCACCTCGCCGGAAGACCCAGCAGGGTAGCTTCATGTCGGCCGTGGACGAATACTAGAACCATTCT
>JBJMVV010000275.1:0-22599 GCA_045810505.1 Massilia sp.
CCCGCTGTTCGGGCGGCTGGACCCACTGCGGCGCCCAGAAGAAGGGCGGCTTGATGCATTTCGTCTCGCGCCGGGCGATCGACGTCGAGGGTCTGGGCGACCAGTTGATCGAACAACTGGTCGACAAGGGCGTGATCGACACGGCCGCCGACCTGTACGCGCTCGACCAGGAAAAACTCTGCGGCCTGGAACGCATGGCCGCCAAGTCCGCCCAGAACGTGCTCGACGCGCTGGAAAAGTCGCGCGACACGACGCTCGCGCGCTTCATCTACGCGCTCGGCATCCGCAACGTCGGCGAATCGACCGCCAAGGCGCTGGCCCAGCATTTCGGCAATCTCGACGCGTTGCTGCATGCGGCCGCCTTCGAAGGCGGCCTGCAGTTGCTGGAAGTGGCGGACGTGGGGCCGGTGGTGGCGCGCTCGATTGCCGACTTCCTCAGCGACCCCGTCAACCTGGACCTGGTGGCGCGTTTGCGTCGCCAGTTGCGCTGGAAAGAGGGCGAGCACGTCATGACGCGCCCGGCCGGTGCGCTGGCCGGCAAGACCTTTGTGCTGACCGGCACCCTGCCTGGCCTTTCGCGCGATGAAGCGGGCGCCATGATCGAAGCGGCCGGCGGCAAGGTGTCCGGCTCCGTATCGAAGAAAACCGCCTACGTCGTTGCCGGGGCTGAAGCGGGCAGCAAGCTGACCAAGGCCGAGGAGCTCGGTCTTGCCATCCTCGATGAAGCAGGGCTGCTGGCGCTGCTCAATTTACCAGAACCAACTCCAGAATAACAATGACAAAAATTACCAAAGCTGTGTTCCCGGTCGCCGGCCTGGGCAGCCGTTTTCTGCCCGCCACCAAGGCGCAGCCAAAGGAAATGCTGCCCATCGTCGACAAGCCCCTGATCCAGTACGCCGTGGAAGAAGCGGTCGCCGCCGGCATCAAGGAAATGATCTTTATTACGGGCCGCAACAAGCGCGCCATCGAAGACCACTTCGACAAGGCCTATGAGCTCGAAGCGGAACTGGAAGCGGCCGGCAAGCAGCAACTGCTTGATTTTGTCCGTAACGTGATCCCCAAGGACATCACCTGCATCTACATCCGCCAGTCGGCGCCCCTGGGTCTGGGCCACGCGGTGCTATGCGCCCGCCCGGTGGTGGGCAACGAGCCGTTTGCCGTGCTGCTGGCCGACGACTTCATGGACACGGCCGAGGGCCACGCGCCCGTGCTGGCTCAGATGACGGCCGTGTACGACTATGAAAAATGCTCCCTGCTGGCCGTGCAGGACGTGCCGCGCGAGCACACCCGCCAGTACGGCATCGTCAGCGCCAGCGCCTACCGTCCCGACCTGGAACTGGTGTCCGGTATCGTTGAAAAGCCCCAGCCCGATGTGGCGCCGTCGACCCTGGCGGTGGTGGGCCGCTACGTGCTGTCGGCAAAAATCTTTGACCACCTGGAACACCTGGGCACGGGCGCCGGCGGCGAGATCCAGTTGACCGATGGAATCGCCGCCCTGATGGCCGATGAACGGGTGCTGGCCTACCGCTATGCCGGACAGCGTTATGATTGTGGGTCAAAACTCGGCTACCTGAAGGCGATGACGGCGATGGGCCTGAAGCACCCCGAGACGGGCGCGGGTTTCCGTGAATTTCTCAATCAGATGCAACTTGCCCCGGAGGCGCCATGACCGTCCGCGAGATACTGAAAATGGGTGATCCGCGCCTGCTGCGCCAGGCCGAACCCGTTACCGAATTCGACACCCCGGCGATGCGCGAACTGATCGCCGACATGTTCGACACCATGCACGCAGCCAATGGCGCGGGCCTGGCAGCACCCCAGATCGGGGTCAACCTGCAACTGGTGATCTTCGGCTTCAAGGACAACCAGCGCTATCCCGATGCGCCGCCGGTGCCGCAGACGGTGCTGATCAACCCGAAGCTGACGCCTGTGTCGGCTGACATGGAAGAGGGCTTCGAAGGCTGCCTGTCCGTACCTGGCCTGCGCGGCGTCGTCGAGCGTTTCACCCGCCTGCATTACGAAGGGGTGGACGAGCATGGCGCGCCGATCGTGCGCGACGCCGAGGGCTTTCATGCCCGCGTGGTGCAGCACGAGGTCGACCATTTGCACGGCATCCTTTATCCGATGCGCATCACCGACTTTTCGCGCTTTGGTTTTACCAGCGTGATGTTCCCCGATCTCGATCCGGATGAGGACGATTGAAAACTGCTCCTTTCCTGGCTGGCGCCGCGCTGCTGGCCTGCTTCGCCGCCCCGGCTTTCGCCCAAGAAATGTTCGGCCTGCTGGAACCGCTCGATCCGCCTGAAAAACGCACGGTCTGGGTCGACACGGGCTTTGCCACTTACCACTTCAACCGCAACAAGAACCTCAATGGCGCCAACCACGGCTTGGGCGTGGAATACCAGGTGCGCGGCGACCTGGCCTTGTCAGTCGGGCGTTTCTACAATAGCGACCGCGAATGGTCCAACTATGCGGGCGTGCTGTGGCAACCATTGACCTACAAGCGCTGGCGCTTCGGCGTTGTCGCCGCCGGCTTTGACGGCTATCCCCGCATGCACAGCGGCGGCTGGTTCCCGGCGATCATTCCTGCGGCCACTTACGATTTCGAGCGCATTGGCGTCAATATCGGCTTTGTACCCAGCTACAAGGACCGCTTGTATGGCGGCATCTCACTGCAGCTCAAATTCAAGGTCTGGAACTGAAGCGACGGGCAGTATCGCAGCGCTATCCCTCCAATGCCCTGGCAAATAGCGCGCGCATGAGCGCGCTCAAATCCCCATGCATGGCCACGGCGGTACTGCCGAGTTGATGCTATCCTTGACCCGGATTGCATTAGCGGCTTGCCGTGCCGTGGCTTCACCCCTGTTTTGGCCTCATGCCCTGTTTTGGCCTTACGCACTGTTTTGGCCTTACTCTCTGTTATGTTTCCCGACCTTGTTGCGGAAGATGACAATTGAACGCTGCCCTGCTCATGGTGGGAACACTTGGACTGCTGGCCGGATTCGGGGCCGGCGCCGAGGAATTGCCGGCGCCGTACGACAGCGTCGAAGCGCGCGCAGTCTGGATTGACACGGGATTTGCCACCCGCCACTTCAGCCACAGCCGCACGCTCAATGGCGCAAACCGGGGCCTGGGCATTGAATACGGTCTGCGCGAAGACCTGGCCTTCACTGGCGGGCGTTTCTATAACAGCAGCCGGAATTGGTCCAATTACGCCGGCGTGCTGTGGCAACCTCTGAGCTACGGTCGGTGGCGCCTGGGGGCTGTCGCTGTCGCCATGCATGGCTATCCGCGCATGCGCCACGGTGGCTGGTTTCCAGCAGTAATTCCAGCCGCCAGCTACGAGTTTGAACGGGTCGGTCTGAACATCGGTATCGTGCCCAGCTACCGGGACCGGCTGCATGGCGGCATATCCCTGCAGCTCAAGTTCAAGGTCCGGAATTAAAAAGTTTCGTCGGGACGCAGATAGCGCCACTGGCCCACGGGCAGATCGCCCAGCTTGACCTTGCCGATCCGCACCCGTTTCAGCCCCAGCACCTTCAAGCCCACCATATCGCACATGCGGCGGATCTGGCGCTTCTTGCCTTCTTTCAAGGTAAAGCTGAGCTGGTCCTCGTTTTGCCAGCGCACCTTGGCGGGCAGCAGCGGTTTGCCGTCCATCCACAGGCCAAAGCACAGTTTCTTCAGATCGGACTCGGGCAGGGCGCCTTCTTTCGTGTACTGCACCCGCACCAGGTATTCCTTTTCCACCGAGGTGTCTTCGCCGATCAGGGTCTTGGCCACGCGACCGTCCTGGGTAAGGATCAACAGGCCCACGGAATCGATGTCGAGGCGGCCGGCGGGCACCAGCGAGCGCAGTTGCGTCGGGTGGAACTGCTCGGGCGAGGGATCGGCGGCCCAGCGGTTTTCTGGTTTGATCAGGGCGACGGCGGGGGTGTAGCCGTCCTCGGCCTGGCCACTGACATAGCCCATCGGCTTGTTGATGAGGATGGTGACCCGCTTGCTCTGCTCGGCCGCGGCCTGGCGCTCGACCGTCACTTTCTGTTCGGGGTAGACCTTGCTGCCCAGTTCCGAGACCACCTGGCCGTCGACCCGAACCCAGCCGCGCGCGATCCATTCATCGGCTTCGCGGCGCGAGCACAGGCCCAGTTCGGACATGCGCTTGGACAGGCGTAATAATTCACTCATTGCTTCATTTCTTTCTTCTTGTTTAGACAGCGTTTTTATACAGCCAGCGCGTCCAGCAGTTCGGTTTCCAGCTGGATTTGATTGCGGGGCAGGGCGAGGCTGGCGCCGTCGACCAGGAACACGTCTTCGACCCGCTCGCCCAGGGTCATGATCTTGGCCGTGTGCAGGTTGACCTTGTGCCGGGCCAGCACGCTGGCGATGGAGTAGAGCAGGCCCGTGCGGTCGGCGGCCGAGACCGACAGGATGAAATACTGGCCCCGTTCGTCGGGCCGCAGGTCGACCGTGGGGGTGACGGGAAACACCCGCGACAGGCGCGACAGGCGCCCGTGGGTGGGCGATGGCAGGGGCGCCTGTTTGGCCAGCAGTTCGGCGATCTCGTGTTCGATCAGGCTGATGATGTCACGGTAATTCTTGGCGAAATTCTGTTCCGTCACGAGAAAGGTGTCGAGCGCGTAGCCCTTGCTGGTGGTGTGGATCTTGGCGTCGAGGATGCTGAAATTCTTGCGGTCGAAATAGCTGCACAGGCGCGCGAACAGGTCGCTCTGATCGCGCACATACACCGCCACCTGCAGGCCTTCGCCGATGGGCGCGAGGCGGCAGCGCACCACCGGCTTTTCGCTGTCGAGCTTGTCGTAGAGCGACCGGGTCTGCCAGGCGATGTCGGCGGCGTCGTGGCGCAGGAACCAGGCCACATCGAGCTGGCTCCACAGCGCCGCATGGGCCTGCTCGGGCAGGCCGGCCAGGCGCAGCATGGCGCGCGCCTCGATCTGGCGCTGGCGCAGTTCGCGGTCGGCAGAGTGCGGCTCACCACCAAGGACGCGCAGGGTCACCTTGTAGAGGTCTTCCAGCAGCTTGGCTTTCCAGGCGTTCCACACTTTCGGGCTGGTGCCGCGGATGTCGGCCACCGTCAGCAAATACAGGGCGGTCAGGCGGCGCTCATCGCCCACCACGGCGGCAAAGGCGGCGATCACGTCCGGGTCGGACAGGTCCTGCTTTTGCGCCACCTGCGACAAGGTGAGGTGATGCTCGACAAGAAACACGACAAGATCCGTGTCGGCCGCGCTCAAGCCGTGCTCTTCACAGAACTGGCGCGCGTCCACCGTGCCCAGCTTCGAGTGGTCGCCGCCGCGGCCTTTGGCAATGTCGTGGAACAGGGCCGCGACATACAGCAGCCAGGCGTCGCGGAAGTTGGCGATCAGGTCGCTGCAGAAGGGGTATTCGTGGGCGTGCTCGCTCATGGTGAAGCGGCGCATATTGCGCACCACCATCATGATGTGCTGGTCGACCGTGTAAACGTGGAACAGGTCGTGCTGCATCTGGCCGACGATGGGACGAAACGCCGGCAGGTAGCGGCCCAGGATGCTCATCTCGTTCATGCGCCGCAGCGCGTGCACCAGGCCCACCGGCGCCTGCAGGATCGCCAGGAAGGCGGCGCGGTTGGCGGGATCGCGGCGGAAATCGTCATCGATCATGGCGCGCGCATGCCACAGCGCGCGCGTGGTGCGGGCCGTGAGGCCTTTCAGATTGGGCCGCTGCGTCATCAGCACGAACAGTTCGAGCATGCTCGATGGCGTCTGCGCGAAGGTGTCGTCGGCGCTGATGTCGATCAGGTCGTTGACTTCATTAAAGCGCTCGTTGATGCGCAGCACGTTCAGCGGCTGGGGAAACAGCTGGGCTTCGATGTTTTGCAGCAGGATGGTATTGAGCTGGGTGACCGTCTTGGCGGCCCAGTAATAACGCTGCATCAATAGTTCGCTGGCGCGGCGGGCATTGCTGCCTTCGCCCGTGGAACGCAGGCCGAAGGTTTCAGCAATCGGGGTCTGGACGTCGAACACCAGCCGGTCTTCGCGCCGGCAGGCATGCAGGTGCAGGCGGATGCGGATGTCCTTGAAGGCAGACTCCTTTTCCATCAGCGCGCGCGCTTCCGTCTGCGTGATCAGCCCGCGCGTGGCCAGCGCCCGCCATGAGTCGGCCAGGCCGGCCGCCTTGGCCACCCACAGGATCACCTGCAGGTCGCGCAGGCCGCCCGGGCTTTCCTTGCAGTTCGGTTCCAGCGCAAAGGCGGTGTCCTCGTACTTGGCGTGTCGCAGGCGCATCTCGGCCAGCTTGGCGTGATAAAACGCCTGCGGGTCCAGCGCGGCCCGGTAGCGCCGCTGCAACTGGTCGAACAGGGCGGCGTCGCCCGTCACCAGCCGCGCTTCCAGCAGGCTGGTCTGCACCGTGATGTCGGCGGCGGATTCCTGCAGGCATTCCTCGACGGTGCGGATGCTGCTGCCGATTTCCAGGCCCAGGTCCCACAGCAGTTGCACCAACTGCTCGAGCTTGCCGCGGGTGGCTTCATCCGGGCTCTCGCCCAGCAGGATCAGGAGATCGACGTCGGAATAGGGAAACAGTTCGCCGCGGCCGTAGCCGCCCACGCCGACGAGAGCGCTGTTGGCGGGCAGGGCGGCCTCGCGCCAGGCTTCGGCCAGCACCAGGTCGACGCTCTGGCGCAGGCCCCGCAGCAGCTTGGCCGGCTTGCTGTCGGCCCGGAACGCCGCCGTGAGGACCTGGCGGTCGGCTTTCAGCTGGCCCTTGAGCCTGTCGCGGCAGAGCGCGGGATCGGCCAGGGCGTGCATCGGCATCGGTTTCTGAAAATGCGGCTTAAACGGCGACGGCGGCAGCGGCCTTGGCCGGCTCGGTGATGAAAGCCGGGGGCGGCGGCGTGCCGGCCGAAGTCGTCAAGACTTCGTAACCCGTTTCCGTCACCAGCACCGTGTGTTCCCACTGGGCCGACAGGCTGCGATCCTTGGTCTTGATGGTCCAGCCGTCGTTCATTTCCTTTATCTCGCGGCGGCCCGCGTTGATCATCGGCTCGATCGTGAAAATCATGCCCGCTTCCAGCTTTTCCAGAGTGCCGGCGCGGCCGTAGTGCAGCACCTGCGGCTCTTCATGGAACACCTTGCCGATGCCGTGGCCGCAGAACTCGCGCACCACGCTGTAGCCGTTCTTTTCGGCATGCACCTGGATGGCGTGGCCGATATCGCCCAGGTGGGCGCCCGGCTTGACTTTCGAGATGCCGATCCACATGCACTCATAGGTCACTTCCGACAGGCGGCGGGCCTGGATGGTGGGGGTGCCGACCAGGAACATGCGGCTGTTGTCACCGTGATAACCGTCCTTGATGACGGTGATGTCCAGGTTGACGGAATCGCCGGACTTGAGCACCTTGTCGCCCGGGATACCGTGGCAGATCACGTCGTTGACGGAAGTGCAGATGGCTTTTGGATAAGGCGTGTAGCCAGGCGGGCAATAGTTCAGGGGCGCCGGGATGGTGCCCTGCACATTGACCATGTATTCGTGGCACAGGCGGTCGAGTTCGCCCGTGGTGACGCCGGGCTTGACGAAGGGGGTGATGTAGTCGAGCACTTCGGCGCCGAGGCGGCCGGCCACGCGCATGCCTTCAATGTCGGCGGCGGATTTGATGGAAATATTGGACATGGTGGGCTGCAATCGCAAAATAATCTGTTGAGCGGGCAGGATGCCTTGGGCATCGCGCGCGCGGATTGCATCATTATAGAGGAAGATGGCGCAGCCTTCCCCGGGGCGGGGCGGGCATTTGCCTGCATGTTGAACTTTCGGCCAATTGGGCTTATAATCTCGGGTTGCTCGGATTGCTTTCTAAAGCGCCGGGTAAATATCGTAGTCTACATTGTAAAAATCGCGAATCCGGTCGCAAAGGGTGCCTCAATGGTGACTGACCGGATTCCAGACCCAACCCTGGAGAAATACCATGTCCGTAACAATGCGCGAAATGCTCGAAGCCGGTGTCCACTTCGGCCACCAAACCCGTTTCTGGAACCCAAAGATGGCGCCGTTCATCTTCGGTCACCGCAACAAGATCCATATCATCAACTTGGAAAAGACGATGGGTATGTATCAGGAAGCCATGAAAACCATCAAGCAGGTTGCAGCCCAGCGCGGCACCATCCTGATGGTCGGCACCAAGCGCCAGGCCCGTGACATCATCGCCGCTGAAGCCCAGCGCGCCGGTGTGCCTTACGTCGACCAGCGCTGGTTGGGCGGCATGCTGACCAACTTCAAGACCATCAAGACCTCGATCAAGCGCCTGAAAGACATGGAAGCCCAGATCGAAGACGGTTCGGTCGAGAAGCTGTCGAAGAAAGAAGGCCTGATGTTTGAACGCGAAATGGTCAAGCTGCAAAAGTCCATCGGCGGCATCAAGGAAATGGGCGGCGTACCTGACGCGATTTTCGTCGTCGACGTCGGCTACCACAAGGGCGCCATCACCGAAGCCGGCAAGCTGGGCATTCCAGTCATCGGCATCGTCGACACCAACCACTCGCCAGAAGGCGTCACCCACATCATCCCGGGTAACGACGACTCCTCGAAAGCGATCATGCTCTACGCCCGCGGCGTGGCTGACGCGATCATCGAAGGCCGCGCCAATGCGACCAACGAAGTGGCCGACATGGTCAAGGCAGCCGGCGCCGACGAATTCGTCGAAGTGTCCGAGCAGGCTTAAGAAAGCAGCATAGCCGCCGGCGCAAGCCTGGCGGCGTAGTACAAAGGGTGGCAGCTTGCGCACCCTTTTTTTTAAATGAATGTCGAGCCTGGCGCCAAGCGCCGCCGACCCGAATCAACATTTACTCAGGAGAATTCACATGGCAGCTATTACCGCAGCGATGGTAGGCGAACTGCGCGGCAAGACCGACGCACCGATGATGGAATGCAAAAAGGCACTGACCGAAGCCGAAGGCGACATGGCCCGTGCGGAAGAGATCCTGCGCGTCAAGCTGGGTGGCAAGGCCTCGAAAGCTTCGTCGCGCATCACCGCTGAAGGCGTGGTCGTCGCTTACGTCGCCGGCAACGTTGGCGCACTGCTGGAAATCAACAGCGAAACCGACTTCGTCGCCAAGAACGATGAGTTCATGCAACTGGCCAACGACGCCGCCAAGCTGGCCGCTGACAACAACCCGGCCGACGTGGCTGCCCTGCTGGCCCTGCCACTGAACGGCAAGACCCTGGACGAAGTGCGCGCCGCCCTGATCGGCAAGATCGGCGAGAACATGTCGATCCGCCGCTTCCAGCGTTTTGAAACCACTGGCAAGCTCGCTTCGTATATCCACAGCAACCGCATTGGCGTGATCGTCGACTTCGACGGCGCCGACGAGCAGGTCGGTAAAGATATCGCCATGCACATCGCCGCCATGAAGCCAGTGTCCCTGTCGTCGGACCAGGTGCCTGCCGAGCTGATCGAAAAAGAGCGCTCCGTTGCCGCCCTGAAAGCTCAGGAAGATGCTGACAAGGCCGCCGCTGAAGGCAAGCCTGCCCAGTCGCCTGAAATCCTGGCCAAGCGCCTCGAAGGCTCCGTGCAGAAGTACCTGAAAGAAGTGTCCCTGCTGAACCAGCCTTTCGTCAAGAACGACAAGCAGTCGGTCGAGCAGATGTTGAAGGCCGCCGGCGCGACCGTCAAATCGTTCACCATGTATGTGGTCGGCGAAGGCATCGAGAAGAAGCAGGACGACTTTGCCGCGGAAGTGGCAGCGCAAATGGCTGCATCGAAGCAATAAGCGTCACAGTAAAGCGGGCCGGAAGGCCCGTTTTTTTACCCGCAGATTTTTCAAGGCTGCGGCGCCTGCCCGGTAGAATGCTGGTGCAGGATGTTTTACGCCACCGTCCCCGGATGGTGAGGCCCTCGCAGGCCAGAACCGAATAACGTCACCCCAGGAGATTTCAATGACCAAACCCGCTTACAAACGCGTTCTTCTCAAACTCTCCGGTGAAGCTCTGATGGGCGATGACAACTATGGCATCAACCGCGGCACGATCGAGCGCATGGTCGCCGACGTGGCTGAAGTAGCGAAGCTGGGCGTGGAAATCGCGGTCGTCATTGGCGGCGGCAACATCTTCCGCGGCGTCGCCCCCGGCGCCCAGGGCATGGACCGCGCCACCGCGGATTACATGGGCATGCTGGCCACCGTCATGAACGCGCTGGCCCTGGCCGACGCCATGCGCCATGTCGGCATCACCGCGCGCGTGATGTCGGCCATTGCCATCGAACAGGTGGTAGAACCCTATGTGCGCCCGAAAGCGCTGCAATACCTGGAAGAGGGCAAGGTCGTCGTGTTTGCCGCCGGCACCGGTAACCCTTTCTTTACCACCGACACGGCAGCAGCCCTGCGCGGCGCCGAGATCAGCGCGGAAATCGTGCTCAAGGCCACCAAGGTCGACGGCGTCTACACGGCCGATCCGAAAAAAGACCCCAGCGCCACCCGCTACAATTCGATCACGTTTGATGAAGCCATCTCCAAGCAGTTGCAGGTGATGGACGCCACCGCCTTTGCCCTGTGCCGCGACCAGAAACTGCCGATCAAGGTATTCTCGATCGTCAAACCGGGCGCCCTCAAGGCCGTCATCATGGGTGAGGACGAAGGCACCCTGGTTCACGTGTAGAATTACGCGCCAAACAATTTATATTTTGCATCAACACTAACAAAAAGCTACAGGAGAGCAGCATGACCATCGCTGACATCAAGAAAAACGCGCAAGACCGCATGAGCAAGTCGATCGAGACTTTGCGTGCCGATCTGGCCAAGGTCCGCACGGGCCGCGCCCACGTGGGCATCCTCGACCACGTCATGGTCGACTATTACGGTTCGCCCACCCCCTTGACGGGCGTGGCCAACGTGACCTTGCTGGACGCCCGCACCATCGGCGTGCAGCCGTATGAAAAGAAGATGCTGACCACCATCGAGAAAGCCATCCGCGATTCCGATCTGGGCCTGAACCCGTCCTCGCAGGGCGAGCAGATCCGTGTGCCGACGCCGATGCTGTCCGAAGAGCGCCGCAAGGAAATGGTGAAATTGGTCAAGGGCGAGGCGGAAGACGCAAAAATCGCCATCCGTAACATCCGCCGCGACGCCAACGAACAGGTCAAGAAACTGGTCAAGGACAAGCTTGCATCGGAAGATGACGAGCGTCGTTCGACCGAAGAAATCCAGAAGCTGACGGACAAGTTCGTTGCCGATGTCGACAAGATGGTCGTCGACAAGGAAAAAGAAGTCCTGACGGTTTAAGCAGCGAGTTCCTCGACAGCACCTATGATTTTTAAAAGCTCCACCAAGGCGGTGCCTGAAGCGCCCAAGGTGCCCAGGCACGTTGCGATCATTATGGATGGCAATGGCCGCTGGGCCACGCGGCGCATGCTGCCCCGCGTGGCAGGTCACGTCAAGGGCGTCGATGCCGTGCGCGATATCGTCGAAGCCTGCGCCCTGCGCGGGGTCGAATACCTGACCCTGTTCGCGTTTTCCTCGGAAAACTGGCGCCGTCCCGAAGAGGAAGTGTCACTGCTGATGCGCCTGTTCGTGACCGCCCTCGAACGCGAAGTGTCGAAGATGCACGCCAATGACATCCGCCTGAAAGTGGTGGGTGACCTGTCGCGCTTTGACGCCAAATTGCGCGAGATGATCGCCAACGCCGAGCGGCGCACCGCCAACAACTCGCGCCTGACCTTGACCATCTGCGCCAACTACGGCGGGCGCTGGGACATCATGCAGGCGACGTCAAAAATGGTGCAGGCCAACCCGGGCGTCACCGAATTTGCTGAGGAACAATTGGCCGAGCACTTGGCGATGGCCTATGCGCCCGAGCCCGACCTGTTCATCCGCACCGGCGGGGAAGAGCGCATCTCCAACTTCCTGCTGTGGCAACTGGCTTATTCGGAGCTGTATTTCACCGACGCCTTCTGGCCCGATTTCTCGCCCGAAAAGCTCGACGAAGCCATCCTGTCCTACCAGAGCCGCGAGCGCCGTTTCGGGCGCACGGGCGACCAGTTGTCCAATCCCGCCTCCAACAAAACGAGCTGATGCTAAAAACACGAATCATCACGGCGCTGGTGTTGCTGGCGGTATTGCTGCCAGTACTGTATATCGGGAACCCGATTGCCTTCGCCGTGGTGGTGGCGGCGTTTTTCGGCGCCGCCATCTGGGAAGCGTTTCGCCTGTTCAGCCCCGGCTCGAAAAACGTGGCCGCGGTGGCCGCCGTCTGGACCGCCGTGTTCGTCTATGCCTTCTTCATCGCGCCCCAGCCCCGTCCGGTGGTGTGGTTTGCCCTCGGCGTGCTGGTCTGGCTACTGCGCCTGGCGCCATCGCTGAAAATCGGCCTGCCGCCGCTGGCCAGTTTCGGCAACACCTTGCTGAGCATCACCTACGCCATTTCCATCGTGGCCTGCTTCGCCGCCATCGTCGTGCTGTTCCATCACTCTGCGCTGTACCTGCTGTCGGTGCTGGTGCTGGTGTGGATCGCCGACATCGGCGCCTACTTTTCCGGCAAAGCCTTCGGCAAACGCAAGCTGGCGCCGTCGATTTCTCCCGGTAAATCCTGGGAAGGCGCGATCGGCGGTGGCATTGCCGTGCTGGTGCTCTCCAGCATCGCCGTGCTCGCTGGCGGTGGCGCCCTGGCCGATACTTTCCCATTCCACGTCCAGGCCCGCCTCGGCTGGGGCGCGCTGGTGCTGACGCTGGTCGCCATCGTCGCACTGTCCGTCTGCGGCGACCTGTTCGAATCCCAACTCAAGCGGCGCGCCGGCGTGAAAGACAGCAGCAATCTGCTGCCTGGCCACGGCGGCGTGCTCGACCGTATCGATGCGCTGGTGCCGGTGCTGCCCCTGGCCGCACTGATCGATACCTGGCTGTAAGGCGGCCCGCATTCCTGGCGCGCCTGGAAGGAACCCTATGCAAACCATCACCATACTCGGCGCCACCGGTTCAATCGGGGTGTCGACCCTGGACGTGCTGGCCCGCCATCCCGACAAATACCGGGTCCACGCCCTGACGGCCCACAGCAAGGTCGAGGAACTGGCCGAGCAATGCGCGCAGGTGCGCCCGCGCCGCGCCGTGGTCGGCACGCCTGAAGCTGCCAGCCGCCTGGCCGCGCTGCTCGATGCACGCGGCATCGACTGCGCCGTCAGTCATGGCGAAGCGGCCCTGTGCGAAGTGGCCGCGGAAGCCGACACCGTGATGGCGGCCATCGTTGGCGCGGCCGGCCTCGCGCCGACCCTGGCCGCGGCCAGGGCAGGGCGCAAGATTTTGCTGGCGAATAAAGAAGCGCTGGTGCTGTCCGGCCAGATCTTCATGGACACCGTTGCCCGCCACGGCGCGACCCTGCTGCCGATCGACTCCGAGCACAATGCGATCTTTCAATCGCTTCCCCTGTCCTATGCCCGCTCGCCCGCCGGCGCCGGCGTCGCCAGGATCGTCCTGACCGCCTCGGGCGGCCCCTTCCTCGCGCGCGAACTGCACACCCTGGAAGACGTAACCCCTGAACAGGCCTGCAAGCATCCGAACTGGTCGATGGGGCGCAAGATCTCGGTCGACTCGGCCACCATGATGAACAAGGGCCTCGAGGTGATCGAGGCGCACTGGCTGTTTGGCGCTCCGGCCGCGCAGATCGAGGTGGTGATCCACCCGCAAAGCGTGATCCACTCGATGGTCTCGTATGTCGATGGTTCCGTGCTGGCCCAGTTGGGCAACCCCGACATGCGCACCCCGATTGCCCACGCGCTGGCCTTCCCGGAGCGGATCGAGTCTGGCGTCGCCCAGCTCGATCTGACCACGATGGCCGCCCTGCAATTTGAAAAGCCGGACTTTGCCCGCTTTCCCTGCCTCGCGCTGGCGTTTGCCGCGTTGGAGGCGGGCGGGACGGCCCCGGCCCTGCTAAACGCCGCCAATGAAGTTGCCGTCGAGGCTTTTCTGGCGCGGCGCATCGGCTTTCGCGACATCGACCGGGTGATCGCCCGCGTGATGAACGAGAACGGCCACGAAGCCGCTTCCAGTCTCGAAGTGGTGCTGGCGCAGGACGCGCTGGCGCGCCGCGCCGCCGGCGCCATCGTCGCCAGCCTGGCCAGGTAAGCGAGAGTCTGAAATGAACAACCTGCTGATGATCCCCGCCTTCCTGCTGGCGCTGGGCCCGCTTGTGATCTTCCACGAACTGGGCCACTACCTGGTGGCGCGCCTGTGCGGCGTCAAGGTGCTGCGCTTTTCCGTCGGCATCGGCAAGGTGGTGTGGTCGCGCAAGTTCGGCCCCGACCAGACCGAATGGGCCGTCTCGATCCTGCCGCTGGGCGGCTACGTCAAGATGCTTGATGCGCGCGATCCCGATGTGGTCGTCACGCCAGCCGAGGCGGCGCGTGAATTTACCCGCCAGAGCGTGTGGCGCCGCATTGCCATCGTCGCCGCCGGGCCGCTGGCCAACTTCCTGCTGGCGATCGTGCTGTTCGCGGCACTGGCCATGGCTGGCACGGTCGAGCCGGCGTCGCGCCTGCGCGCGCCCGAGCCCGCTTCGGCGGCCTACGCGGCGGGCCTGCGCGCTGGCGACACCATCACCGCGGTTGATGGCCGGGCGGTGGCAAGCTGGACTGAAATGCGCTGGGCCCTGATCGACGCTATTGTCGACAAGCACGAAGCGCGCCTCGCGGTGCGCCAGCCCCAGGGCGGCCAGATCACGGCCATCGTGCCGGCCAGCAGCCTGGCAGGCCTGGACGTCGAAGGCGATTTCACGGGCAAGCTGGGCCTTGACCTGTGGCGTCCCGCGCCCCTGGTCGAGCAATTGAGCCCGGGCGGCCCGGCCGCGCGTGCCGGCGTGAGCGTGGGCGAAACCGTCACCGCCATCAATGGCGCGCCAGTGCGCGACGCGATTGAACTCGTTGCCGCCGTGCGCGCCTCGAAAGGGCAGCCGATTGCCGTCACGGTGGAGCAGGGCGGCGCGGTGCGCACCATGCAGATCAAGCCGGAACTACGGTCCCAGGATGGCAGTTGGGTGATCGGCATTGCGCCAGCCGCCACGCCGCAGATGGTCACCGTCAGCGCGGGCCCGATCGATGCAGTGGGCATCGGCGCGCGCCGCACCTGGGAAACCATCGTGATCACGCTCAAAATGATCAAGCGCATGGTGACGGGTGAAGTGTCCTTGAAAAACGTGACGGGCCCTCTCACCATCGCCGATTACGCCCAGCAAACCATGCGCATGGGGGCCAGCGTGTTTTTGGGCTTTATCGCCTTCGTCAGCATCAGTCTCGGCGTGATGAATCTGTTACCAATTCCGGTTCTTGATGGGGGGCTTTTGCTGTATTATTCGCTGGAAGTTTTGACCGGACGCCCTTTGTCCGAGCGGATCGGGGCGTATGCACAGCGTGCCGGCGTGGTCCTGCTGGCCATGTTGATGGTACTAGCCCTTTTCAACGATGTCGCCAGGCGCCTGTAAAAGCGCGTTATCCGTGCGCTCGCATGTAGACCAATGATGGACCAATGATTTAGCCAATGAAATTACATTCAGACCGTATTGCCCATTTCCTGTTCCGTCCCACCCTGCGTCATAGCCTGATCAGCGCCGCCGTCATGGCCCTGTGCTCCGGCCAGGCCATGGCTGTCGCTCCCTTCGTGGTGAAGGACATCCGCGTCGAAGGCATCCAGCGCACCGAGGCGGGCACCGTGTTCAGCTATCTGCCGGTGCGGGTTGGCGAAACGTTCGACGACGAGAAAAGCATTACCGCCATCAAGGCCCTGTATGCGACCGGCTTTTTCAAGGACGTGCGCCTGGAAGAAGAAAACGGCGTGCTGGTGGTGCTGGTCGAAGAGCGGCCCGCCATTTCCTCGGTCGATTTCACGGGTACCAAGGAATTCGAGAAGGACGTGCTGGTCAAGGCGCTGAAAGAAATTGGCGTCGGCGAAACCAAGATTTTCGACAAGGCCTCGGTGGACCGCGCCGAACAGGAACTGAAGCGCCAGTACCTCTCGCACGGCCTGTATGGTGTCAAGATCACCACCACAATCACCCCGATCGAGCGCAATCGTGTCACCGTGGTGTTCAACGTGGACGAAGGCGAAGTGGCCCGCATCAAGGGCATCAATATCGTCGGCAACACCCATTACACGGACAAGGAACTGCGCGCCGTGATGGCGCTGTCGACCTCGGGCTGGTTCACCTGGTACTCCAAGGCCGACCAGTATTCAAAGACCAAGCTGACGGGCGACATTGAGACGCTCAAATCGTTCTACCTCAATCGCGGCTACCTGGAAGTGAATATCGAATCGACCCAGGTGTCGATTACGCCCGACAAGAAAGACATCTACCTCACCGTCAATATCACCGAGGGCGAGAAATACAAGGTCTCCGGCATCAAGCTCGATGGCGAGATGTTCGGCCGCGAGGACGAATTGAAGGCGCTGGTCCTGCTGCGCCCGGGCGCGACCTATTCGGGCGAGTTGCTGACGGAATCGAACAAGCGCATTTCCGACCGCCTCGGCAACTTCGGCTACGCCTTTGCCAACGTCAACGCCAATCCCGAGATCGACCGCGCCAAGCGCGAGGTGTCCTTCACCTTCATGATCGATCCGGGCAAGCGCGCCTACGTGCGCCACATGAACATCTCGGGCAACACGACCACCCGCGACGAAGTGATTCGCCGCGAGTTCCGCCAGTTCGAGGGTTCCTGGTACGACGGCAACAAGATCAAGCTTTCGCGCGACCGCGTCGACCGCCTTGGCTACTTCAAGGACGTCACCGTCGACACCCCGGAAGCCCAGGGCACGTCCGACCAGGTGGATGTCAACATGACGGTGGTGGAGCGCCCGACCGGCAACTTCACCATCGGCGGCGCTTTCTCGCAGTCCGAGCGCTTTACCTTCACCGCCGCGATCCAGCAGGCCAACTTCGCCGGATCCGGCAACACGGTCGGCCTCGAACTCAATACCAGCCGCTACAGCCGCACCATCGCCCTGTCGCAGACCAATCCTTATTTCACGGACGACGGCGTCTCGCGCTCGTTTGAAGTGTACCTGCGCACGACCCGCCCGCCCGCGCTCAACGTCGGCAGCTTCAATGTGCGCCAGACCGGCGGACGGATGAGCTTTGGCGTGCCGTTCTCGGAATCGGACACGGTCTTCTTCGGCGCCGGCCTCGAGCGCACCAGCATCGAGACGGACATCACCAGCCCGACCCGCTACAAGGATTATGTGCGCCAGTTCGGCGGCTTCCCCGATGGCGTGGGCACCGCGACCACCAATTCGATTCCCCTGACGGCCGCCTGGAGCCGCGACACCCGCGACAGTGCGGTCACGCCATCGGCCGGCCGCTTCCAGCGCGCCAACCTGGAACTGGACTTCTTCGGCAACTCGAAGTACTACCGCGCCGTCTACGAGCAGCAGTGGTACCGTCCGCTGTCGCGCCTGGTCACCCTGGCGCTCAAGGGCGAACTCGACTACGGTCACGGCATCCGCGGCACCTCCTACCCCGTCTTCAAGAACTTCTACGGCGGCGGCATCGGTTCGGTGCGCGGCTACCTGAGCTCCTCGCTCGGCGTGGTCGATCCCCTGCAGGGCGACGCCCTGGGCGGCGCCAAGCGCGTGATCGGCAATGCCGAACTGCAGCTGCCATTCCCGGGCGGCGGACCGGACCGCAGTTTGCGCTGGTTCGGCTTCCTCGACGGCGGCCAGGTCTACCAGGAAAACCAGAAGATCCGCGCCAGCGAGCTGCGTTTCTCGACCGGTCTCGGCGTGTCCTGGATTTCACCGGTGGGTCCGCTCAAGTTGAGTTATGCTAAGCCACTCAATCCGAAACCGGGCGACCGCCTGGAGCGCTTCCAGTTCCAGATGGGTACCGGCTTCTGATGCCCCTTCAGGCCGCGCGCCAGACTATTTTGCGGAGAACTATGTTGAAAAATGTGACCACCTTGCTGCCTTCCTGGCTTGCCGTGGCTGCGCTATGCACCGCCTCGCTGGCCCAGGCGCAGACGGCGGCGACGCCGGCCGCCGCCGGTCCGAGCAGGATTGGCTTTGTATTTACAGAACGCCTGATGACCGATTCGAAGCTGGCCAAGGCGGCCGATGCCAAGATCGAAGCGGAGTTTTCGCGCCGCCAGAAGACCAACAAGGACATGCTGGCGCGCCTGAAAACGCTGTCGGACAAGCTTGACGTCGACGCCGCCAGCCTGGCCGAGCCGGAGCGCACCCGGCGCTTTCGCGAAGTGGCCGAACTGGAAAAGGACGTCCAGCGCACCCAGCGCGAATTCAATGAGGATTTGCTGCAGCGTAAGAGCGAAGAGCGCGCCAATATCGCCCAGAAGGCTTACAAGCTGATCGAGCAGATTGCCGAGCAGGAGCACCTGGACGTGGTGCTGCAGGAGTCGGCATGGTCGAGCCCGCGCATCGACATCACCGACAAGATCATCAAGCTGCTCGACAAGTAAGCGTGTCCGGCCTGCCACGATCCCTGCGCCGCCATCTCGTCCTTGCCGGCGTGATGGGCATAACGGGCCTGCTGGCGGCGGGGGCGCACGCGCAGCAGGCCGCGCCGCCGGCGCCTGGCGCCCCGCCCACCATCGCCTACGTCGTCACCGAGCGCCTGTTCGTGGAGACGAAGGCAGCCAAGGCGGCCGACGCCGCCATCAAGGCCGAGTTCGACACCCGCGCCAGGGCCAACCAGGCGCTGTTCGTGCGCTTGCGCAACCTGACGGCGCAATACCTGGACGACGAGCAGATCCTGGAAGAACCGGAGCGCACGCGCCGCCGGCGCGAACTGCGCGACCTGGAAGAAGAGGCCGAGCGCAAGGAATACGCTTACCGCGACGACTTGCTGCACCGTAAAAACGTCGAGCGCGACCGCATCGCCGAGCGCGCCCGCCAGAGCATCGCCCAGATCGCGCGCCAGGACAATCTCGACATCGTGCTGTTCCGGGGCGTGCTGTGGGCTCGCCCGGACGCCGACATCACCGACAAACTCATCAGGCTGCTCGACCAGTAGCCTGCAATCAGAACGGAATAACATGGGCACGCGACTTGGCGCACTGGTGGAACGCTTCGGCGGCCAGCTGGTGGGAGAGCCGAACCTGGAAGTGACGGGCATCGCGCCGCTGGCCGAGGCCGGCGCCAGCGACATCAGTTTTTTAAGCAACAGCAAATTTCGCGCCCAGGCCGCCGCCAGCGGCGCCTGCGCGCTGATCGTGACGGCCTCGGATGCCGCCGCCCTGGGCGAGGCTTACCAGGGCGCGCGCATCGTCACGCCCAATCCCTATGTGTATTTCGCCCGCGCCGCGCAGTATTTCGCCGCGCTGACGGCCATCGTGCCGCCCCCCGGCGTGCATGCCAGTGCGGCCGTGGATGCAAGCGCCGTGGTTGATCCCAGCGCCCATATCGGCCCCCAGGTCACCATCGAGGCCGGCGCCCATATTGGCCCGGGCGCGGTGATCGACGCCGGCTGCTTCATCGGCCGCGACGCCGTCATCGGTGCTGGCTGCCACCTGTTTGCCAACGTCACCTTCCACGCCCGCTGCCAGATCGGCGCGCGCGGCATCATCCATTCGGGCGCCGTGATCGGCAGCGACGGCTTTGGGTTCGCCAACGAGGGCGGGGTCTACATCAAGATTCCCCAGACGGGCAGGGTGATGATCGGTGACGACGTCGACATCGGGGCCAACACCACCATCGACCGGGGCGCCTTGCAGGACACTGTGATTGAAGACGGCGTCAAGCTCGACAACCAGATCCAGATCGGCCACAACTGCCGCATCGGCGCGCACACGGCCATGGCCGGCTGCGTCGGCGTGGCGGGCAGCGCCATCATCGGCAAATACTGCACCTTCGGCGGCGCCGCCATGGTGCTGGGCCACCTGACGATTGCCGACGGGGTGCATATTTCCTCGGGCAGCATGGTGTCGCGCTCGATCAGCGAACCGGGCCAGTACACCGGCTTTTACCCGCTGGCGAAAAACGCCGAGTGGGAGAAAACCGCGGCGATTGTCCGCAACCTGGACGCAATGCGCGATAAAATCCGGGCGCTTGAAAAAACAATTAAAACTTTGACGGACAAACCATGACCACCACTGAAAACAAAACCCTCGACATCTGCCAGATCAAGGCCCTGCTGCCGCACCGCTATCCGCTGCTGCTGGTGGACCGCGTGCTGACCTGGGAAGCGAACAAGTCGATCACGGCCATCAAGAACGTCACCGTCAACGAAGAATTCTTCAACGGCCACTTCCCGCACAAGCCCGTCATGCCGGGCGTGCTGATGATTGAAGCGCTGGCGCAGACGGCGGCCATCCTGTCGTTTCTGACGATGGGCGTGCAGCCGGATGAAAACTCGGTGGTGTATTTCGTCGGCATCGACAATGCCCGCTTCAAGCGCCCGGTGGGTCCTGGCGACCAGTTGAAAATGGATGTCGAGATCCTGCGCACTTCGCGCGGCATCTGGAAATACAAGGCGGTCGGTTCGGTCGACGGCGCGGTGGCGCTGGAAGCGGAACTGATGTGCACCATCCGGGCTACCGACGATGCCTCGAAAAACGCAAATACTGCAGCAGGCTAAGCCATGGCGCTGATTCATCCCACCGCCATCGTCGCGCCCGGCGCGCGGCTGGCTGACGACGTCGAGGTCGGGCCTTACTCCATCATCGGCGAGCACGTCAGCATTGGCGCGCGCACCGTGGTGGGGCCGCACGTGGTCATCGAGGGCCACACCAGCATCGGCGAAGACAACAAGTTCTTCCAGTTCTCGTCGATTGGCGCCCAGCCGCAGGACAAGAAGTGGGCGGGCGAGCCGACCCGGCTGGAAATCGGCCACCGCAACACCATCCGCGAATTCTGCACCTTTAACACGGGCACGGCGCAGGACCAGGGCGTGACCCGCCTGGGCAACGACAACTGGATGAGCGCCTACGTCCACCTGGCGCACGATTGCCAGGTCGGCAGCAACACGATTTTCTCCAACAACGCCCAGTTGGCGGGCCACGTGGTCGTCGGCGACTGGGCCATCCTGTCGGGCTTTGCCGGCGTGCACCAGTTCTGCAAGATCGGCGCCCATGCCTTTGTCGGCATGTACACCAGCCTGACCCAGGATGTGCCGCCATTCGTGCTGGTCAATGGCAACCCGGCCGCGGCGCGCGGCGTCAACATCGAGGGCATCAAGCGGCGCGGCTTTACCCGGCCCCAGATCGACGCCATCCGCGGCGCCTACAAGGCCATCTACCGCAGCGGCCTGACCCTGGAAGAGGCCAAGGCGGCCCTGCAGGAAGCCGAACTGGACGACCCCGACAATGCGGCAGTGGTGCAATTGATGCGTGATTTCCTCGGCGCCGCCAGCCGTGGCATCGTCCGCTAGGGCTGCGGTGACAACACCTGTGGACATCGCCATGGTCGCCGGCGAAGTCTCCGGCGACATGCTGGCGGCGCGCCTGATGGCGGGCCTGCGCCCGCAGTTGCCGGATGCGCGTTTTCACGGCATCGGCGGCGCGCGCATGATCGAGCAGGGATTTACGTCCGATGTGCCGATCGAGGTGCTGACGGTGCGCGGCCTGTTCGAGGTGATTCCCCGCTACCGCGAGATCAAGGGCATCCAGACCAGCCTGGCCGAGCGCCTGCTGGCGACGCCCCCGGCCGTCTTCATCGGCGCCGACTATCCCGGCTTTAATTTGGGCCTGGAAGAAACGCTGAAGGCAGGCGGCATTCCAACCGTGCACTTCGTCAGTCCGCAGATCTGGGCCTGGCGGGGCGGGCGCATCAAGAAGATCCGCCGCGCCGTCTCGCACATGCTGACGATTTTTCCGTTCGAGGAAGCAATCTACCAGGCCGCTGGCGTGCCCGTCACCTACATCGGCCATCCCCTGGCCGAGCTGATCCCCATGCAGCCCGACCAGGATGCAGCCCGTGCCCGTCTGGGCCTGGCCAGGGATGCGCGGGTGGTGACGATCATGCCGGGCAGCCGCATGGGCGAACTGAAATACCTGGCCGTGCCTTACCTGGAAACGGCGCGCCTGCTGGCCGCGCGCGATCCCTCGCTGTCCTTCGTCGTGCCGATGGCCGGCGAACGCCAGCGCGCCTACTTTGCCCAGTTGCAGCAGGCGGCGGGCCTGCAGGACCTGCCCTTGACCGTGGTCGACGATTCGCACACGGCCATCTGCGCGGCCGACGCGGTGCTGGTAGCATCGGGGACGGCGACTTTGGAAGTGGCGCTGTTCAAGAAGCCGATGGTGATTGCGTATAAAGTCATGCAGGCGTCGTGGCTCATCATGCGCCACATGGGCTACCAGCCTTGGATTGGTTTGCCGAACATCCTGGCGCGCGAATTTTTGGTGCCGGAGCTGCTGCAGCACGCGGCAAAGCCGTCCGCCATGGCCGAGGCCCTGTGGCGGCAACTGAACGACACGGCCAACCGTGCGAAACTGGCGGAGCGCTTCACCGCCATGCACCACAGCCTGTTGCGCAACAGCGCGGCGGAAAGTGCTGCGGCAGTCATGAAAGTCATTGAAAGCAGCAAGGTATGACGAAGAAGAAGGTCAATTTTTATCCGGGGCTGAAAAAGTCGCAGTACCCCTTCACCGAGTTCGACATCGTCTGCGGCGTCGACGAGGCGGGCAGG
>JBJMVV010000276.1:0-5870 GCA_045810505.1 Massilia sp.
CATGCCGCTGGTGCGCAACCGCATCCTCTTGATTTTGTCGGGCAAGAAAGCGTCGGAGATTTCCACCGTCGAAGGCAAGACCGCGCTGGCCAAGGAGATCGTCACCGCGGTGCGCGTGCCCTTCGTTGCCAAGGGCGAGCCGCAGAAGGTGGACGATGTCCTGTTCACCGCTTTTATCATCCAGTAGCACGATACGTAGTCAAGGACGGACATTTCATGGCCGACAATTTCCTCTCACAGGAAGAAGTTGATGCCCTTCTCAAGGGCGTCAACGGCGACTCGGACGACGCCGCCGCGCCCGAGGAAACCTCCGGTGTGCGCACCTACAACCTGGCCACCCAGGAACGCATCGTGCGCGGCCGCATGCCGACGCTCGAGATCATCAACGAGCGCTTTGCACGCTTGCTGCGCGTCGGCCTGTTCAACTTCCTGCGCCGCAGCGCGGAGGTTTCGGTCGGCTCGGTGCGCGTGTCCAAATACAGCGAATTCATCCGCAACCTGGTGGTGCCGACCAACCTGAATCTGATTCACATGAAGCCGCTGCGCGGCACGGCGCTGATGGTGTTCGATCCAGGCCTGGTGTTCCTGCTGGTGGACAATCTGTTCGGTGGCGACGGGCGCTTTCATACCCGCGTCGAGGGGCGCGACTTCACCCAGACGGAGCAGCGCATCATCCTGCGCATCCTCGACATCGTGTTCGAGGCTTATACCAAATCGTGGGAGCCGGTCTTCCCCGTCGAGTTCGAATACATCCGCTCGGAAATGAACACGCAGTTCGCCAACATCGCCACCCCGAACGAGGTGGTGGTGTCGTCGACGTTTACGGTGGAACTGGGCTCGGTATCGGGCCAGATCCACTTCTGCATGCCCTACTCGATGATCGAGCCAATCCGCGACGCCCTCACCTCGAGCCTGCAGGGCGAGGCGCTGGAAGTCGATAAACGCTGGATCCGCCTGATGACCCAGCAGATCCAGGTGGCTGAAGTCGAACTGGTGGCGACGCTGGGCACCGGGCGCGCTTCGTTCGATGAAATCCTGAACATGAAAGTGGGCGACATCATTCCGCTCAACGTGCCCGAACTGATCCAGGCCACCGTCGATGGCGTGCCCGTGATGGACTGCACCTACGGCGTGCTGAACGGCCAGTACGCCCTCAAAGTTGAAAAATTACTCGCCAACAGCGAGTCGCTGAAGTAAGCACCAGGTAGGAATAAAGGAGAACGCAATGTCCGACAATCAAGACGACCAGAGCATGGATGACGACTGGGGCGCAGCCATTGCCGAGCAGGCCAAGGCCGAGGCGGAAGCGCTGCAGAACCAGGCAGCCAGCGCCGCCGTGTTCAAGGACTTTTCCAGCAAGGGCGCCCGCGCCGACACGCCCAACGATATCGATTTCATTCTCGACATCCCGGTTCAGCTGACGGTGGAACTGGGCCGCACCAAGATCGCCATCAAGAACCTGCTGCAACTGGCGCAGGGTTCCGTGGTCGAGCTCGATGGCCTGGCCGGCGAGCCGATGGACGTGCTCGTCAACGGTTGCCTGATCGCCCAGGGCGAGGTGGTGGTGGTGAACGACAAATTCGGCATCCGCCTGACCGACATCATCACGCCGTCCGAGCGGATCAGAAAACTCAACAAATGATGGGACGCCGGATTTACGCCTGCCTGCTGCCGCTGTTCCTCTCGGCGGCGCTCGCAACGGGCGCCGTGCAGGCGCGCCAGGCGGCGGTGACTGAAGCGCCGGCGCCGCAGGCTGGCGCTCCTGCTCCTGCTCCTGCTCCTGCTCCTGCTGCTGCTCCTGCGCCTGCTGCTGCTGCACCAACCCCTGCCGTACCACGCGCCCCCGTGCAGCCCTTCGCCGGCGCCGCCGCCGGCAGCCTGCTGCAAACCATTTTCGCCCTGTGCGTTGTGCTGGGCCTGCTGGCCCTGCTGGCCTGGGCCATGAAGCGCTACGGCCCCAAGGCCGCGGGCGGCTCGGCCCATGTGCGCATGGTCGGCGGCCTCAATTTGGGCGGACGCGAACGCATCATCGTGGTGGAAGTGGGCGAGCAGTGGATCGTGGTCGGGGCCTCGCCCGGCCGGGTCAATGCACTGGCGACCATGCCACGCCAGGGCGCCGCCGCCGATACACCGGCCGTGCTGGCCGATCACGCCCCGCCCGCCCACAGCTTCGCCGCATGGCTCAAGCAGACCATCGACAAACGAAACACCAATTAATCATGCGCATCAAGACTTCACTGTGGCTCGCTGCCGCGGCCAGCCTGGCGCTGCCCGCGCTGGCCCTCGCCGCGCCGGGCATCCCGGCCTTTACCAGCACGCCTGCCCCCGGCGGCGGCACCAGCTACACCCTGCCGGTGCAGACGCTGCTGCTGATGACGGCGCTGACCTTTTTGCCGGCCGCTTTGCTGATGATGACCAGTTTTACCCGCATCATCATCGTGCTGTCCCTGCTGCGCCAGGCGCTGGGCACCCAGTCCGCGCCGCCCAACCAGGTGATGGTGGGCCTGGCCCTGTTCCTGACGCTGTTCGTGATGGGACCCACCTTCGACAAGATTTACACGGATGCCTACCTGCCCCTGCAGGACAACAAGATCCAGATGATGGAAGCGATGCAGAAAGGCGTCGAGCCCCTGAAAACCTTCATGACCAAGCAGACCCGCCAGTCCGATCTCGCCCTGTTCGTCAAGATTTCCCGCTCGCCCGCCCTGCAGGGCCCGGAAGACATCCCCCTGCGCATCTTGATTCCCGCCTTCGTCACCAGTGAACTGAAGACGGCCTTCCAGATCGGCTTCGCCATTTTCATTCCCTTCCTCATCATCGACATGGTGGTGGCCTCGGTCCTGATGTCGATGGGCATGATGATGATGTCGCCCGCCGTGATTTCGCTGCCGTTCAAATTGATGCTGTTTGTGCTGGTGGATGGGTGGCAGTTGATGCTGGGGTCGCTGTCCCAGAGTTTTTACTAGGAGGTCGCCTGTGACACCTGAAACCGTCATGACCATGGGCCGTAATGCGATGGAGGTCACGCTCATGGTTGCCGCGCCGATGCTGCTGGTCGCCCTGATCATCGGCCTCATCGTCAGCATCTTCCAGGCCGCGACGCAAATCAATGAAGCGACGCTCTCCTTTATCCCGAAGCTGATCGGTATTTTCGTTGCCCTGATCGTGGCGGGACCGTGGATGCTGTCCGTGATGCTCGACTACATGCGCCAGGTGTTCAACGGCATTCCCGGCCTGATCGGCTAGTCCTGCACCGCGCATGATCACCCTCACCAGCGCCGAACTGAATGCCTGGCTGGCCGCGCTGTTGTGGCCGTTGTCGCGCATTCTCGGCCTGATCGCCGCCTCTCCCCTGTTTGGCAACACGGCTGTGCCCGTCTCCGTCAAGGTGTCGCTGGGCCTGATCCTGGCCGGCATCATGGCGCCGGCCCTGGGCAGCTTTCCCGCCGTCGATCCCATGTCGATGGCCGGCATGCTGATCCTGGCGCAGGAAATGCTGATCGGCCTGGCGATGGGTTTTACCATGCGCATCGTGTTTGCCGCCATCGAGATGGCGGGCGAAGTGAGCAGCCTTACCATGGGCCTGGGCTTTGCCAGCTTTTTCGATCCCAATACGGCCGGCCGCTCGTCCGCCGTGAGCCAGATGCTGACCCTGATTGCCACCATGGCGTTTCTGGCCATGAACGCCCACCTGGTGCTGCTGGAAACGCTGGCCGAAAGTTTTATCACCATGCCCATTTCCGCCACGCCCATGGCGGCCGGCGCGCCGCTGGAACTGGCCCGCTGGGGCGGCAAGATTTTTTCCACGGGCCTGCAACTGTCGCTGCCGATTGTCGCCGCGCTATTGATCACCAACGTCGCGCTGGGTATCCTGACGCGCGCGGCGCCCCAACTGAACCTGTTTGGTGTCGGCTTTCCCATTACCCTGACCGTGGGCTTCGTGATCCTGGCGGCCACCCTGCCCTACCTGAATATGCCGATCCAGAACTGGTTCAACCAGGGGATCGAGGCGACCCGCTCGCTGGGACGGGCGGCGGTGGCAAGGCCGCCGCCGCCGCGCTGATACCGCGCACGTTTGCCGAAACGCAATTGCTGCAAAGCTGGCATGATTGCGGCAATTCTTTCGCAAAATAAACTTCCATGTCTGACACCGCGTTATCGCCGCCCGCCGTCGGCTGCACGCTTCGTGAGTTCGTCGAAACGACGCCGCAAGGGGTCACGGATGCCTGGTGCCGCCAGTTGGTGGCGCAATTGCTGCGCTCGATCGAGACCCAGCAGGCCATGGGCCGGCCCCACCGCATCATCATGCCCGACTCGATCGTCGTGCATGCCGACGGCGCCGCCGAACTGCTGTCTTCGCCCGAAGAAGATTCCGAATTCCAGCCGCCCACGGCGGTCGACCTGAAAGCCATTGCGGCCGTGCTGCACTTTGCCATCACGGGCGAATCGCCGCCTGGCGGCCCGCTGACGCCGCGCGCGCCGGCGGGCCTGTCGGCCAGCCTGCTGGACGCCATCGACGCCTGCCTGTATGGCGACCGCAGCCGGCGTCCCCAGACCATCGAGGCCATGCGCGACCTGCTGGGGATGGCGCAGCCGGTGGCGGCGGAGGTGGCGCCAGCGCCAGCGCCCGTACCAGTCGCAGCAACGCCCCTGCTGGCGCCGGTCGAGATTGCCCCGCCCCCGCCGCCCTTGTCATCAGCCCCGCCAGCACGCGCCTCGCGCTGGGTGCTGGGCAGCGTCGCAATCGCCCTGCTCGCCGCGGCCGGTTACGGCCTGTACCAGCATGGCCGCCAGGCCGGTGCGGAAAGCGTGCTGGCGTCGACGGCCGCTCCCGCTCCTGCCGTGGCGGACGCGGCGCCCCTGCCGGCGTCGCCAGCGGCAAGCATTGAACCAGAGCCCGCCGTTGAAGCCGCGCAGCCGCCAGCGCCAGCGCCTGAATCGGCCGCCCCCGCCACAAGCGCCGAAACCGTGCCGGCACCGGCAGCCGGACCGGCCACCGCCACCTACAAACTCATCATCAAGCCCTGGGGCACCGTGTATGTCGACGGCGTCAAGCGCGGCATCAGCCCGCCCCTCAAATCGCTGACCTTGACGGGCGAGCACACCATTCGCATCGACAATCCGGACTTCCACAGCCGGACCATCACGGTGCGGCCGGGCAAGGACAACACGACCAGGATTGAACATGCATTTCATTGAACGCGTCCGCCTGCCCGTCCTTTCCCTGACCATGCTCGCGCTGGCGGGCTGCGCCGCACTGGGCTATGACAGTCCGGCAGGGCCCAATTCCGGCAGACGCGCCGAAGAGGTGCTGGCCCAGGGCAACGCCCCCAGCGCCGGCGTAGCCCGCCATCCACTTGCCTTGCGCGAGGGTATCAAGCTGTATGACGAAGGCGATTTCAACGGCGCCATCCGCCGCCTGGCCGCCGCCGACGTGCCCGCCGAGCCGCTGGCGACGCGGCTGACGGCGCTCAAATACACCGCCTTCAGCTACTGCGTCACCAACCGTCCCGTGCCCTGCCGCCAGGCCTTCGACAAGGCGTTGAAGCTCGATCCCAACTTCGACCTCGGGCCAGGCGAGCACAGCCATCCGCTGTGGGGCCCGGTGTTTGCGCGCGCCAAAAAAGGCAGCTGAAAAGCAGGCTGAAATGTATGGTCAACAAACCACACAAATGATAACGAAAAACAACAAACTGCATCGTTGTTTGCCTTTGTTGGTGTGAATTATCAATCGTCTATTTGATTTTTTGTTTCTTCGATTTAACCTTTAGCCACGTCATCTCAAACCCCGCTGACGTTCTGTCAGCGTACAGACCGCGCTTCCTGCGCCCACGCCAACCGATTCCCGTACTTGTTCATGTCGCCTTCAA
>JBJMVV010000277.1:0-16895 GCA_045810505.1 Massilia sp.
GAAGGAGAGCGCGCTTGGCGTCACCATCACGGAAAATCAGACCCGCTTCAAACTGTGGGCGCCCACCGCGCAGGCCGTGGCGGTGTGTCGCTTCGACAGCGGAAGTAGCAACAGTCGCGCCCGCGCGGTCACGCCGATGCAGCGTATCGACGCCACCGGTATCTGGCAGGCCGCCACTGCGGGCGACGCCAGCGGCGCTTACTATGTCTACCTGGTCGATGTGCTGGTCGACGGCGTGGGCCTGGTGCGCAACCGGGTCACGGATCCTTATTCAATCAGCCTGACCACCGATTCCACCCGCAGCTACGTCGGCAATCTCGCGTCACCGCGCTTGATGCCAGATAGCTGGCAAGGCGATCGCTCGCCTGCGACCGTGCGCGCCCTGCCCGACATGAGCGTCTACGAACTGCACGTGCGCGATTTTTCCATCAACGATCCCAGCGTGCCTGCCGCCCACCGGGGCAAGTACGCCGCCTTTTCGGATGCGGGCTCGAACGGCATGCGCCACCTGGCCGCCCTCGCACGCGCCGGCCTGAGCGACATCCACCTGCTGCCCATTTACGATATCGGCAGCGTGCCCGAACGGGGCTGCCTGACGCCCCGTCCCACGGGCGGCCCGGCCAGCGAGGCCCAGCAGGCGCTGGTGATGCGCAGCGCCGACAATGATTGCTTCAACTGGGGCTACGACCCTTTTCATTACAACGCGCCCGAAGGCAGTTACGCGCTTGACGCCGCCGATGGCGCCGCCCGCGTCATCGAACTGCGCCAGATGGTCGCCAGCCTGCACAAGCTTGGGCTGCGGGTGGGCATGGACGTCGTCTACAACCACACCTACCGCGCCGGCCAGAACGAGCGCTCGGTGCTGGACCGCATCGTGCCCGGCTACTACCACCGGCTCGATGCCAAGGGCGCCATCGCCCAGTCGACCTGCTGCGACAACACGGCCACCGAAAACGCCATGATGGGCAAACTCATGACCGATTCCGTGGCCCTGTGGGCCAGCCAGTACCACATCGACTCCTTCCGTTTCGACCTGATGGGCCACCAGCCCCGCGCCGTGATGGAAGCGCTGCAGCAGCGCGTTGATGCGGCCGCAGGCCACCCCGTGCAGCTGATCGGCGAAGGCTGGAATTTTGGCGAAGTGGCCGACGGCGCCCGCTTCGTGCAAGCGTCCCAGTTGTCGCTGGGCGGCAGTGGCATCGGCAGCTTCAGTGACCGCGGCCGCGACGCCATGCGCGGCGGTGGCGCGGGCGACAGCGGCGCGGACCTGGTCAGCCGCAAGGGCTTCCTGAATGGCGCCCACACCGGTTCCGTTTCCGACATGGTCAAGGTGGGCCTGGCCGGCTCCCTGCGCGATTTTTCATTGAAAGCGTCCGATGGCGCGCTCAAGCCTTTGTCCGCCATCGACTACGGCGGCCAGAGCGCCGGCTTCGCCAGCATCCCCGGCGAAGCCGTCAACTACGTCGAGAACCACGACAACCAGACCCTGTACGACATCAACGCTTTTAAATTACCCCGCGCCACCACCAGCGCCGAGCGGGCCAGAGTGCAGATGCTCGGCGCCGCCATCGTCGCCTTCAGCCAGGGCGTGGCCTACTACCACGCCGGCATCGACCTGCTTCGCTCCAAGTCCCTCGATCGCAACAGTTTTAACTCGGGCGACTGGTTCAATCGCCTCGACTGGTCGTATCGCACCAACTACTTCGGCACCGGCCTGCCGCCTGCCGCTGACAATGGCAAGGATTACGCCTTGCTCAAACCGCTGCTCGCCGATGCACGCCTGCGCCCCACCCCGCGCGACATCGCCTTTGCCCGCGACGTGTTCCGCGATTTGCTTGCCGTGCGCGCCAGTTCCACCCTGTTCCGCATGCGCACCGCGCAGGATGTGAAGCAGCGCCTGCATTTCATCGACAGCCCGTCCACCGTGATCGCGGCGCGGCTCGATGGCGAAGGCTATGCCGGGGCGGGGTTCAAGTCGATTTGCTATTTTGTGAATGCGGATACGGTGGCGCATACGGTCGTTGGCGAATCCGGGCGGTATCGCCTGCATCCGGCGCAGAAGGCGGATGCGCGGCTCAAGCAGGCAAAATATGACGCTGGGCGTTTCACGATTCCGCCAAGGACAGCGGTCGTCTTCGTTGAATAGCACGCAGCAGGGAGGGACTGGCGCCGCAGGCAAGGCATGCGCCCCCTACAGCAGCCCCTCCGACAGCACCTCGAAATGCACCCGCGGCACCAGAAAAGCGAAAGGCGCGCCGACGGCGCCCAGCGGCGCCAGCATGGGGCAGTCACAGTCGATCAGCTGCAGAGGCAGCACCGTGTCCACCGCCACCGGCAGCGCAATCTCGGCCGCTACCATGCGCTGCTGCCGCTCGCTCCAGCCGATCGCACGATCCTGCAAGGCCAGTGCCGTGACGGCATCGCGCCAGCTGCCGAAGCGGGCCGCGAAGGCATCTGGCAGCAGGTTCTCGGCGGCTTCACGCGCCGTGCAGAAAAAGGCAGGAGCGCTGCCCTGCCCCGCGCCGATGGCAACCCGCCACAGACCATCGTCCCCCGTCAGCGTGAAGCTGTGCGCCAGGTGCGTCTGCATGATGTCACTGAACAGGCGGGTGCCGGCTACATAGGGCAGGCTGTCCATGATGTTCTTCAAAAAATAGACGCTGTGCTTGCCGGCGTCGGGCACGAAAGGCCCTGTATCGAGATAGAGCCGCCAGTTGCTCTGCAGGGGAGAAGGCAGCAGGCGGCGCAGGCGGCCAATACGGCGGGGGCCGAAGTGGCCGTGGCGGTAGCTGAGGACGGTCAGGGGCGTCAAACCAGCGTCATCGCGAAGCCGCACACCAGGCGCGAGCAGGCTCGCCGCTTTGGTGTCGACCAGCCAGGAGAGGTAGACCACGCCGCTCACTTCACTGGCCATCTGCATGAAACCCAGGCGGCCCATCACCGCCTGGCGTAGCCGCGCAAACGTGGCGCAGTTGAGCAAGGCAGCCAGCGCCGCCCCGAACGGCCCTGGCCGGGGATGGACGTAGCGGTTAGCGGAGACGCTCACGCGAGGCTGGCCAGCGGCTACATGTCCAGGTGCGAAATCATCAGGCGGCTGGTCTCCTGCTCGCCCTCTTCCGCCGCCCCCAGCGAAATCCCCACCGACATGATGTCGATCAGGAGCAGTTGCAGGATGCGCGAGATCATTGACAGGAAGGTGGTCGAGTCTTCGCTGTGATCGACCGCCAGGCAGATGCTGGCGCGCTTGGCCAGCGCGGATTTGCTGCTGGTGATGGCGATCACGTCGGCGCCGTGGGCGCGCGCCTTGTCGACGGCGGCCAGCAGGTCGGGCAGTTCGCCCGTGGTGGAGATGGCGATGACGACGTCGCCCGGCTGCAGCAGGTCGGCCGCTAAACTGAGCAGGTGCGAGTCGCCGTAGGCCGAGGTGGGAATCCGGAAGCGGAAGAACTTGTGCTGGCCGTCCAGCGCCACCACGCGCGAATTGCCCATGGCGTAGAACTCCACGCGCCGCGCTTTTCTCAGCACCTGGATGGCGCGGTCGATCGAGACCACGTCTAACTGGTCGCGAAATTTCAGGATTGCCGAGACGGTGTTGTCGATCACCTTGGCCGACAAATCGTGGGTGCTGTCCGAGACCCGCACCTGGCTGTGGCGCACGGGGATGGTGCCGGTCAGGCTGCTGGCAAATTTCAATTTGAAGTCGGCCAGCCCCAGAAAGCCCAGCGAGCGGCAGAAGCGGATCACGGTCGGCTGGCTTACTTCGGCCAGGCGGGCGATTTCCGCGATCGGCTCGCCCAGCACCTTGCGGGGATGCTCGATCACCAAGGTGGCCACGCGCTGTTCGGCGGGCGAGAGTTCATGCTGCAGGTGCTGCACCCGCTCCATCAGGGTATTGGCCCCGCTGCGACCGCGCAGGTGTTCGGACAAAATCGCCGCCACGCCGAAGAAGGCGGGATTGGGCGTCATGATGACGTAGGTCGGGATCTGCGCCAGGTAGTCGGTAAACCGTCCCTTGGCCTCGAAGCGGGCGCGGAAGGGCGAACTGGCGAACCACTCGGCGATGCGCGGCACGATGCCCCCGCCAATAAAAATGCCGCCGAATGCGCCCAGGGTCACGGCCAGGTTGGCAGCGGCGCCCCCCAGCATGCCGCAGAAGCATTCCAGCGTTTCCAGGCACAGGGTGTCGCGTTCATCGAGGGCGCCGCTGATGATGTCGGGCGATGAACGCGGCGTCACCTTGACGCCATTGCGCTCGGCCAGAGCGCGGTAAATGATTTCCATGCCGGGGCCGGAGATCAGGCGTTCGTTCGAGACGTGGGGCCACTCGCGCCAGGCAAATTGCAGGATGGCGAATTCGCGTTCGTCGGCCGGGGCGAAGTTCATGTGTCCCCCTTCGCTGCCGAGGGTGACAAATCCATCCAGGGTGGGAATCACACCGGAGACGCCCAGGCCCGTGCCCGGTCCCAGTACGCCGACCACCGCATTGGCGGCGGGCGTGCCCTGCCCCACCTGCAGCAGGCTGTCGCCCGACAGCACCGGCAGCGACATGGCCAGGGCGGTGAAATCGTTGACGATCAGGAGGGTCGACAGGCCCAGTTCGCGCCGCACCTCGTCGGTGGAAAACTGCCAGTCCCGGTTGGTCATGCGGATCATGTCGCCGCTGATGGGGTTCGCCAGCGCAAAGGCCGCGTGGTGAATGCGGGTGCCGGCGTGATCGGCCAGGTAGGTGTGCAACAGCGGCACGATGCCGGAAAAATCGTCACAGCGCAGCACCCGCACGGCGCGCATCACGCCGGGCGCCGTCTCGAGCGCAAAGCGGGCATGGGTGGCGCCGATGTCGGCCAGCAGGCGGGGCCCGTCGGCGTAGGCGGTGCGGCTAAATTTTTGTTCGGCGTCGAGGGTCGTGGTCATCAGGTCGCTGGGGTCAAGTGCGTGGGCCGTAGCATACGCTATTGCCTGGTTTGCATCAAAGCCGAGGCTGGCATCAAAGGGGGGAGCTTGTCGGCATCAATACGAAATGAGCAGCACGCCGTTCTGCGGCGTGAATTCTACGGCGCCATTGGCCACCACCGCGGTGGCGCCGGAATACGCGTCGCGCACGGTCTGGCCGTCGCCGAACACGCCTTGCACCGGCACGCGGGTGGGTTTGGCAGGAAGACCCAGCGCAATCACCACCTGGTCGCGCACGCCGCCCTTGTCGTAGCTGCGCTTGAACACATAGGGCGTGGCATGGATCATTTGATGGACACCGGCGCCGACCGCCACGTGGGCCTGCCGAAAACGCCCCAGCCTGGCCCAGTGCTCGCGCAGGTCGGCCACGCCAACGGACACGCCCCCCACGCTGCGCGGCGCATTCTTAGCCAGTTCGTCCCAGTTCATGAAGCTGCGCAGCTTCGCGTCACCGGCCGCTTCGGCCACGTCGAGACGGCGCGCGGTCTCGTCGCCATAATAAATTTGCGCCGCGCCCGGCGCCAGCAGCAGGCGGTTGGCCGTCTCGAACGGTTTCATGCGCGCCGCATCGTAGGGCTCCCCGTCATCGTGGGAGCTCATGTAGTTGAGTACCGAGACGCCTTTCAAGGGACCGTTCAAGGCCGCCGAATACGAGGAAAACAGCTGCTCGATATCCTGTTTGGCGTCGCTTTTCATGCCGAAGTTGATCATGCTGTGGAAGCCCTGCGCGTAGTAATCCACAACGGTGCCGCCACCCAGGTCGAAATTGCGACCGTTGGCCACCGTGTAGTTGTAGACCTCGGCCGTGCTGAAAAACGGCGCGTCGTCGATGCGCTTGGCGGGATGGGCTTTTTTCCAGTCTTCAAAGGCGCTGCTGGTTTCCTTGATCAGGTCCTTCCACACACCCGGCTCGGTATGCTTGACGGTGTCGGCGCGCAGGCCATCAAAACCGTATTTGCGGATCCAGTCGGCGTGCCATTTGACCAGGTAGTAGCGCGGCGTGCGCGGGTAGCCGGTGCGCTTGAAGAAGGCGTCGAGTTCCGCGACCTCGCGCGGATAGCGCCCTTCCTTTTTCCATTTCGCCGCCAATGCCGGCGGCAACGGCACCGCTGTCGTGGCGCCGGTGCGGATGTCGGGCAGATTGGTGACCAGGGTGCAGTCGATGGTGGTGGCTGCGTCCTTGTAGGTGCAGTTGGGGCCCGTGCGCACCCAGCCCGCCGGCCAGACCGGGTCCTGCGCGGTGACTGGCCCGGTGTGGTTCATCACCACATCGAGAATGACGCGGATGCCTTTCAGGTGGGCCGCGTCGACCAGCGCGTGCAGGTCCTGTTCCGTGCCGAGACTGGCGTCGACCGCCGTGAAATCGCGCGCCCAGTAGCCGTGAAAGCCGTACGACTTGCCGCTGCCTTCGTCGACGGCGTCGTGAATCTGCTCCACCGGCGGGGTGATCCAGATCGCGTCCACGCCCAGGTCGGTGAAATAGCCTTCGCGGATTTTCGCCGTGATGCCGGCCAGGTCCCCGCCCATGTAGCCGCGCAGTGGCGCTGCGTCGTGCTTGCGGCCGTAGGCCAGGTCATTGGACGGATCGGCATTGTTAAAGCGGTCGGTCAGCAGGAAATAGACGGTGGCGTTGTCCCAGTTGAAAGGCCGCGCGGCCTGGGCCGGGAGGGCGATGCTGGAAGCGGTCAACAGGGCAGCTAATACAGTCACAGTCAATTTCATGCGGGGTCCGAAAAGGGGTCAGGTGACAATGGGTCAGGTGATGACGGTGGGCGCGGCGCGTCCAGAGCGCTGCTTCAGGTGCGACAGGTCTTCGGCAATCGCAGCCAGGGGCGCCAGCGCCTGCTGGGGATCGAGATCATGGCGGCTGCTATCGGCTTCGTAGCGCTCCAGGTACAGCCTGACGGTCGCGCCCTCGGTGCCCGTGCCGGACAGGCGGAACACGATGCGCGAGCCGTCCGTCATGATGATGCGGATGCCCTGCCTGGTAGCGATGGTGTGGTCGACCGGATCGGTGTAGACGAAATCGTCGGCCAGCGCCACGGTGTACTCCCCCAGCTGCGTACCGGCGAGAACGGCCACCTGCTCGCGCAACTCGCCCATCATCGCTTCGGCTACGCCAGCGTCGACCGCTTCGTAGTCGTGGCGCGAATAGTAGTTGCGGCCAAAGCGGGCCCAGTGCTCGTGCACGATGGCTTCAACGCCCTTGCCGCTGGCGGCGATGATGTTCAGCCAGAACAGCACGGCCCAGACGCCATCCTTTTCGCGGATGTGGTTCGAGCCGGTGCCGTAGCTCTCTTCGCCGCACAGCGTCGCCATGCCGGCATCGAGCAGGTTGCCGAAGTACTTCCAGCCGGTGGGCGTCTCGAAGGCGGGAATGCCGAGCGCCCTGGCGACGCGGTCGGCGGCGGTCGAGGTGGGCATCGAGCGCGCCACCCCCGTCAAACCGGCGGCGTAACCGGGCGCCATGGTGGCGTTGGCGGCAATGATGGCCAGGCTGTCGGACGGCGTCACGGCCAGGCCCCGTCCCACCACCATATTGCGGTCGGCGTCGCCATCGGAGGCGGCGCCAAAGTCGGGCGCATCGGGCCGGTGCATGATGGCGATCAGTTCAGCGGCGTTGACGGGATTGGGGTCGGGATGGTGGCCGCCGAAGTCTTCCAGCGGCGCGCCATTGATCACCGTGCCCGCCGGGGCGCCCAGGATGTTTTCAAACAGGGCCTGCGCATACGGGCCGGAGACGGCATGCATGGCGTCGAAGCGCATAGTAAAACCGCCGGCAAACAGCTGCCTGATCGCCGCGAAATCAAACAGGCTTTCCATCAGCGCCGCGTAGTCGGCCACCGAATCGATCACCTCCACTGCCATCTCTTCGAGCGTGAAGGCGCCGATGTCGTCAATCGAGGGCGCGGCTGCTTCGCTGATGCGGTAGACGGCCAGCGATTCGGTGGCCAGGTAAATCGCCTCGGTCAGCTTTTCCGGCGCGGGGCCACCGTTGTCGCCGTTGTACTTGATGCCGAAGTCGCCTTCGGGGCCGCCCGGATTGTGGCTGGCCGAGAGGATGATGCCGCCAAAGGCGCCGTGCTTGCGGATCACGCAGCTGACGGCCGGTGTCGACAGGATGCCGTGCTGCCCCACCAGCACCTTGGCGAAGCCGTGGGCGGCGGCCATGCGCAGGATAACGTCGATGGCGGTGCGGTTGAAGTAGCGGCCATCGCCGCCAAGGACCAGCGTCTTGCCGTGGCAATCGCCGAGGGTGTTGAAAATCGCTTCGACGAAGTTTTCAAGATAGCCTGGCTGAAGGAATTCGCTGACCTTCTTGCGCAGGCCCGAGGTGCCGGGGCGCTGGCCGGCGAAAGGCCTGGTGGCGACGGTGTGGATAGTCATGGCGTGTCCCGGCTGAGTTGTCGTAATCTCAATACGCTACCATAGCCAGGCCATTGACCGCGCTACGCTTCGCCCGTCTTTACCGCGTTTCCGGGTCGGCGCGATCCGTCACCAGAAAGGTCAGCAGACCGGCGATGGCCATGCAGGCCCCGCCCAGCACCATCGTCTTGACCGTGTGGCCGCCAAACGGGTGCTTCGTCATCCATCCCAGCAGCAGGCTGCTGAGGATCTGCGGAATCACGACGAAAATATTAAACAGGCCCATGAAATAACCCATGCGCGCCGGCGGCAGCGCGCCGGCCAGGATCGCATACGGCATGGTGAGGATGCTGGCCCAGGCGATGCCGACGCCGACCATCGGCACGAGCAGCATCTGCTTGTTGGTGATGAAGTAGAGGCTCGCCAGGCTGGCGCCGCCGATCAGCAGGCAGACTGCATGCACGGCCTTGCGGCTGGTGAGGCGCGCCAGGCCCGGCAAGATGAATGCTGCCAGCGCCGACACGCCGTTGTAGACGCCGAACATGACGCCCACCCAGTTGCCCGCCTCCTGGTAAGCGGCCGACTGCGCATCGGCGGTGCCGTAGACCGTATCGGCGATGGTGGTGCCCGTGTAAATCCACATGGCGAACAGGGCAATCCAGGTGAAGAACTGCACCAGCGCCAGCTGCACCATCGTTTTCGGCATCTGCAGCAGGCCGCCGGCGATACCGCGCACGGCGTTCGCCAGGCTGCGGTTATTGCGGCGGGCCGCCTGGAACACGGCCAGGTCGGCCGGCGGCGTCTCCTTTGCCGTCAGCACGGTCCACAGCACGGCGAGGAAGAACACGGCGCCGCCCACGTAAAACGAGAAGCGCACGGTATCGGGGATCATGCCGTTGACGGGCACATTGCTGACGCCGAAAACGTCCGAAAACAGTTTAGGCAAAAGCGACGCGATTACGGCGCCGCAGCCGATGAAGAAGGTCTGCATGGCGTAGCCGGCGGTCTGCTGGCTGGCATCGAGCTTGTCGCCCACGAAAGCGCGGAACGGTTCCATCGACACGTTGATCGACGCATCCATCATCCACAGCACCGCCACCGCCATCCACAGCGCGGCGGAATGGGGCATGAGGATCAGGGCGATCGAGGCCAGCACGGCGCCGCCGAAAAAGAAGGGACGGCGCCGGCCCCAGCTCGGATGCCAGGTGTTGTCCGACAGGTAGCCGATGATGGGCTGGACCAGCAGGCCCGTAACGGGGGCGGCCAGCCAGAAAAAGGCCAGGTCGTCGGCGTTGGCGCCGAGGGTGGAGAAGATGCGGCTGGTGTTGGCGTTTTGCAGTGCGAAGCCGAACTGGATGCCAAAAAAGCCGAAGCTCATGTTCCACAGCTGCCAGAATGACAGGCGCGGCTTGTGGGTGGGGCGGGCATGCATGTCCATCGTCTCTCCGGGCTTTTTGACGGCCGGACTGGCGCCGGCCTTGTAGCGGCTTGCCGTGAAGCCCGCCTGTATTTGTAGGAAAGTAACACGGTGTTTTCTTAGTGTCAATTGAAACCGTTCCATAGTAGAATCGGCGAGCCCTGCGGTTCGCACGGGGTGATTTTGTAGTCAAAGAACAGCCTCATTTATCTTCGGAGTCACCATGCTGGACATGCAAAAGCGCCTCACCCCCGCCTTCAACGCCATCATCAGCCTGCCCTCGACGGCGATGGGCTTTGCGCTGTGCATCCAGATATCGGCCCTGAGCTGGCTGCTGTCGACCAAATACCACCTCGACATCCACGAAATCGGCATCGTCTGGGCCGCCGGCCCGACCGCCGGCATCCTCGGCCAGGTCATCATCGGCATGATCAGCGACAAAACCTGGTTCTGGGGCGGACGACGCCGCCCCTTCATTTTGATCGGCGGCGCGCTGGCCGCGCTGATGGTGTTCCTGCTTCCCCGCATCGACCAGGTCGCGAGCTTGCTGGGCATCGGCAACCTGCTGGTGGTCGCGGTGATCGTCGCCCTGACCCTCGACCTGTCGATCAACATTGGTTTTAACCCCACGCGTTCGCTGATTGCCGACGTCACCCCGGAAGGCGACGCCCGCACGCGCGGCTTTACCTGGATGCAAACCATCTCGGGCTTTTTCGGCGTGCTGGCCTACCTGATCGGCGCCTTCATCGACAATTACGCACTGATCTCCGTGGGCGTGGTCGTCGTGTTTGCCTTTTCCGTGCTGCCCCTGTTCTTTGTCACCGAACCGCGCCAGTTGACGGCGCTAGATGACACCGTGGCAGCCACCCGCACCGAGTGGGGCCAGCTATGGCGCATCTATTTTGCCCACGGCTTCGCCTGGCTGGGGGTGCAGTCGATGTTCGTCTACATCATCGCCTTTATCCAGCAGCACATCATCGTGCTGGACGTGCCCCCAAGCAGCTACGCGGCCCAGTCCGGCCACGTCATCGCGATTTCCTTTGCCGTCATGAACGTGGTCGGCTTCGTGCTGCCCGCCCTGGTGCTCGCCCCCATCGCCCGCCGCGTCGGCCGCGTGCGCACCCAGGCGGCCTGCATGGCCGTGATGGCCCTCGCCTACTTCACCATCGCCCACTTCGCCAGCACGCCCCGTCAACTGTATGCATTGATGGCCGTGGTCGGCATCGGCTGGAGCGCCGTGGTCAGCCTGCCGTTTGCCATCATGAGCGAAAAAGTCGACAAGAGCCGCATGGGCTTTTTCATGGGCATGTTTAATTTGTCGGTCGTGCTGCCGCAACTGCTGTCGACGGGCGTGGGCTACGTGCTGCACGGCGCGGCCAATTCCAATGTGCTGTTCTATATCTGCGGGGGCTGCCTGGCGGTGTCGGCGATCCTGTGGTGTTTGGTCAGCGAGAGCAAGGTGGCGGTGGCGGCGCCTGCGGGTCTGGCCCCGGCGCACTGAGGCGCCAGCGCGCAGCGACGAATTACGCCGCCAGCCGATACCGTTTGCTGAGCCGCTCGCGCTTGCCCGGCTGAAAATTGATCCTGCTGGCATCGTGCCCCACTGCCTTGAGAAGGCGCGGATTCATCACCGCAAAAAACACGGGCGGAAAGTAGGCCAGCAAAAACATGCCGAAGTAGCCGTTCGGCAGTTGCGGCACATGGTCAAAATGACGCAGTGACTGGTAGCGGCGCGCGGCGTGGGCGTGGTGGTCGGAGTGGCGTTGCAGATGGAATAGCATCCAGTTGGTCACCGCGTGATTGCTGTTCCACGAATGCTCGGGCCGGCATGGTTCAAGCTTACCATCGGCGCTCACCTTTCGCAGCAGGCCGTAGTGCTCGATGTAATTGGCCGAGGTCAGCTGGAAATTGGCCCACATCGACATGACGAGCATGAAGATCAGGATGGATGGGCCCAGCCAGACCGCCAGCGCCGTCCACAGCAATACCGTCAGCGCCAGCGGTTGCAGCACATCATTGTTCCAGTGCCAGGCCGAGCCGCCGAGACGCTGCTTTTCCAGCGCCCAGGCGCGCTGCCATGCGCCCGGCAGTTCGCGCAGCGCGAAGGCGTAGATCGACTCGCCCATGCGGGCTGAAGCGGGGTCGGCAGGCGTTGCCACGTAACGGTGATGACCGCGGTTGTGCTCTATATAGAAATGGCCGTAGCCGGTCGGCGCCAGCACGATTTTCGCCAGGGTCTGTTCAAGGACCGTGCGCTTGTGGCCCAGCTCGTGGCCGACGTTGATGCAAAATCCGCCCATCATGCCCGTGCTGATCGCAACGGCCAGCGCGCCATGCCAGGGCAGATGCTGGGTGGCCACGAACCAGGCGCAGAAAATAATGCATGGCCACATCGTCGCGACCAGCGCGTAGGTGATGAAGCGAAAATAACGGTCCGCTTCGAGCGCGGCCACGTCCCCATCAAGCGGATTGCTGCGGTCCTCGCCGACGATAATGTCGAGCAGCGGGATCAACAAGTAGTTGACGGCGACGGGCAGCCACAGGCGCCATTCCTGGGGATGCCACAGGTACACGAAGGGACCGATCACCAGCGAGGCCGGCACCAGCACGGACAGCAGCCAGGCGTAACGTTTGAGTTCGCGCACGAGGTTTATATGGGCACTTTAATCAGTCCTCATTGTGCGCCGCTTTGCCTCCGGCTGCCCATTTTTCGCTGCGTTTTTGGATGGTCGGAGAACGCCGTCAGCGTGCTGCATGCGCCCCCTATGTTCATGATTTGCAAGCAAAAAATCCTATTAAAACCGCGTTCCGAAATGTTGATCACGCAAGTTTTTGCGGCATCAACGCAACTTCTCGCAAATATATTTGACGCTAAAAATATTGCCCACCAGAATTACGGCGCCGCGATTCCTCGCTGGCGAAATGCCCCTCACCCATCCCGGCCTGACGCCCGCGCCAGCGGCAGTCCAAAGAAAGAATTCGATGAAAGTTTCAACCCGCCTCGCCCTGCTCCTGGGCGCAGCCATCGTCGCCCTCATCGTCATGGGCAGCGTCAACCTGCGCACCCTGCACCGTTCCATGCTCGCCGATCGCGAGGCGCAGATCAGCAATATGCTGGTGATGGGCGAGCACCTCGTGGCGCACTATTACGAGCAGCAGCAAAAAGGCGTGCTGAGCGAGGCGCAGGCCCAGGCGGCGGCGAAGGAAGCGCTCACCCAGTTGAACAACAATGGCAAAAGTTATTACTGGGTGCGCACGCCAGCCGGGCTTAACCTGGTCCATCCGAACCCCAAAAATATTGGCGTGATTGCGCAGGGCCAAACCATGGACGGCCGCGCCGATGCCGAGGCCTACCGCGATGGCCTGCGCCAGGGCCAGATTGCACTGGCCTATATGAAAACCACCCATCCAAAGACGGGGCAAATGGCGGCCAAGCTGAACGGTGTGATTGCTTTCAAGCCCTGGGACTGGTGGATCGGCACGGGCTTTTTCAATGACGATATCGATGCCGTGTTCTGGGACACGGCGCGCGATGTGCTGCTGCTGTTGCTGCTGGCCATAGGCGTGACGGCCACCCTGGGCTGGCGGCTCGTGCGCAGCATCGGCGCCACCCTGGGCGGCGATCCCGCGCTGGCGGCGGCGGTAACGCGTCGCATTGCCGGCAAGGATCTGTCGGTGCCCGTTGCGCTGGACCAGGTGGCCGCAGGAAGCCTGTTGTCGGACATTGCCGGCATGCAGGCGGAGTTATCGCAGACGGTGTCGCGGGTGCGCGATTACGCGGGCGCCATCGCCAGCGCTTCGCGTGAAATCGCCGCCGGTAACCTCGATCTGTCGGCGCGCACCGAAGCCCAGGCCAGTTCTCTCGAGCAGACGGCGGCGGCGATGGAAGAGATGACCAGCACCGTGCGCCAGAATGCCGAGCATGCCGAACAGGCCGATGCGTTGGCGCGCCAGGCGCAGGCGGCGGCCAGCGAAGGCGGCGCGGTGATGGGCAAGGTGATCGCCAGCATGGGCGCGATCGAAGCGCGCTCGCGCAGCATCGCCGAGATCATCGGCGTGATCGACACGATCGCCTTCCAGACCAATATCCTGGCCCTGAACGCGGCCGTGGAAGCGGCGCGCGCCGGAGAACAGGGGCGCGGCTTTGCCGTCGTCGCCTCGGAGGTGCGCTCGCTGGCGCAGCGCTCGGCAGCGGCGGCCAATGAAATCAAGGGCCTGATCGGCGCCTCGGTGGCCGAAGTGGGCACTGGCAGCCGCCTGGTGAAAGATGCGGGTGCGGCAATGGACGGCATCGTCGGCGGCATTGCGCAGCTCGGCACCATCATTCACGAGATCCACGTGGCCGGGTCCGAGCAGAGCCAGGGCATCGAGCAGATCAATCAGGCCATCATCGGCATGGACAATGTCACCCAGCAAAACGCCGCGCTGGTGGAAGAAGCCGCGGCCGGCGCGCAGTCTTTGCAGGAAACAGCCAGGGCGCTGGCGCTGCTGGTGCGTCAGTTCAGGCTGGAGGGTGCGACCACCCCGCCTTTGTCCGCATCGAAGGACGGCCTGGCGCTGGCCTGAGACTGGCTTATTTGCGCAGGCGGTCGAATTCGCCGCTGGTGATGAGCGTTTTCAGTTCCGTCGCGCCGCCAATCAGGGTGCCCTTGACGAACACCATGGGATAGGTCGGCCAGCCGGTCCACATCTTGAGGGCGCCGCGCGGACGCCACTGGCTGAAGTAGCTGCCGTACTCGAGATATTTATAGGGGGCGCCGATGGCGTCGAGGGCCTTGCGGGCCTTTTTCGGGAAGGGGTTCTGGGCCATGCCGACCACCACGACGGCGTTGGTGGCAATGGCCTGGCGCACCTCGTTGACGATGGCGGACTCGTGGGTGTCGATGGTGGCGCGGGCCAGGGGGTGGATCTGGGAGTCGTCGAGGATGGGGCGGGGCATGTTTGGCTGTAGTCGAAGTTAAGTTTGCTTCTGTTCAAAAAAGGGGACAGGCACCTTCGGCGCCAGTCCCCCCTGCTTTTTTGCGCCGCTTGAAAGGCGACGGCGCCTGGTAGCTCAATCCGCTTTCTTGCTATACGACTTCTTGCCCTTGAAACCAGGCTTCTCGGCAAAGCGGCGATCGCCCGCTTTCTTTGGCGCGCCGCCGCTCTTGCCCATCGGCGTTTCGCCATCGCGCGTGATGTTCAATTGCTGGCCGGCCACCCACACTTTTTTCAGGTGCTCGATGACGTCAGGCGGCATGTCGGCAGGCAGGTCGAGTGTACTGAAATCGTCGTAGATTTCAATGCGGCCGATGAACTTCGATTCGATGCCCGCTTCGTTGGCAATGGCGCCCACGATGTTGCCTGGCTTGACGCCGTGCGAATGGCCCACTTCGATACGGAAAGTGCCCATGCCATCTTCGGCAGGACGCTGGACGCGTTCTTTCTTGAACGCCGGTGCATCGCCACGGTCGAACTTGCCGCCGGCGGGGCTTGGGCGGGCGGGACGGTCTTCCCACACTTTCTCGGCCGCTTTTTCAAACTTGGGCGCGCGGTCCGGCTTTTCCAGCAGCAGGGGCACGTCGCCCCGGGCCAGTTTCGCCAGTGCAGCGGCGACATCGACGGCAGGCACGTTCAGTTCGCGCTCGTATTCCTCGATCAGGCTGCGGAACACGTCCAGGCCGCCCTTTTCCAGGGTCGCCGTGATTTCATCCTTGAATTTGGCGATGCGCACGTCGTTGATCGTCTTGACGGTGGGCAGGGTCAATGGCGAGACCGGCTGGCGCGTGGCGCGCTCGATGGCTTTCAACAGGCCCTGCTCGCGCGGGGTGATGAACAGGATTGCCTCGCCGCTGCGGCCGGCGCGGCCGGTGCGGCCGATGCGGTGGGTGTAGCTCTCGGGATCGGACGGCACGTCGTAGTTGACCACGTGACTGATACGCTCCACGTCCAGGCCGCGGGCGGCCACGTCGGTGGCGACCAGGATGTCGATCTTGCCGTCTTTCAGGTTCTGGATGGTGCGCTCGCGCTGGGCCTGCTGCATGTCGCCGTTAATCGCCGTGGCGGCAAAACCGCGCGCCTGCAGCTTGCTGGCCAGCTCTTCCGTGCCCAGCTTCGTGCGGGCAAAGATGATCATGCCGTCAAACGGTTCCGCTTCCAGGATGCGGGTGAGCGCGTCGAGCTTTTGCATGCCGCTGACCATCCAGAAGCGCTGGCGGATATTGTCCGCCGTGCCGGTCTTGGCCGCGACCGTCACTTCGGCCGGGTTCTGCAGATAGGTCTTGGCGATGCGCTTGATGGCCGACGGCATGGTGGCCGAGAACAGCGCCGTCTGGCGCGTGGCCGGGGTCTTTTGCAGGATCTGCTCGACGTCGTCGATAAAACCCATGCGCAGCATTTCGTCGGCTTCATCGAGCACCAGGGTTTTCAGGTGCGAAATATCCAGCGAACCCTTGTCCAGGTGATCGATCACCCGGCCCGGGGTGCCCACCACCACGTGCACGCCGCGGCGCAGGGCCGACAACTGGGGACCGTAGCTCTGGCCGCCGTAGATGGGCAGCACGTGGAAATCCTTGATGTGGGCGGCGTAGGTCTGGAACGCTTCAGCCACCTGGATCGCCAGTTCGCGCGTGGGCGCCAGCACCAGGGCCTGGGGCGAATGCTGCTTGATGTCAATGCGCGAGAGAATCGGCAGGGCAAACGCGGCCGTCTTGCCCGTACCCGTCTGGGCCTGGCCCAGCACATCGCGGTTTTCCAGCAGCAGGGGAATGGTGGCTGCCTGGATCGGCGATGGCGTTTCGTAGCCAATCTCCTTGATCACCTTCAGCAGTGCAGGCGAGAGATTGAGTTCGGAAAACAGCGGGAGGGGGGTATCAGACATGGAATTGCTCACTTATGTATTAATTACTTGCTTTAAAACCGACAGTTTACTCTGTTGAGGGCAGAGGCGTCCGGATTTCACCCGGCGCGCGCTGCCAAAGAAAAAAACCCCGCCGCTTTCGCGACGGGGTTTTGCGCTGAGACTGGGACTAATCAGAACTTGTAGCTGGCGCCGAGCAGCACCGTGCGGCCGTATTTCTGGTACTCGAGCTGCTGCTGACGGTTGCCGTTATAGGTTTCATAGGCGGCGTTGGTCACGTTGTTGACCTGGGCGATGAGACCCAGGCCCTTGAGTGAGCCGGTC
>JBJMVV010000278.1:0-5600 GCA_045810505.1 Massilia sp.
CCGCATCGCCGCCATCATGGCCGCCAAAAAAACCAGCGACCTGATTCCTTTATGCCATCCGCTGGCATTGACGCGCGTGACGGTCGATTTTGAAGTGGACGAGGCTGGTTCAAGAGTGCATTGCCGCGCGCAAGTGGAAACCTACGGCAAGACCGGGGTAGAGATGGAAGCCTTGACGGCCGTGCAGGTGGGCTTGCTCACTATTTACGATATGTGCAAGGCGGCGGACCGGGGGATGGTGATGACGGATGTGCGGGTGCTGGAGAAGCACGGGGGGAAGAGTGGGGACTGGGTAGCGGACCGGTAGACGAAAAAAAACACCTCCGAAGAGGTGTTCTTGTCCGGCGCAGATTGCTGGGGAACGATTAACGTACACCGGCTTTCATGATCTTCACTGGGACGGTGTCACCGGCACCGTTGGACCATTCCAGCTTGGTACCGCTCGCATCCATTGCACCGGCCGCAGCGTACACATAACTACCAACTTCAGCGGTACCGGTGGTGCTGATCAACACGGTAGACGCAGTTGGTGCGGTGACAGAGAATTGGCTGCCGTATTTTGGCGTAGGCAGAGCGGCGATACCCAAATTGGTCGCAGTAACGCAGTTCGTCGAAACGCCACCCGAATTTTGCAGGCATTCTGCAATTGCCAACTTCAGCGGGCCGGTGCTGGCGACGGTATCAGCCCACTTGGCGCGGGTGATGTAGTCCTGATACGCAGGGATGGCAACAGCAGCCAGAATACCGATAATTGCAACCACGATCATCAGTTCGATCAGGGTGAAACCAGCTTGGACTTTCTTAACCATTTTCATCGATTTCATTTTAAAGCTCCTTCGGGTGGGGTTGTATGTGCAGTGCTACTGACTTGGTATAGAGCAATAGCCGTGCCAGGTCCGAAACCACCCTTTTTGATAACTCATGAATAAGAAAGTTCGGGGTTAACGACGGTTTTTGTCGGGTTTGTTGACAAAAATCGTCAGTTGCCCGGCGTAAACTGTCATTCCTGAGTGAAATTTGTCAGGCCGACAGAAAACGCATGCGGGTGCCGGTGATGTCGAGCAGTTCGCCGTCGTGCAGGCGCCGGGCAGCGCGGCCGATCGGCGCGTCGTCGATCAGGGCGGGGCCGTCGCCCTGCACTTTTTCAATATGGTAGAGGGCGCCGTGGCGGCTGATGATGACGATGGCCACGTTCGGGCTGCCCAGCGTGATCGTCGGCTTGTCCAGTTCGAGGATGGTCCCGGCGCGGGGGCCGTTGAGGATTTCCAGCCGGGCGGCTTGACGCGGCTCGGCACTGGCCGTATCGCTCACCAGTGTGATTTCAAACACGGCGATGGCGATGCGGTCGCCGTTGCCGAGCGTGGCGCGGCTGATCTTTTCGCCGTTGACCTGGGTGCCATTGCTGCTGCCGAGGTCATCCAGGATCCAGTTGGCGCCATCGGGCGCCAGGGCGGCATGCCGGCTTGAGACGGTGGCGTGGGGCAGCACGATGTCATTGTCGTGATGACGGCCCAGGGTCAGGCGCTCGCCGTCGAGCGGCACCTCGCGCACCGGGTGCCCATCGCGTGTAATTACCAGCCTGCCTGCCATGCCACCCTCTTGTATATAGTTGGAATAACGATGTAAACGTAAAACGGGGAGCGTTGCCGCTCCCCGTTCATTGTACCCAGAGACTTGTCGAATATGTTACATCGACAATGAATTTAGGCAACTCTTACTTTTACTTTTACAGCATGGCCTTCAGCAGACGCGCCATTTCCGACGGGTTCTTGGTGGTCTTGATGCCGCAGGCTTGCAGGATTTCCAGCTTCGCTTCCGCGGTGTCGGCGCCGCCTGAGATCAGCGCGCCGGCGTGACCCATGCGCTTGCCTGGTGGCGCGGTGACGCCGGCGATGAAGGACACGACCGGCTTCTTCATGTTGTCCTTGATCCAGTAAGCCGCATTGGCTTCGTCCGGACCGCCGATTTCGCCGATCATGATGACGGCGTCCGTGTCCGGATCGTCGTTGAACATCTTCATGACGTCGATGTGCTTCAGACCATTGATCGGGTCGCCGCCGATACCGACTGCGGACGACTGGCCCAGGCCCAGAGCGGTCAGCTGACCGACTGCTTCATAGGTCAGGGTGCCCGAACGGGAGACAACGCCGATGCGGCCCTTCTTGTGGATGTGACCGGGCATGATGCCGATCTTGATTTCGTCAGGCGTGATCAGGCCGGGGCAGTTCGGGCCCAGCAGCAGGGTCTTCGAGCCGGCTTTGGCCATGCGGTCCTTCAGGGCCATCATGTCGCGCACGGGAATGCCTTCGGTGATGCAGATCGCCAGGTCCAGCTCGGCTTCAACGGCTTCCCAGATGGCGGCAGCAGCGCCAGCAGGCGGCACGTAGATGACGGACACGTTGGCGCCAGTGGCGGCCTTCGCTTCGGTCACGTTGGCAAAAATGGGAATGCCTTCGAAATCTTCGCCGGCTTTCTTCGGGTTCACGCCAGCAACGAAGGCGTTCTTGCCGTTCGCGTAGTCGCGGCACATGCGGGTGTGGAACTGGCCGGTCTTGCCGGTAATTCCCTGGGTGATGACTTTGGTATCTTTGTTGATCAGGATCGACATGTTATTTCCTTAAATTGTGGCGCTTAGGCGTGGCCAGCGGCAGCGGCGACGACAGCCTTGGCGGCGTCTTCCATCGTGTCGGCGGCAATGATCGGCAGGCCCGAATCGGCCAGCATTTTCTTGCCGATATCTTCGTTGGTGCCCTTCATGCGCACAACCAGAGGCACTTTCAGGGACACGGCTTTCGATGCCGTGATGACGCCTTCGGCGATCACGTCGCAGCGCATGATGCCGCCGAAGATGTTGACCAGAATGGCTTTCAGGCCAGGGTTCTTCAGCATGATCTTGAACGCTTCGGTCACTTTCTCAGCCGTGGCGCCACCGCCGACGTCGAGGAAGTTGGCCGGCTCGCCGCCGAACAGCTTGATGGTGTCCATGGTGGCCATGGCCAGGCCGGCGCCGTTGACCAGGCAGCCGATGTTGCCGTCGAGCGAAATGTAAGCCAGGTCGAATTTCGACGCTTCCACTTCAGCCGGATCTTCTTCGTCCAGGTCGCGCATGGCGACGATTTCAGGATGGCGGTACAGCGCGTTCGGGTCAAAATTGAACTTGGCGTCCAGCGCGATGACCTTGCCGTCGCCGGTCAGGATCAGGGGGTTGATTTCAGCCAGCGAAGCGTCGGTGTCCCAGTACGCCTTGTACAGGCCTTTGAGCTGGGCGCGGGCATCGGCCAGCGATTCGGCAGGCACGCCGATCTTGGTGGCGATGTCATCTGCTTCGGCGTCGGTCAGGCCCACCGAAGGGTCGATCGCGATGGTGTGGATTTTTTCCGGATTGCTGTGGGCGACTTCTTCGATGTCCATGCCGCCTTCGCTCGAACCCATCAGCACGACGCGCTGCGAGACGCGGTCGGTGACCATCGATACGTACAGCTCCTTCTTGATGTCGGCGCCTTCTTCGATCAGCAGGCGACGTACTTTCTGGCCTTCAGGACCAGTCTGGTGCGTGACCAGCTGCATACCCATGATCTGCTCGGCGTATTCCTTGACCTGCTCGAGCGACTTGGCGACCTTGACGCCGCCGCCTTTACCGCGGCCGCCGGCGTGAATCTGCGCCTTGACGACCCAGACCTTGCCGCCCAGGGTTTCTGCGGCCTTGACGGCCTCTTCCACGGACATGCACGGAATGCCGCGCGGTACCGTCACTCCGAATTGCCGGAGGATTTCCTTGCCTTGATACTCATGGATCTTCATGCTGGCTTCCCTTCTTCTGAAACTGATGTGGTGAAATAAATAGGTTGTGGATGAGGCGCCCGACGGCAGCGCCGAACGCACTACGCGCACTACGTTGCGACCGGTTTGACGTACCAGCGCGGGTAAAAACGGGCGACGGCAGGACCATCAACACGCAGGGCGTGGCAACGGTCGAGCTGGAATGGACGCTCGGTCGAGGTGTCTTCGCCGTCGCCATCGCGCGTCTTGATGACGTCGTTGGCATAGGCTTGCACCGCGGCCGTGGGCAGCACCAGGGCCAATTCGGTCAAATGGGTGCAACCGAGCACGCCTGCGAGGCGGTCCTTCAGTCGCAAGCGAAAATGGTTCATCAGCGACAGGCCGACCAGGCTTTTGTAAGCGGGGCCAATGGTGTCGCAATAGCCCGGATAGGGCACGTTGTCGGACGCGGCTTCGGCGTCAACGATGGTGAAATCGCGGTCGATCGTGATCCGCAATTTCAGGTCATGCACAGGCGTGCCGCCTTCGCGCAGGCCCGAGGCCAGGGCGATATCGCGGGTTTTGATGTCAGTGATGCGGGCGTCCAGATCCCACAGGCCGTCCTCACGGGCGAAAGCGTCGACATGAATCGCGCGGGTGTGCCGTAAAGTGCGGGGAACAGGAGGAGACAAGGGCATAAAGACCGGTGCCGGCTAGCCGGCAGTAATGGGTGATGCAGCCATGTGCTGATGCACGCCACCCCAGCTTCTGTGATGGCAACCGCTCTTGCGGCGCTGCTAAAACCCCAAAAGTGTATCACACGCTTGGTCTAGCTGCACTGCAGCAAAGGCTGCCGACCAAAGACAGGCGTCTTTTCGGCTGAACTGGCTTGCCTTAACTGCACAGCAAGGCGGGCGTTTGCAGACAAGACTTACCCAGCTGATGCGGCGTCAATCTGCAATCGCGTCACTGCGAAGCGGCTTGGTCCTGACCCGGTCAGAGGCCCAACATGCGGGAACTTGAAATGTTGCTACTACGCGACAAGCTGGCGCCCTTGGCTTCAAAGCCCGAGTTGGGTGATCCACCAAGGGCTGAGCAGCAACACCAGGGCGATCGTGCGCAAAGCCAGCGCTGTCTTCGAGCGCAAAGCCGGGTTGTAGACGGTCATGCGCCAGATCCACCATACCTGCGGGCCGGCCACGGCCAGCATGAAAAGGAAGGACAGCATCCCCAGCGCGAGCATGCTGAAGGGGTCGAGCATGGGGATGGATGGACGTGGCTGCAGGTTGACGCTGGCGAAGACGGCGAGCGTCAGGCTCAGCACCAGGGCGTAAGGCAGCATGCCGACGATGCTCCAGAAGTGGGCCCAGAAGAGCTGGCGTGAAATGGACATGGTCATGGTGGCGCTGGCTTGGTGGCTTCTCAATCATGCGTGCGCATGGTCTGCTGTACTGCCGGGCTGCGTGCTTACTTCGCCTCGCTCAGGCGGGTGCCGAAGCCGCCGACCGGGTGGGTCTCAAAGCGCTCGCCGAAGCCGGCGATAAGCGGCCGGCCTGCGAGCAGCGCCGCCTTGATTGCAGGCAGGCCAAGCGAGGCCTTGTGCGCTTCAGCGCTGACCCAGATTTCGGTGATCCACAATGCGTCGGCATCCAGGGGATCGTTGGCGATGACGTAGCTGAGGCAGCCAGGCATCGCCTGCGTGGCTTCCAGCAGGATCGCCGCCAGCGCATCGCGCTTGCCGGGATGGGTTTTCATTTTGCCGATCAAGCCGTACATGGGGTTTGCTCCCTGGTCTTTATTAGTGGTGCCGGCCTTATCGGCGCCAGCGTTGGCGCCGAGCG
>JBJMVV010000279.1:0-10390 GCA_045810505.1 Massilia sp.
CCAGCACATCGCGGTTTTCCAGCAGCAGGGGAATGGTGGCTGCCTGGATCGGCGATGGCGTTTCGTAGCCAATCTCCTTGATCACCTTCAGCAGTGCAGGCGAGAGATTGAGTTCGGAAAACAGCGGGAGGGGGGTATCAGACATGGAATTGCTCACTTATGTATTAATTACTTGCTTTAAAACCGACAGTTTACTCTGTTGAGGGCAGAGGCGTCCGGATTTCACCGGCGGCGCGCTGCCAAAGAAAAAAACCCCGCCGCTTTCGCGACGGGGTTTTGCGCTGAGACTGGAGACTTATCAGAACTTGTAGCTGGCGCCGAGCAGCACGGTGCGGCCGTACTTCTGGTACTCGAGCTGCTGCTGGCGGTTGCCGTTATAGGTTTCGTAGGCGGCGTTGGTCACGTTGTTGACCTGGGCGATGAGACCCAGGCCCTTGAGTGAGCCGGTCTGGAAGGTGTAGCCGATCTGGAAGTCGACCACGTTCTCGCCAACGACGTAACGCAGGGCGCGGGCGCCATCAAAATTGCCGATCTCACCGACGAAGTCCGAGCGGTGGCGCTGGGAAGCGCGGGTCTCGAAACCATTCTTCTCGTAGTACACGGTGATGTTGCTGGTGTTCTTCGACAAGCCTGGCAGCGGGATGTTGGTGCCGATGCTGGTACCCGGATCTTCGATCTTGATGCTGCTGCTCGTGTTGCTGTAGCTGGCCTGGATACCGAAGCCGTCGAGCACCGGCGTAACCAGGTTGAACGGCAGCGAACCGGACACTTCAACACCTTTCAAGGTGCCGCCCTTGCCGTTGAACGGCGCGCTGAAGTTGCCGAAATTGGTCGTGGCCAGGGTGCCAGGCGTGTACTTCGAGAAGTCGTAATTGAGGCTCTGGGTGTAGATGTAGCTGGTCAGCTTTTTCTGGAAGCCGGCCACGGCGATATACGCCTTCTTGCCAAAGTATTTTTCGTACGAAATATCGAAGGCATTGGCGCGCCATGGATCGAGCTGCGCGTTACCGCCGCTGCCGCCCGGTTTGCCGGTTGCCGTATCGACGCCGAACTCGATGGCCGAACGCAACTGGTCGACGCGGGCGCGGGCGATCTGGCGGGCGGCCGCAAGGCGTACCGTCTGGTCGTAAGGCAGCCCGAACGCCAGGTTCATGCTCGGCAGGATGTCGGTGTAGCTTTTGCCGTCGTTGACCGGCTTGATCTGCTTGCCGGCTGGCTGGCTGCCGTCATACAGGCTGGCATCGGACGACTGTTCAGTGCGCTGAATTTGCACGCCAATATTGCCGCGCAGGGTCATGCCCTGGTACATATCCGCTTCCAGGTTGCCCTTGATATAGGCCGTGGTGATTTTTTCATTCACTTCCCACGTCTTGGCCACCAGGTAACCGGCATTGGTGGTCGGATTGAAGGTCATGTAGCGGTCGACCACGCCGGGCACGTTCCAGGCAGGAATGGTGCCAGCGCCGGCAAAGCCCAGGTTGACAGGGTTATATTGCAGATCGCTGGCGATGGTCGTTGGCGAACCTTTCAACAGGATATCGGCTTCCGGCTGGCTCTTGTTCTTGGTGCGGTCCGAGTAATTGATGCCGGTATCGACACTGGAAAACGCGAACTTATCGATCGGGAAATTGGCGGAGAAGCGCACGCTCTTGAGTTCATCGTCGACGTGCGGCACCTTGCCGTAACCGGAGCCATAAATCGTGCCGCGGATGTACAGGTTCGAGGGGTCGTTGTAGTTACGGCCCGGCATGATCTGCGCATAGCCGCCTGCATTGAAGTTCAGGGCGACATTGTCGAGGAAAGGGGTCGGCGTGGTCGAGGTGTTGCTGATCTGGGTATTGCTCTCCAGGTTCAGTTCGTCACGGGTCGCTTTCGAATAGCTCAGGTCGGCGGTCAGGGTCGCTGCGTCGGTCTTGTACGTTGTCGCCCAGCCTGCGGCCTTGATGTCGTCCTTGCGCTTGTTGTACATGCCGCGCACCAGCGGGTAGACGTTATTGGCGGTGCCGCCGCTCAGGGTGCCCTGGCTGGTGCGTACCGGATTGAACAGCAGACCTGGATCGAAGCCGCCGTTGTAGCCGCTCAGATTGACTTCAAGCTGGTTGGCGGTTTCTTCGCGCTTGAATTTCGAGGCATACAGGTCGAGCACGCTGTTCCACTGCTGGTTCGGGCGATATTGCAGCACAGCCAATACGCCGTCGCGTTCGTTCTTGCCGCTACGGGCAACGGCCTTGGCGCCATCCATGATCGCGGTGCCGGCAGGCACGCCAGGGCGGCTTTCCACTTTCCACGGTTCATACAGGCCCGTCTCATTGTCCAGCACCGGGGACTCCAGGTGGGCGTAGCCCAGCGCCAGGCCGATGGTGCGGTTGGCGAACTGGTCGATATAGCTGACGCTGAAGCGGTTGCCGTTCGCCTTGGAATTGGCAATCTTGCCCAGCGAATTGTGTTCGCCGCGGGCGTTGATGGCCACGGTACGGCCGCCAAACGACAGCGGACGCACGGTCTGCAGGTCGATGGTGCCGGCCAGGCCCTGGCCAATCAGGCCGGCATCCGGGGTCTTGTAGACGACTACGCCGCTGAGCAATTCGGACGGGTACTGGTCGAACTCGACGCTGCGGTTGTCACCCGTGCTGACCTGTTCGCGGCCATTGAGCAAGGTGGTGGAGAAGTCCGGCGACAGGCCGCGCACGGCGATCACCTGGGCACGGCCGGCCACGCGCTGTGCTGCCAGGCCCGGCAGGCGGGCGATCGACTCGGCGATCGAGACGTCCGGCAACTTGCCGATGTCTTCGGCGGAAATGGCTTCAACGATCGAGGTCGAGTCTTTCTTGACGGAGATCGCGTCTTCGATACCGCGGCGGATGCCGGACACGGTAACGGAGGTCATGGGCAGTTCAGCGGTCGGGGCGGCGGCGGTCTGGGCCTGGGCCGATCCGACCATCACGAGCAGCGTACACGCCGCAGCAACTGGGCTCAGCTTGAAGAAAAGGCCGGCGCGCGCGGCGCTGGAACCCTTGTTTGCGAAGGTATTCATGTGTCCCCTTGTTGACTTTAAGTACTAATGTTTTTTCCCGCAAACCGAGCCTGACAGCCTCATCGGGAAGCCTGTTGCTAACGTTCTAAGACGTTCTGAAATGAATTTTGTATTAAAACTAGATTCTCAGTCAACGTTCGCACAAGGTTTCACAGGCAATCATCGGAAAATGCCGGGTCAGTGACGAAATCACCACAGTTCTCGTTGTATTTCAGCGACAAAGTGGTGCAATAAAATCTGTAGTTGCACTACATTGAGGCGCAAAAATGGCGTTTTATTGCATTATCCATAAGGTAATGCCCTGTACCAGCGCAAAAATGGTCTGTACCTAAACTATTCGGCGGTGCCATACTGCATTGGTAGGCCGGCACCCTCCCCGCATGTTTCGGTGCCAATCGGGGAGCTTGACGCTGCAGTCGGGGCGGCAAGCATCGCTTCCGATGTAGCCGAACTACGCCGCGTCGCGCCAACCTTAGCTCGTTAGCGGAGACTTTTTTGAAGCTTTATCTGACCCTTGTCGGCGCCTGCGCCATCCTCTTCAGCGCCGCGGCCACGGCCCCGGCGCACGGGGGCGAACTTGTCCACGTGCCGAGCGTCGACGCCTTCTTCGACGCCATGGCCATCGACATCGCGCCAGGCCGCCAGGCCCGCTATGTGTCCGGCGACAATCACGACGGCTACTTCTCTGGCCTGACCCAGGGCACGGGCAATGGCGAGGGCTACGTCACCCGTGCGGGCACGCAGTTGCTTGACTACTCAAGTAGGTATGACGGCCAGTTGAACGAGCGAGAAGGCGCCACCGAGCAGGTGCTGCCCTGGGGCCACCGCCTGCACTATTCCAACGGCGCGCGCGAGGAGATGGCGCTGCTGTCCGGCCGCCACGCCGTCGCCATGGACGTGCGTAGCGATCGCCCCGGCATGCTGGCCATCGCGCCCCTGCTGCGCGCCCCCGGCGCCATCAGCCGCATCGGTAACGCTGTGCTGGTCACGCCCGCTCCTGGCGATAGCGTTTTCGTCGCCCTGCGCGCCGACATCCCCTTCCGCCTCGACCCCGGCCTGGTGCTGCGCGCCGAAACCAGCGCCACCAGTTTTACCGTCATCGCCGCAGTGGGCGAGAGCGCCGAGGAAGCGCTCGCGCGCGCAGCCGCCATCAACGCCGCCAGCGCCATCGACGAAGAAAAAGCCGCGCGCCACCGTCAACTCACCCGCAGTTATCTCGCCACCAGCGATGCTCACTACAACCGCGCCCTGAACTGGGCGCGTGCCTCCGCCGCCAGTTTCGTGGTCGACGAATTCGGCGCCGGCATCTGGGCAGGCCTGCCCTGGTTTCGCGACAACTGGGGCCGTGATACTTTCATCGCCCTGCCCGGCACCCTGCTGGTGGCCGGCCAGTTCGAGCAGGCCAAGGCAGTGCTGGTCAATTTCGCCCGCTATCAGAACCTTGCGGGCCCGCGTGACCAGGAGTACGGCCGCATTCCCAACCGCGTATCAAAGCTGGCGCCCACCATCTACAACACCGTCGACGGCACCCCGTGGATGCTGCGCGAGGCGCTGGAAACCATCCGCTACACGGGCGACCGCACGCTGGCCGCACGCATGCTGGCGCTGGCCGTGCCCTATTTCGACGGCGCCATGGCCAACTATGTGGGCGCCGATGGCCTGCTCGCCCACGACAGCGCCGATACCTGGATGGACGCGCGCATCGACAACCGCGAGCCCTGGTCCGCGCGCGGCCCCCGCGCCGTCGAGATCCAGGCCCTGTGGTACACGGCCCTGCAGACGGGCGCGGAACTGGCAAGAATGGAGGGCGACCACGCGCACGCACGCCAGTGGTCGGCGCTCGCCGACAAGGTGCAGCGTCACTTCCTGGCCGCCTTCTGGGACGGGGCCGTGATGGCCGACCGCCTGCGCGAGGACGGCAGCCGCGACGTGAAAACGCGGCCGAACCAATTGATGCTGCTGTCGATCCCCCTCGATGGCGCGGCGCGCAATTTTGTACCGGCGCCGGTGCAGGCGAAGGTGCTGCGCAATGCCGCCTCGACCCTGCTCTACCCTTACGGCATCACCTCGCTGGCCGACACAGACCCGTATTTTCATCCGCGCCACGAGAACCCCACCTGGCACCACAAGGACGCCGCCTACCACCAGGGCACCATCTGGGGCTGGAACGCCGGCTTTACGGTCAGTGCGCTGACCCGCTTCGGTTACCAGGACCACGCCTGGGCCCTGACGGACAATCTGGGCCGCCAGATCCTCGGCGAAAACGTCGCCCTCCCAACTTTGGGCGCCATGAGCGAACTGCTCGACGCCCTGCCGCTGGCCGACGGCAGCCTGAAGGCCTCCGGCACCTACGCCCAATCGTGGAGCGTGGCCGAATACGCCCGCAACGCCTATCAGGACTACCTGGGCTTCCGGCCAGACCTGATTGCCAACACCCTGTATTTCGCCCCTGCCCTGCCGCGCGCGTGGACATCGTTGGAGGCGCGCCTGCCGTTTGGCGAAGAAGCCGCCAACGCCTCGCTCGACGTCGCCATCAGCCAGACGGGCGCCGCCAGCCGCTGGCAGTTCAAGCTGCACGACGCCGCGGCGCGCCGGCTCACGCTCGATCTGCTCGATACGCGTTACCGCCGCCAGCGCGTCACGTTCATGCTGCGCGCAGGCGCCTCCACCACCCTGGTCAGCGATGGCCGCCGCATCACGCTGAACGGCCGTCCCCTGCGCGCGCGCGTGGTGCAGGCCTCCTACGACGCCGTGATCGGCAAGCTGACCTTCCGCACCCCGCCGCCCTACGTGCCGGCCAACTTCCCCATGCTGCGCACGAAGGACGCGCTGCAGGGGGTGATCCTGCGCGGCGAGTACCGCTGATGAAAATCCCTTTCATTTTTCTGCTCGGCCTGTGCGGCCTGGCCCACGCCACGCCCCTGCCACAGCCTATGTATGTGCGGGGCGCCTTCAACGGCTGGGGCATCGAGAACGCGCTGCTTCCCACAGGCGATGAGATCTATCAGGCCGACATCCTCGTCAGCCCCGGCAACCACGCCTTCAAAGTGGGCGCGCAGGACTGGAGCGCCGAGTGGGTGGCCGATGCGCGCGCCAGCGTGGCGATCAAACCGGACCAGGACTACGTGCTCGATCCTCACGCCGGGCCCGAGGACTTCGTGTTCGTGCGCCAGGCGGGCGTGTACCGCTTCCGCCTCGATGCCAGCAAGCCGGAAGCGCCGCGCCTGCGCATCAGCCGGGTGGGCGACGCCCCCGTCTCTCAAGAAGATCCGCAAGAAGATCCCCATGCTGGACGAGATCCCGTCGCCAGCCTGGCGTTTGCGACCTGGGACGGCAAGACGGAGACGGCGCGCTTTTCGACCACGCAGATCGATGCACCCCTGCGCGAGTATGCCCAGTCCACCACGATGCAGTTGCGCGATCCCGGCCCCGCGTTTGTGCGGGTGAGCGAAACGCTTGAATCGCCGCTGACGCGCAGCGGCAGCCTGGCCTTCGACGCGCTGTTCGCACTGGCCAACGCAGAATTGCGCCAGAACGCGGTGACGGCCATCCGCGACGGCAGCTATAACGGCGGCGAGCCGCTCGCCTGCGCCTGTTTTGAAACGGGCGAGAAATGGCATTACGTGTGGACGCGCGACCTGTCCTATGCGGCCGACCTTGGGGTCGCCCTGCTCGACCCCGCGCGCGTCAAACAGTCGCTGATCTTTAAACTGTCCGGCTACCGGCAGGGTGCCGCCAAACCCGGCGCCGCCGCGGGTTCGCCCGATGGCCTGCAGATTTTGCAGGACACGGGCACCGGCGGCAGTTGGCCCGTGAGCACCGATCGCGTCGCCTGGGCCTTTGGTCTCGACAAGGTGCTGCCCCTGCTGTCGGCGGCCGAACGGCGCGCCTTCGTCCCCGTCGCCTTCAAGGCCTTGGTCAACACGATTGAAAACGACCGCATCGCCGCGTTTGATCCTGCCGATGGCCTGTACCGGGGCGAAGCGTCTTTCCTCGACTGGCGCGATCAAAGCTACGCCGCCTGGATCGTCGACGATATCGCCTCGCTGGCCAGTGCAAAATCGCTGTCGACCAATGTGGCCCATTACAAGGCCTTGCTGGTGACGGCGGCGCTGGCGCAGGAACAGGGCAAGCGCGCCGCGGCGCATACCTACCGCGGCTGGGCGGCATTGCTCAAGCTGGCGATCAACCGCCGTTTCTGGCTGCCCGACGCCGGCATGTACGCCAGTCTCACGGCGGGCCACCTCGATGGCTCGCCCCTGCACAAATTCGACTGGCTGGGCCAGTCGCTGGCCACCGTCACCGGCGTCGCCAGCCCCGCCCAGGCCAGCAGCATCGTCGCCCATTATCCGCACGGGCCCATGGGCGCGCCGGTCATCTATCCCCAGCAGCCGGCTACGCCCGTGTATCACAACCGTGCGCTGTGGCCTTTCGTCACCGGTTACGGCTTGAGGGCGGCAATCAAAACGCGCAATGTGAGCGCCGCCGATGCGGCCTACGATTCCCTTATCAGGGGCGCGGCCCTGAACCTGTCGAACATGGAAAACCTGGAGTGGCTCTCAAGCCAGCCCTTGCTGCTCGACGAAGACCATCCCGGCCTGTCGGGCCCCGTCATCAACTCGCGCCGCCAGCTGTGGTCCGTGGGCGCTTATCTGGGCATGGTGATCGAGGATGTGTTCGGCGTGCACGCCGATGCACGTGGCATCACCATCGCCCCTTTCATCACCGCGCGCCTGCGCCGCAGCTTTGGCGTCAGCGAGCGCATCGCCTTGCGCCAACTGCGCCTGCGCGAGAAACGCATCGACGTCACCATCGCCCTGCCGCCCGCCACCGCTGGCGAAGGGGTGTACGAAGTGGTGTCAGTCACCGTCAATGGCAGGCCAATCAAGGCGCCCATCGCCTGGGACGCCCAGCCCGCCGTAAGCCATATCGCGGTCACCCTTGGGCCCCTGGTGCCGGGCGAGCAGCGCCTGCAGCGGGTCGATGCGAATCCGTATGAGGAGTCGCCTGCCGTGTTTGCGCCGCCCGGGCCGATGCTGGCCGCCGGCGACGGCGCCCTGGTGATTTCTGGCGGCGACAAGGCCCGCTACAATCTGTATCGCGACGGGCTGCTGTTCGCAGCCGATCTGCCGGCAGGCGCCTACCCGCTCAAACCTGACGACGGCTGCTATGCGGCCGAAGCATTGTATGCGGCGTCCGGCAACCGCAGCCATCATAGCCGCCCGGTGTGCCTGGGCACGGCGCAGGAGCTGGCGTGGAAGGACGGCGCCACCATCAATATCGCCAGCGCGGGCCGCTATCAGATTCAACTGCGTTACCGCAACGAAGCCAACCAGATCAATCTTGGCATCAGCAGCGGCGTCAAGGTTTTGAGCGTCAAGAATGACGCCGGCGCCACCGTTGCCAGCGCCGTCACCGTGCTGCCCCACACCCGCACTGCCGCCACATCGCAGGCGTTTTATGCGACGCCGCTGGCGGCCACGCTCAAGCCGGGTCGCTACCGCCTGCAGCTGGACGATTTTTACAATATGAGTAGTCTTGCCGCCAACCGCAGCTTTGCCGGCGCGGGCGGCATCAGCGGCCCATTCAACGCGCCCGACATCTTTGCCGTGCGCCTGCTCAAAGTCGGCGCGGCGCCCGCTCCCCTCTCACTGAAAGCCCCATGAATATTTTTCACCGCACCGTGCTGGCCGCCTTGTTTGTCTGCGGCGTGGCCAATGCCAGCGCCGGCAAGGTCGAGATCACCGAACCGGTCGCCTCGCCCCAGTTGCACAACAGCCGCCCCCTGCGCATCTACACCCCGCCCGGCTACGACGCGCATCCGGCGCGGCGCTATCCCGTCATCTACATGCACGATGGCCAGAACCTGTTCGATCCGAAGACGGCCTCCTTCGGCACCGCCTGGGACATCGGTACCACCATCGACCGGCTGGTGGCGCAGGGCCGCATGGAAGAAGTGATCGTCGTCGGCATCGACAACAGCAAGGAGCGCATCGGTGAATACACGCCCTGCTGCGACCCCAAGCACGGCGGCGGCCAGCTGGCGGCCTATGAAGCCTTCATCGTCGATACCGTCAAACCGCTGATCGATGCGCGCCTGCGCACCCTGCCCGACCGCGACCACACCGCCATCATGGGTTCGTCCCTGGGCGGCATCGCTTCCATCGTGATCGCCACCCACCATCCGGAGGTGTTTTCAAAGGCCGCCGGACTGTCGAGTTCCTTCTGGTGGAACGAGCGCGATCTGGTCAAGCACCCGCCGCCGCACGTGCCGATCCGGTTCTACATCGACGCCGGCACGGTCGACGACGGCCTGGAAGACACCCGCGCGATGCGCGCCGCCCTGGGCGCGCAGGGGTATGTGGAAGGGCGCGACCTGCTGTTCTTTGAAGCCGAGGGCGGACGCCATAACGAGGCCTCGTGGGCGGCGCGGGTGGACCGGCCGCTGCTCTGGTTCTTCCCGAAACAGGCCACGCGCGAGTAGACGCGCTTCCCCGGAGACACACGCCGCCTGCCCACCAGTGAAAATGCAACACTATCGACCCGCATCACTTGTACCCGCACCATTTCCGACTATTGCATTACGCGGGCACAAAAGCTTCGCCCGCGTCATTACCGAGGGGAAATTGTAGGGGGCCGGTTTGGGCAAAAATACTATCAGTATTGATAGGTAAGGCTGGCCGCCGAAACCAGATAGAAAGCGGCTGGAAAGCCGCGGGATGGCTACAGCGCGATCGAAAACAGCTGGGTGCCGCCATCCTCCGGCGTGAGGTGGATCATGCGCTCGAAGTGCATGCCGATGCGGCGCAGGACGGCATCCGACGCATCGTTGCCGGGTGTGGTAATGGCCACCACTCTTCGAAGGCCCAGCGCCATGGCGTGATCGAGCACGCCGGCAGCCGCCTCGGTGGCATAGCCCTGCCCTGTGAATTCAGGCAGGAAGGCGTAGCCGATGTCGACATCGGCCAGTGCCTCGCGCTTGATCAGGCCACAGATGCCGATCGGGACCCCATCGGCCTTGAGCTCGACCAGGTAGAGCGAAAAGCCGCGCACCGACTGCATGGTGAGCGGGCCGACGGCGAGCGCATCGCGCGCCTGGGCCTCGGTGCGGATCTGGCGGTCGCCGATCCAGCGGATGAATTCGGGCGTGTTGAGGACGGCCAGGTAAAACGGCGCATCTTCGAGGGCGAGGGTGCGCAGGCGCAGACGGGCGGTGTCGGTGATGTACATGGCCTTTACTCCGTCCTGCGGCCCAGCCGGAAATCAACCCGCTGCGGGCGGCCCGGCAGGGTCAAAGTAGCCGCCTGCGAGGGGGCTTCGCTGACCACGCGGCCGCGCCGCAGCACCAGCCGGCGC
>JBJMVV010000280.1:0-3341 GCA_045810505.1 Massilia sp.
CTGTCTGATTGCGCAGGCTGGTATTGGTTCGTGCCGCACGATTGATCTGTTCGACCAGGCGCTTGCGATTTCAAGGCAGGCAGGTTGACCGATGACCTGCCTTAAAGGTGTTACGGTAGCGTGCTTTGGCGATCAACGAGGCGCGCTGAAGCGGCCTGCCTGGTAGTCAGCAACCGCCTGCCTGATTTCCTGCTCGGTATTCATCACGAAGGGGCCGTGGGCGACCACGGGTTCGCCGATGGGCTCGGCGTGGCCGAACACGATAAAACTGTTTTCTTCCGCCACCAGGTCCACCGTGTTGGCTTCATCGTTGAGTTCGACCAGGGTTTGGCCGGACACCCGCTGACCGGCGATGCTGAGGGCGCCCCTGACCACGTACAGAAACACGGTGCGCGCCAGCAGGTCCTCCATGACCAGTTCGGCGCCTGCCGGCATGTCGATGGTGCTCATGAAAACGCCGGTGAGGGAGGTGAATGGACCATTGTGCCCCTGCCACTGCCCGGCAATCAGGTGGAGCGTGGCGCCGCTGCCTGCAGGCAGCGCGGGAATCTGATCCTGTTGCAAACCCGTGTAGGCCGGCGGGCTCATTTTGAGGCGCCCGGGCAAGTTGATCCACAACTGCAGCAGCTCGATCGGGCCGCCCTGGCGCTGGAACTCTGGCGGTGACACTTCGGCATGGACGATGCCGCTGCCTGCCGTCATCCATTGCACGCCGCCGGCGCGGATCACGCTTTCGTGGCCGGCGCTGTCCTCGTGGCTGAGCATGCCGTCGAGGATGAAGGTGACGGTTTCAAAGCCGCGATGGGGATGCGGGCCGAAAGGCAGGCCGTGATTGTGTGGAGGATAGACTTGTGGTCCGTGATGATTGAGGAAGAGAAACGGATCAAGCTGGGGCAAACGGGGATTAGGAATAGGACGCCGGGTCAGCAGGTCGCCGATGTCGTCGCGCACCGCCTCATGCAGATGTTTGATGGTCTTGTTGCTCATGTCGTCGTACTCCTACGATTAGCCGATGAGCAAGACTTTACCCGAAAGCGGGTGACCATGGCGCGTACAGCCCTGCGCGCCAGGGCGCGCATCGCAGAGCAATAATGATCGGCTGCGATGACGCGGCCTTTCAAGCCGGCAGGGCGCCTGATCGGCGGGGCAGGGCCGTGTGGGCCTGTGCCCCGCTTTGCTTATTGGCCGATGGTGCCGCCGCTCATGCTGACGCGGTCGCCCGTGCGGAAGGCCGGCAGGCGATCCTGGGTAATGACGCGGGTGGTGCCGTCGTCCATGCGCAAGGTGATGCGATAGATGCGGTCGTCACCGGCGGCGGTGCCCGGACTGCCGGAGCTGCTGCTGCCCGTCGCGCCACTGCTGCCGCTGCTGCCGCTGGTACCGCTGGCGCCGCTTGCCCCGGCGGTGGCTGAGCGGGGAATTGCTTCGATCAGGGCCACGGTGGCATTGGGTGTGCCGCCGGCGGTGGCGCCGCTGCCGCTGGTCACGGTTGGGCTCTGTGATTGTGCTTGCGATTGGGCGCCGGCCCCGCCATCCGCGCCGCCGGAGCCGGTGGCTCCACTTGTGCCACTGGCGCCACTCATGCCGCTGGCGCTGCCGCCGGCAGCATCGGACGTGGCCGCGCCTGCGCTGGCGCCGCTACCCATGCTACCCATGCTACCCATGCTACCCATGCTGCCGCTGCCGCCGCCGGACCCGGTGCTGCCGGCCATGCCCGAGGCGCCCATGCTGCTGGTGCTGGTGCTGGCGCCACCCGTCGGGCTGCTGTTGCTGCCCATGCTGTTGCCCTGGCCGCTGGTGCCGGTGCCGGCGCTGGTACTGTTCATGCCGGTGCCGGCCACGCCAGCGCCCGTGTCGCCGGTGGTGCCGGCGCCTGTTGCGCCGCCGGCGGTATTGGCCGAACTGCTGCTGGCGCCCACGGTGGAGGCGCTGCTGGCGTCACTTGCGCCACCGCTGCCGCCGCCGCGCATGGAACTGCAGCCTGCCAGCGCGAATGCCAGCATGCCCGCCAGTACGACGCTCTGTTGTTTTCGATTCATGATCAACTCCTTCGGTTGGTATCGTTACAGTGGGTGTACGTGACGATCCGGCTTGCCACATGTATGAGAGCGGCGAAACGCGGCGGCGTTCAGGTGTGAACAGGTGGTTCTGACCCACATCAAATACTCCCTGGCCTGGCCCTGCAGCGTTGCAGCGTGACGCTTCAACACCACTGCCGGTTCAGTGGAGAACGTGTTTTTGGAACGTATTCAGTGACAGTGCGAAGCAGCCACCCAGGTAAGAGGGCGGCGCGGTCGATAGGTTCAGTCAGCCTTGCCGGCGTCTGCGCGAGATCAAACGCGACGCGGTGGCTTGGTCAGCCGCGGCCACAGCAGATACAGAATGGTGGCGGTCACGGCAGCGGCGCTGCAGTCGACCAGCCAGTCGCCGACGGCTGCGCCGCGGTAGGGGAAAAAGCTTTGCACGCCCTCATCGATGGCGCCCATGGCGGCAATGGCTGCCACGGTGATCCAGGCGCGCCCGCTGCGGCTCGCCAGCACGCCGCCGAAGATCAGCAGCGAGAGGCCGGCATAGGCCGCCGAGTGCAGCACCACACCGCTGGCGACGTGGCCGATGTCGGCGCGCGCACCCGGAATCGAACCGATGACCAGGATTGCCAGGTACAACACCAGGGCAAGTCGAATGCGCATGCGCGCGAGCGGGGGATCGAGCAACAGCAGGCGCAGCAGGGCAGTCATCGGCAGCTTGGCGTGGTCAACAGGGCGCCCAGCTTAGCACGGCGGCCCGTTCGGCCCATGAAATCAAATGCAGAGGGCAGGCGCCCCGCCTGCATAGTGGGCGTCGTAGCAGCTTTGGCACTCGACGCAGAGCAGGTGGGCGATGCGCACATTGTCCTGGCGCAGGATCAGGCTCAGGGTGGGCTTCTGGCACTTGGGGCAAGGTTCGCGCACGGTGCCGAAACTGTGCAGTTCGATGGGCGCGTCACGGCCGGTCGGGTGGTCGATGACGCTGTGCGGGTTCAACTCGGTCAGCAGCAGTGCTTCGCAGGCAGCGCGGCGGCGGCCCTGCAGCGGATGGGTGGGATTACCTGACTGAATGGCGAATGGGGGTTGGCTCATGCGTTCGTCTCCTCTGTTCGGTCAGCGGGCAGGCGCTGCCTGGCTCGCGGGGGAACTTCAATATAGTGGATTGCCCGCCGCCTGCAAGCTAGCCAGAGCAACTGGAACGCCTGTTGAGCGCAAAAAAAAGCCCTTCGCGGGGAAGGGCAAACCCAATCTGGGCCAAGAGAGAAATCGAGTGGCGCGCCACGAGGGCTGCGCCTGGCTGCAATCACGTATATC
>JBJMVV010000281.1:0-9356 GCA_045810505.1 Massilia sp.
CTCCGCCAGAATATTGTTACAAGAGTGTCTCCCCTGCGGGAGACACGGCTTGGGACTCGAAAGTGAATCGCTTGCAAGCGATTCACTTTCGAGTCCCAAGCCGTGTCTCCCGCAGGGGAGACACTCTTGTAACAATATTCTGGCGGAGCGGACGGGACTCGAACCCGCGACCTCCGACGTGACAGGCCGGCATTCTAACCAACTGAACTACCACTCCAATACTTGCACTACCCAGCCGGTGTCAATCCGGCTGTCGTTGGCGATTGTCACCTCGCCAAAGGCAATTAGTTTACTGCATCCTTGAGCGCTTTGCCAGCTTTAAATTTAGGAACTTTGGCGGCTTTGATGGTGAGGGTTTCGTTGGTGCGGGGATTGCGGCCGGTGCGGGCGGCGCGTTCGCCGACGCTGAAGGTGCCGAAGCCGACAAGGGTGACGCTGCCGTTGTCTTTCAGGCTTTGCGTTACTGCCGCCATCATCGCGTCGAGCGCGCGCGTGGCCGATGCCTTGGTGATGTCCGCCGACTTCGCGATTTCTTCAATTAATTCAGTCTTGTTCACTCGATGCCCCATCCGGTGGTGATAATGCGCGCCGATAGCGCCATTGTCTTGTTACGCGCCCGTCTCGATAAGACGGTGCGGCGGACTGGAAATCCGCAGCGCGTATTAAACAAGCCGCCCTTCCCTGCTGTCAAGGGCGCCGTCTGCCTATCGTGTGCTGTTTTCGCCATGTCGAATTGCATATTCCTGCCTGAATTTCAATACGCCGGGCCGACAACAAAATCGAAGGCATAAAACAACGGGCGCCATTTGCATGGCGCCCGTTTCGGCTACAGCGTATTAAAAACGCTTAATGCTTGACCACTTCGCCCTGGCCGTCGGCCGGCACGGCGGCTGCAACGGCGGCCACCGCGGGGGTTTCAACGATGGCCGTGGGCGCGCGTTCCAGCGCGATTTCCAGCACCTTGTCGATCCAGCGCACCGGTATGATCTCCAGCTTGTTTTTGACGGTATCTGGAATCTCTGCCAAGTCCTTGACGTTCTGCTCGGGGATCAAGACCGTCTTGATGCCGCCGCGCTGGGCCGCCAGCAGTTTTTCCTTCAAGCCGCCAATCGGCAGCACTTCGCCGCGCAGGGTGATTTCGCCCGTCATCGCAACATCGGCGCGAACGGGAATACCCGTGAACACGGACACCATCGCGGTCGTCATGGCGATACCGGCCGATGGACCATCCTTTGGCGTCGCGCCTTCCGGCACGTGAATGTGGATGTCGGATTTTTCAAACACCTCATTCTTGATGCCGACGCGGTTGGCGCGCGAGCGCACCACCGTGCGAGCTGCCTGGATCGACTCTTTCATGACGTCGCCCAGGGTGCCCGTACTGACCACGGCGCCCTTGCCCGGCATTTGCACGGCTTCGATGGTCAGCAAGTCGCCGCCCACTTCGGTCCACGCAAGGCCGACCACCTGGCCCACCTGGTTTTCTTTTTCGGCCACACCGAAATCGTAGCGGCGCACACCGAGGAACTTGTCGAGGTTCTTGTTGGTGACGGCGACTTTCTTTTCCGATTTCTTCAGCAGCAGCATCTTGACCACCTTGCGGCAGATCTTCGACACTTCGCGCTCAAGCGAACGCACGCCGGCTTCACGGGTGTAATAACGGATGATGTCGCGCAGTGCCGATTCGGCCACCGTGATCTCGTCTTCCTTCAAGCCATTCGCCTTGATCTGCTTCGGCAGCAGGTAACGCTGGGCGATGCTGGTCTTTTCGTCTTCCGTGTAACCAGAAAGACGTATTACCTCCATCCTATCGAGCAGCGCTGGCGGAATGTTGTACGAGTTCGAGGTCGCCACAAACATCACGTCCGACAAATCGAAGTCCACTTCAATGTAGTGGTCCGAGAAGGTGTGGTTCTGTTCCGGATCGAGCACCTCGAGCAAAGCCGACGAAGGATCGCCGCGGAAGTCCGCGCCCATCTTGTCGATTTCGTCGAGCAGGAACAGGGGATTGCGCACACCGACTTTCGCCAGCGACTGCAGCACCTTGCCCGGCATCGAGCCGATATAGGTACGGCGGTGACCGCGGATCTCGGCTTCGTCACGCACGCCGCCCAGAGCCATCCGCACGAACTTGCGGTTGGTGGCGCGGGCGATCGACTGGCCCAGCGAGGTTTTACCCACGCCTGGAGGACCGACGAAGCACAGGATCGGCGCTTTCAGCTTGTCGACGCGCTGCTGCACTGCCAAATACTCGAGGATGCGTTCCTTGACCTTGTCGAGGCCATAGTGATCGCCTTCCAGCACTTTCTCGGCATTGACCAGGTCATTATTGACCTTGGATTTTTTCTTCCACGGCAAATTGACCAGGGTGTCGATGTAGTTGCGCACCACCGTCGCTTCGGCCGACATGGGCGACATCAGCTTGAGCTTTTTCAGCTCGGCGGTGGCCTTGTCGAGGGCTTCCTTGGGCATCTTGGCGGCGATGACTTTTTTCTCGAGTTCATCGATGTCGGCGCCGTCTTCGCCTTCGCCCAGTTCCTTCTGGATGGCCTTGACCTGTTCATTGAGGTAGTACTCGCGCTGCGATTTTTCCATCTGGCGCTTGACGCGGCCACGGATGCGCTTTTCGACCTGCAGGATGTCGAGTTCGCCTTCCAGTTGGCCGAGCAGGTGCTCGAGGCGCTTGGCGACGTTGAAGATTTCCAGAATGACTTGCTTCTGCTCGAGTTTCAGGGGCAGGTGCGCAGCGACGGTATCAGCCAGGCGGCCGGCGTCATCTATGCCTGCCAGCGAGGCGAGGATCTCGGGAGGAATCTTTTTGTTCAGTTTGACGTACTGGTCGAACTGCTGAACGATGGCGCGGCGCATCGCTTCGACTTCCGAATCGTCACCCACTTCGGAGGCGATCGGGGTCAGGTCGGCGACGAAATGGCTGGCCGTATCGCTGATGTGGTTGATGCGGGCGCGCTGGGCCCCTTCCACCAGCACCTTGACGGTGCCATCGGGAAGCTTGAGCATCTGCAGGATGTTGGCGACGCAACCGATCTCGTAGATGTCGGACGCCGACGGCTCATCCTTTGCGGCAGCCTTCTGCGCGGCGAGCATGATGCTCTTGCCCTGCTCCATGGCCGCTTCGAGGGCCTTGATGGACTTGGGGCGGCCAACGAACAGGGGTATTACCATATGCGGAAAGACGACCACGTCGCGCAACGGCAATAATGGCAGCGTCGTTTGCTCGGTTAATTTAGAAGTTGTCATGGCATACCTTATAGAAAGCGTGATTACGATGTTGGCACTCGCTGCCTGAATTCAAGGCCGGTTTGCATAATTATTTTCGGCATAATGAAAAACCACTTGCCGAAATGACGTCCATTATTCCGACGCCTCGATTACAAACTGAAAAGCGAAAAAGCCACTCCACGGCTGCGTACCGCGAGTGGCTTTTCGATTGAAGCCTGCTTCTTTTATTGAGATAAATTGTACCGCCAAGAATTAGAGCGCAACACCCTTTTTGTGGTGTGTGCGCCCTGTTTTCTTAATTTTCTCCAGAGGCTTTCGCAGTTTCGCTGTAAATCAGTAAAGGTTTCGCGCCATTCGTGATCGTATTTTCATCGATCACGACTTTTACGACGTTTTGCTGATTCGGCAATTCATACATTACATCCAGCAAAGCGTGTTCCAGGATCGAGCGCAAACCGCGCGCACCGGTCTTGCGCGCCAACGCCTTACGTGCAATTGCGTGCATTGCGGCGGGACGAATTTCCAGTTCGGCCCCTTCCATTTCCAATAACTTGGAATACTGTTTGATCAAGGCGTTCTTTGGTTCCACCAGAATCTGGATCAAGGCGTCTTCGGTCAATTCAGCCAGGGTTGCCACCACCGGCAGGCGGCCCACCAGTTCGGGAATCAGGCCGAACTTGATCAGGTCTTCCGGTTCGGCTTCCAGCAGAATATCCGACAGCGCGCGTTGCGACTGGCTCTTCACGGCAGCCGAGAAGCCGATGCCGCCCTTTTCCGAACGGTTCTGGATGATCTTGGCCAGGCCGTCAAAGGCGCCGCCGCAGATGAACATGATGTTGGTCGTGTCGATCTGAACGAAATCCTGGTTCGGGTGCTTGCGCCCGCCCTGTGGCGGCACCGATGCCATGGTGCCCTCGATCAGTTTCAGCAGCGCCTGCTGGACGCCTTCGCCCGACACATCGCGGGTGATCGAAGGGTTGTCCGACTTGCGCGAAATCTTGTCAATCTCGTCGATGTAGACGATGCCGCGCTGGGCCTTTTCCACCTCGTAGTTGCAGCTTTGCAGCAGCTTCTGGATGATGTTCTCGACGTCCTCGCCCACGTAGCCCGCTTCCGTCAGGGTGGTCGCGTCAGCAATCACGAACGGTACGTTGAGCATGCGCGCAAGGGTCTGGGCCAGCAGGGTCTTGCCGGAGCCGGTCGGGCCCACCAGCAGGATGTTCGACTTCGCCAGCTCGACGTCATCCTTCTTGCCCAGATATTTCAGGCGCTTGTAATGGTTGTAGACGGCCACCGACAGGATGCGCTTGGCCGTTTGCTGGCCGATCACATACTGGTCGAGCAGTTCGGCGATCTCATGCGGTGTGGGCAGGTCCGATTTGGCGCTGCCGGCCACGCTCTCCACGCTCGAGGTTTCGTCGCGGATGATGTCGTTGCACAGGTCGATGCACTCGTCGCAGATGAACACGGACGGTCCTGCGATGAGCTTCTTGACTTCGTGCTGACTCTTGCCGCAAAACGAGCAGTACAGGAGTTTTTCGCCGCTGGAGGATTTTTTGTCTGACATGGGCAGGGTTCTCGTCGAAAGCTAATTGCTATATGGATAACTGTAATACAGGTGCGCAACTAGGCCACGCAACTGCCATGCTAACCGAAATAAAAACGAAACGCCCGAACGATTGTGGCGCTCGGGCGTTTTCATGCAACAGCGCTGCGTGCATGCCGAGCTGGCATGGCCACGCAGCGATTTAATTTCAGCCGCGGGTCGTGAGGACCTTGTCGATCAAGCCATATTCAGCGGCTTCATCGCCGGACATGAAGCGGTCGCGGTCGGTGTCACGGTGAATCTGTTCCATCGTCTTGCCGGTAGCGTCCGCCAGGATCTTGTTGAGTCGCTCGCGCAAATACAGAATTTCCTTGGCCTGGATCTCGATATCCGAGGCCTGGCCCTGCGATCCACCGGACGGCTGGTGAATCATGATGCGGGAATTTGGCAGCGAGAAACGCTTGCCCTTGGCGCCAGCCGCCAGCAGGAAGGCGCCCATCGAGGCGGCCATGCCGGTGCACAGGGTCGACACGTCAGGCTTGATGAAGTTCATGGTATCGAAAATCGCCAGGCCCGCCGAGACGGAACCGCCGGGCGAGTTGATGTACAGCGAAATATCCTTGTCCGGATTTTCGCTTTCCAGGAACAGCAGCTGGGCCACGATCAGGTTGGCCATCTGGTCGTTGACCGGGCCTACCATGAAAATGACGCGTTCCTTGAGCAGGCGCGAGTAGATGTCGTAGGCGCGTTCGCCGCGACCGCTCTGCTCGACGACCATCGGCACGAGGCCGAGTGCTTGTGTGTCCAATGCCGGATTGTGATTCATCGCTGTATTTTCCTTGTCTGCGCCTGCCTAGAAATGCCTGGAAGCAATACCTCCAGGCACTCTACAACAAACTTAAGCTTGTGGGTTGCTTCCCATCAATTCGTCGAACGCTACGGGCTTGACCGTGACCTTCGCCTTACCAAGCACATAGTTAACGACGTTTTCTTCCAAAACAAGGGCTTCGACTTCTGCCAGGCGATTGCGGTCGCCGTAGTAGTACTTCAGCACTTCTTTCGGGTCTTCGTAGCTTTGCGCGAAGTCTTCGATCTGGGCCTTGACCTGCTCGGCGGTGGCTTGCAGCTTGTGCTCGCCCACCAGGTGCGACAGGATCAAGCCCAGGCGCACGCGGCGCTCGGCCTTGGTGGCAAACAGTTCGGTCGGGAATGGCATGTTCTTCACATCCATGCCGCGCTGGGCCATGTCCTGGCGGGTCATTTCAGCCAGGCGCTCGGAGTCCTGCTCGATCATGACCTTCGGCACGTCCATCTCGGTGACCTTGACCAGGGCGTCCATCACGGCTTCCTTGTTGCGCGCTTTTACGCGGCCGGCAACTTCACGCTCGAGGTTGACCTTGATGTCGTCGCGCATCTTGGCGACGTCGCCGTCTTCAATACCCAGCGACTTGGCGAACTCGCCGTCAACTTCCGGCAGGTGCGCCCACTCCAGGCCTTGCAGGGTGATGGTGAACTCGGCGGTTTTGCCGGCCACGTCCTTGCCATGGTAGTCCTCAGGGAAAGCCAGCGGGAAGGTCTTCGCCTCGCCCACTTTCAGGCCAACGGTCGCGGCTTCGAATTCAGGCAGCATGCGGCCTTCGCCGAGCACGAAGGCGTAGCCGTCGGCTTTGCCGCCAGGGAACTCAACGCCGTCGATCACGCCGACGAAGTCAACGGTGACCTTGTCGCCGTTGGCGGCAACCGGCTCGCCGCCGTCGCCGTGGGCGCCCTGCTCGCCCTTCGTGTGGTAGTGCACGCGCTGCTTGCGCAGGATGTCGATGGTCTTGTCGATCTCGGCGTCGGAGACATCGGCCTTGACGGTTTCGATTTCCACGCCGTCCAGCTCGCCAACCTTGACTTCAGGATAGACTTCGAAGGTCGCGTCGAACGACAGGGTGCCTTCGGCGCTGTCTTCTTTTGGCTCGATTTTCGGGAAGCCGGCGACGCGCAGCTGGGCTTCGTTCGCGGCGGCGTTGAAGGCGCGGCCGACTTTGTCGTTCAGGACGTCGGACTCGATCTGGTAGCCGTATTGAGCGGCAACCATCTTCATTGGCACCTTGCCAGGACGGAAGCCCGGGGCCTTGGCCGTTTTGGCCTGCTGTTTCAAGCGCTTTTCAACTTCCGTACGGACGTCAGCCAGCGGAAAAGAGATCGTCATGCGACGCTCGAGTTTACCCAGGGTTTCGACTGCAGTTGCCATTGTAAAAATCGTCCAAAAAAAGTGTCTAAATAATTCGTGGTGCGAGGAGGGGGACTCGAACCCCCACACCATTGCTGGCGTCAGGACCTAAACCTGGTGCGTCTACCAATTTCGCCATCCTCGCGGGATCGCAGCCGGAATTGTTTCCGGATGCACCTGGTCGGCCGCCTAAGGAAACACATCATCGGCCGCCGGATCAACCCGGTATTTTACTGGAATTTTTGCTACGACAGTACATTTTCAGCGGGGACTGGCCCTGCGGGCCTGTCCCCATTCAATCTTTACCTTACGCAGCGCGTCATATCTGCATGAAAAGACAAAAGAATGGGGACAGCCCCGCAGGGCCAGTCCCCGACTCACGGCCGCTTTACCTTGAACCACTCCGCATACAAAGCCGGCAAAAACAGTAAAGTCAAGGCCGTCGCCACCACCAGCCCACCCATGATCGCCACCGCCATCGGCCCCCAGAACACCGAGCGCGACAAAGGAATCATCGCCAGCGCCGCCGCGGCCGCCGTCAGGATAATCGGCCGGCAGCGCCGCACCGCCGCCTCGACCACGGCCGTCCACGGCGGCGTGCCGCGCGCGATGTCGTGCTCGATCTGATCGACCAGGATGACTGAATTCCTGATCACCATGCCGAACAGGGCAATCACGCCCAGGTTGGCGACAAAGCCGAACGGCCGGTGCAGGAGCAGCAGCGCCATGGCGGCGCCGGCCACGCCGAGCGGGCCGGTGAGGAACACCATCAGCGCGCGTGAAAAGCTATGCAGCTGCAGCATCAGCAAGGTAAATACAATGAACAGCACCAACGGCACGTTGGCGGCGATCGAAGCCTCCGCCGCCTTCGAGTCCGCCGCCGAACCGGACAGCTTGATGGTGTAGCCGGCCGGCAGGCGCGCAATCAAAGGGGCGAGCTTATCCATCACCTGGCCGGATACCGTCGGCCCCTGGATGCCGTCCGCCACGTCCGACTGCACGGTGATGGCCCATTCGCGCCCTTCGCGCCAGACCACGCCCGGCTCCCACACAAAGCGGGCGCGGGCGATCTGCGACATCGTCACCGGCTTGCCGCTCGCGCTGGGGAAGGTGGAATCGTTCAGCACCGTCATGGTGGCGCGCTCTTCGACCGGTTCGCGCACGACGATGTCGATCAACTTATTGTTTTCGCGGAACTGGCCGATGGTGGTCCCCGACAAAATCGTATTGGCCGTGCGCGCCACCGCTTGCGAACTGATGCCCAGGGCGCGCAACTTGTCCTGGTCAACGTCGAGGCGCAGCACCTTGATCGACTCGTTCCAGTTGTCGTTGACGCCAATGGCATTCGGGTTGGCGCGCAGCACGTCTTTGACTTCATCGGCCAGCTTGCGGGCCGTGGCGATCTCGGGCCCGGCCACCAGGAACTGCACCGGATACGGCACCGGCGGGCCGTTCGGCAACAGTTTTACGCGACCGCGCACTTCGGGGAAACCGTTTTTGAATGTCTCGATGATTTTTTTGCGCAGCACTTCGCGGGTGGCCAGGTCTTTCGGCAGCACGACAATCTGCGACACATTCGTCTGCGGAAAGATCTGGTCCAGCGGCAAATAAAAGCGGGGGCTGCCCGTGCCCACATAACTGGTCACGCTTTCCACCCCCGGCTGGGTGCGGATATACGCCTCGAACTTCTTGGCCTGCACTTCGGTGGCGGCAAAGGTGCTCCCTTCAGGCAGCCACATCTCCACCATCAGTTCGCGCCGGCTCGAATCCGGGAAAAACTGTTTTTCGATAAATTGAAAGCCGTACACACCGAGGCCCACCACGGCCAGGGTGACGCCAATCGTCACCTTGCGCCAGTCCACACACCAGTCGACGATGCGGCGGAAGCGTTGATAACCGGGCGTGTCGAACACCACGTGGTCATTGTTCTCGGTCGCTTCGCCCAGTGCTTGCACCCGCAGGATCAGAAAGCCGATATAGGGCGTGAACATGACGGCAGCCAGCCAGGACACCAGCAGCGCAATCGTGTTCACCGAAAACATCGTGAAGGTGTACTCGCCCGCGGAAGACTTGGCCAGGCCAATCGGCAGAAAGCCCGCCGCCGTGATGAGGGTGCCGGTCAGCATGGGAATCGCGGTGGACGTATAAGCAAAGGTGGCCGCATCGAAGCGCGACATGCCCTCCTCCATCTTGCGCACCATCATTTCGACGGCAATGATGGCATCGTCCACCAGCAGGCCCAGCGCGATGATCAGTGCGCCCAGCGAAATCTTGTGCAGGTCGATCGAGAACACATTCATGAATAAAAATGTGATGGCCAGCACGAGCGGGATGGTCAGCGCCACCACCAGGCCC